>VAYG01000075.1:6012-13319 GCA_005885015.1 Actinomycetota bacterium | reverse complement strand
GAAGAACGGCCCGAGCGGCGTGGCGGTGAGGTTCCGGGTGGGTCACGACGTGAAGCTCCCCGCCCAGGTGAAGGCCGCCGTCGTCCCGATGTCGCTCCTGGGCGAGCGGTACATCCAGCTGTTCCCGGCGTACCAAGGAGGGCCGGTCCTGGGCGACGGCGCGACCATCCCGCTCTCTCGCACCGCGGTCCCGGCGGAGCCGGACGAGCTCCTCCGGTCGCTCCAGGACTACCTGGGAGGCCTCGACCCGGCCACGGTCGGCAACTTCGTGACCAACGCCGCCCAGGCCGTCCAGGGAAGCGGCGCCGACCTCAACCGTCTGATCGAACACGGCACCGGGGTGATCGCCACGCTCGCTACAAAGCGCGACGACCTGGCCGCCATCGTGGTCGAGCTCGACAAGCTCACGAAGGCCCTGTCCACGCGCCAGGCGGCGCTGGGCCAGCTGATCGACAACTACGGGGCCGTGGTCGGGACGATCGACGCCAACCGCTCGGCCCTGGAAGGGACCATCGACGGGCTGAACCAGGCCTCGCTCCAGATCGCCTCGTTGCTGGGGGCGCATCTGCGCCCGCTGCACGCCGACGTGGCCGCGCTGACCCGAGCGGGCCAGACACTCGACCGCAACGCCCAGCGGTTCGCCCTCACCGGCAAGTGGGCCCGGTCCCTGTTCCTGGCCGCCTCCCGAGCAACCGACTACAAGCACGATTGGCTCCGGCTGGGGAACCAGGGGCAGGAGCTGGCCGCCCTCATCCTGCTCCGCCTGGAGGAGCGCCTGATGGAGCTGTGCCAGGCGAGCGGCGACATCCGATGCGCCAACCCCGACTGGTGGGCAGAGCACGTGCCGAGCCTGTTCTGCTTCGACCCGTCCGGCTGCCCGAAGCGCAAGGGCAGCGCGGCCACACAGCTCGGCGACGCCCTCGGCACCATCCAGGGCGTGGGCCGGCGGGGCCGCGGAAGCAGCCAGGCCAACGACGCGATGGCCCAGCAGCTCCTGGACGGCACGATCGGCAACTCCTCGCCTCGCTCCTCGCCGCGCTCCTGATGGCGCTGGCGACGCTGACCGCGTGCGGCGGCGGGAGCGGCCTCTCCGTGTCGGCCCGCTTCACCGACGTCAGCGACCTGGCCACGGGAGCTCCGGTGATGATGAACGACGTGACCGTCGGCAAGGTCACGAGCATCCAGCTCAATGGCTACCTCGCCCAGGTCACCATGCGCCTGGAGCCCTCCGCCCACATCCCCCGCGGGGTCATCGCCAGGATCCGCCGGACGAGCCTGCTCGGGGAGAAGTTCGTCGACCTGGACGTGCCGCCGAACCTCCCCGCGTCCACCCCGCAGCTCCAGCGCGGCGACACGATCACCCAGACCGAGGTCCGGCCGGACCTCGAGGACCTCGTCCAGCAGGGATCCGACGTCCTGGCGCCCATCGCCGCAAGCGACGTGGCGACCCTGGTCGACGAGGGATACAAGGGGTTCGCCGGCAACGGCGCCGAGCTGCGCAGCCTCATCGACGACTTCAAGACGATCGTTCACGCCTACGCCGGCCACACCGGCGACATCCAGACGGTGATCGAGTCGCTGAACCAGCTGAACAGCACGATGGCGCTCCAGGCAAGCGCCCACGCCCTGGCCGTCGGGAACACCAAGCGGGCCCTCGACGTCCTGCGGGAGGAGGGCGCCAGGCTCCAGAACGCCGTCCACGCGCTGGCCCGTCTCTCCATAGGGGCCCGGGCCATCATGGACCAGCACTCGGACGAGATGGCCCGGTTCTTCGCCCAGATGAAGGTGATCCTCGGAACGCTCCGGGATCAGCAGGCGGCCATCGACGGCTTCCTGAAGTATGCGCCGCTGCACGACACGAACACCCAGCTGGTGGAGTTCTACGAGTTCAACCAGGTGATCCAGCAGTTCGTGATCTGCGGCTTCAACGACGACCCGACCGACCCCGCCCGGAACTGCGAGGGCGGCAGGGGGACCCAGTGATCACCAAGCGGACCCTGGTGAACCTGGCGGTGTTCCTGGGGATCTCCGCCCTGCTGGTCTTCGCCGGCGCCACCCAGCTGATCTTGCAGAAGGGGGGAGGCCCGACCCTGGGCCTGGAGTTCGCCGACGCCGGCGGGCTGGCCCCCAGGGACGACGTGACCATGCGCGGCGTCCCCGTAGGTACGGTCTCGGAGGTGACCCTGACGGCGCGGGGCGTGGTGGACGTCGGGGTCCACCTGGAGCCGGGCACCACGGTCCCCTCCGGGACGAGGGCGGCGATCACCCGGCGGAGCCCGATCGGCGACATCACCGTGGAGCTGACGCCGGGATCGGGAGCGCCGCTCGCCGACGGCGGGCTCATCCCCCTGGCCCACACCACCTCGCTGCCCGACGCGGAGCGAACCATCGAGATCCTGGCGCAGGTCCTCCACGCCGTCCCCTCCCAGGACCTCTCCAGGCTCGTGTCCGAGCTCGCCACGGGGCTCCGCGGACGGGGCGAGGACCTGGCCACCCTGGCCGAGGCGAGCGCGGACCTCCCGGAACGCCTCCTGCAGGTCAAGGCCCAGCTCGAGTCCCTGATCAGGAACGGCCCCAAGGTGACCGGGGTGTTCGCCGCCCACGCCGACGCCCTGGCCGCGGACATCACCGACACCGCGGTCCTCACCGACATCCTCCGAGACCGCCGGTTCGACCTGGTGAACCTGATGAAGAACGGGGCCAGGTTCTCCCAAGTGGCCGGGTCGCTTCTGCACGACGAGAAGCCGAACCTGGCCTGCCTGGTGCGGGACTTCGGCGACGTGAACGCCACGCTGGCGGAGCCGGCCAACCTGGGGAACCTCCGAGGGGCCCTCGACTTCAACCACTTCTTCTTCGACGCCGTCTGGCAGGCCGTGCAGGAGGCCAAGGACGGGGTCATGACCTGGTTCCGGGTCCAGGTGCTGCCCCACACCGAACCGCCCGCGCGCTCCTACGCGCCCCACCGGCCCCCGCCGGACGTGTACCCCGGCCAGTCGTGTGAGACGCGCTACGGGCGCGGGGTGGGGCCGGTCAACCAGCGCGTGTACTGGCTGGCCACCGGCTCCCGCATCGTCCGGTAGGCGATGATGGGCGCGCACGTGGCCGACCGGGAGGACGAACTCGTCTCGGAACGAACCGAGGACGTGGCGGAGCCCACCGCTCCGGCGGCGGCCGCTCCGCCACGGCGTCGCGCGCTCCTCGAAGGGCTCCCCTGGGCCCTGTTCGTGGCCGCCCTGGCCGTGGCCATCGTCTTCGCCGTTCTCTGGCAGGGGGCCCAGGCGAGTGACCGCCGCCGGGCCGACGTGGCCTCCGCGGCCGGCCGGTTCCTGGCCGCCCTGACCAACTTCACCGGCCAGACCATCGACGCCGACGCCGCCCGCATCCGGTCCTTCGCCGCCGGTGACTTCGCCCGCCAGGTTGACGCCTTCTTCGACCAGCAGGCCCGCGACGCCCTGCGCTCCGCGGGGGCCCGGAGCGTGGGAAGGGTCCGGTCGATCTTCGTCGAGTCGATCGCCGGGGACTCGGCCACGGTGTTCGGGGTCGTCGACGAGTCGGTGACGAACCAGGCCAACCCGGTCGCCCGCACCGAGGTCCTCCGGATCGAGATCGACATGATCCGCACGACCGGGGGGTGGAAGGTGGAGCGGGTGAACATCCTCCAGTCCCCGACCGAAGGCCCGTTCGGCCCCTCGCCCTGAGCCGCGCCGGCCCGAGGGGCCGAGCTAGCGGGACGGGGTGGACACGATCCCCCACACGTAGCGCTGGGTGATCTCCTCGGCCGGGACCGGCTTGCTGAAGTAGAAGCCCTGGCCCAGCACGCATCCGTGCTGGGCCAGGAAGCGCCACTGGTCCTCGGTCTCGATGCCCTCGGCTAGGGGCGTCATCCCCAGCCCGTTGGCCAGCTGGATGATCGCCTTGACCATGCTGGCGGCGGCGTGGTCGCCGGGGATGTCCCGGACGAACGAACGGTCGATCTTCAGCACGTCCGCGGGCATGCTCTTCAGCCGGGACAGGGACGAGTACCCCGTCCCGAAGTCGTCGATGGCCAGGCGCATCCCGATGGCGTGCATCTCCTGGAGGATGCGGACCGTCCGGTCGGGATCGGTCATGGCCGAGGACTCGGTGATCTCCACCAGGATGTGCCGCGGGTTCACGTTCGCGTACTCGAGTTGCCCGAGGATCGAGCGGACGAGATTGGATTGCCACAGCTGGCGAGGGGAAAGGTTGAAGCTGATCTCGGTCATGAGCCCTTCACGGCGCCACAGCTTCGATTGACGACAGACCTCCTCCAGGACCCACTCCCCGATGGCCTCGATCAGCCCCATCTCCTCGGCCAAGGGGATGAAGTCGCCGGGCGGGACCATCGTCCCGCTGGGCTCCCGCCACCGCAGGAGCGCCTCCACCCCCACCAGGTGGGCGTCCCTCAGATCGACCACCGGCTGGTAGTGGAGCAGCCACTCCTGCCGCTCGACGGCCCGCCGCAGGCGGGTGGTCAGCGAGAGTTTCGTCAGCGGGTCGACGGTCTCTGTGGAGAACATGGCGTAGCCGCCGGGTCCGGCGCGCTTGCTGCGGTACATGGCAGCGTCGGCGTTCTTCAGGAGGATCCGCCCGGTGTCGCCGTCGAAGGGAAACAGGCTGATGCCGATGCTCGAGGTGATGAAGAACTCGGTGTCGCCGATGACGAACGCGGTCCGCAGAGCCTCGTGGATCCTGGCGACGACCGCCTGGGCCACCACCACAGCGTTCTCCGCCTCGGGGCGCGGTCCCCAGCTCCCCTGCTCGAGGTCGGCCAGCAGCACCAGGAACTCGTCACCACCCTGCCGGGCCACCACATCGGTCTCCCGGACCGCCTCCCGCAACCGCATGCCCATCATCTGGAGCAGCTGGTCGCCCGCGGCGTGCCCCAGGCTGTCGTTGACGAGCTTGAAGTTGTCCAGGTCGAGGAAGAGCACGGCCACAGCCAGCTCGGACCGGCGAGCCCGGGCCAGGGCCAGGTCGAGAAGCTCCTCGAACATCACCCGGTTGGGCAGGGCCGTGAGCTTGTCGTGGTAGGCGAGGAACGCGACCTGCTCCTCGGCCCGCTTCTGCTCGCTGACGTCGTACATCACGCCCTGCCAGAACCGCGGGCGGCCCGACTCGTCCTGGATCAGGATCGCCTCGTCCCGGATCCACACGACGTTCCCGTTCCGCGCCACCATGCGGAACTCCGAGTGGAGCGGCTCTCCGGTCAGCCCCGAGTAGGCCTCCTCCGCCAGGACCCGCTCCCGGTCGGCGGGATGGAGGTGCGCGGAGAAGGGTCCCGGGTGGGCCATCCATTCCTCCGGGGAATACCCCAGGATGGACTGCACCTGCGGGCTGATGTACAGCCAATCGCCGGTCTCACCGATCCCGGCCGTGTAGACGATCGCCGGGATCTGCTCGACCAGCGTCCGGTACTTGAGCTCGGCCTCCTGGAGAGCGAGGTGGGCCCGCTTGCGGGCGATGGCCGCTCCCAGCGTGCCGGCGGCCGCCTTGAGCGCGTCCATCTCCCCGCCGGTCCAGGCCCGTTCCTCGACACATTCGTCGAAGCCCAGGCAGCCCCACCACTCCTCACCGACCAGGACCGGGACGACCACGATGGAGAGGATGTCCTCTTGGGAGAGGAGCACCCGCTCCTCCTCGGGGAAGTCCCGGATGTGGCCGTGGACCACGCCGCCCCGGGGAAGGATCCCGACCCACCTCCGGAAGGCTCCGTCCCACGGGAGCTCCTGGAGGTCTGGGTTGTCGATCTGCGGCTTGACGTCCGGCGCGGTCCACTCGAACCGCTGGCTCGTCAGGAGCCGGCCGAACTCGTCGCGGTGGTTCTCGAACAGGTAGACCCGGCTAACGTGGGCGGCCTGCCCCAGCCGGGCCAGCACCTCCGGGATGGACGCCTCCCAGGACGGAGCTCGGAGGAACTCCGAGGCGGCGAACCCCACCGCCGCGATGATCGCCTCTGCGCCGTGATCCGGGGGCGCGGGCGTGGCTCGTCCGGTCGGCTCCTCGTCCGACCCAATGTTCGCCATATCGGTAGCAGATATCGACAATGCCCCAAAGGCAATTGAACATGGCCGCTCCCCGGCGCTTCAGTCCAATGTGGCGGTTTGCCGAAAACTCTCCTGAACCGCGGCGGGTGCCGGGCGCGCCCGCGTTCGCGGCAGAGAGCGGAGCATGAGCTTCCGGCTCGAAGAGACACGGCGCACCGGCGAGATCACCTCCGGGTGGGGTTGGCTGGCCCTGCTCCGGGCCGGGCTGGCCCTGGCCATGGCCGTCTACACGATCGGCTACCACCCGGTCGCCGGTCATCCCGCCCCCGCCTACGTCCGTCCTGCCGCGCTGGCCATCGTCGTGGTGCTTCTCGGGCTGGCTGCGGCCCAGCTCCTCCCGTCCCTCCGAGCCTCCTGGCCGATGGCCGTGGCCGGGGTGGTCACCGACACAGCGGCGGTGTTCGCCACGCTCGCCCTGTATTCCTTCGACCCGCGCCGATACCTGCCGGCGCTGGTCGTCGTGGTGCAGGCCGAGGCGGGCGTGGTCCTGGGCCTGGTCGGCGGGTTCGCGGCCTGGGTCGTCACCAGCGCCGCCTACTTCCTGGTCGAGGCGCTGTCGCAATCGGCCTCCGGCGCCCCGGCCCATCCGGTGGACGTGGCAATCCGTATCGCGGTGGGGCTGATCCTGGCCATGGGCGGGGGGTTCCTGTCGGGGGAGCTCTCCGGCGAGCGGGCCCGCCGGATCGCCGAGCGAGAGGAGGAGCTGCGCCTGCTCCGGGAGGCCGAGGAGAAGTACCGGGTGCTGGTGGAGCAGATCCCCGTGGTGACCTACATCGACGCGGTCGACGCACGGAGCTCGACCGTCTACATCAGCCCACAGGTCGATGAGATGGTGGGCTACGGACCGGACGCGTGGACCTCCGACCCGCACCTGTGGGCGAAGCTCCTGCACCCCGACGATCGGGACCGAGTCCTGGAAGAGAACGACCGAACCAACGAAACGGGGGAACCGTTCCGGGTCGAGTACCGGCTGGTGTCACGGGACGGCCGGGAAGTATGGGTACGTGACGAGGCGACGCTGGTGCGCGACGGGGAGGGCCGCCCCAGGTTCTGGCAGGGCGTCATGTACGACATCACGGAGCGGAAGCGGGCGGAGGAGCAGGTCGCCTTCCTCGCCTACCACGACAAGCTGACGGGGCTTCCCAACGGGGTGATGTTCGACCGGGTCCTGGAGCTGGGCCTGGCCCGGGCCCGCCGAGCCGGCCTTTCCGTCGCCGTCCTGTTCATGGGCCTGGACAACTT
>VAYG01000075.1:0-5965 GCA_005885015.1 Actinomycetota bacterium | reverse complement strand
ACCGACGTCGTGGCCAGGCAGGGAGGAGACGAATTCCTCGTCCTGTTGGCCGACCTGGAACCCCACCCGAAGGTAGGGCAGCCGGGGCCGGTTGACACGGCCACGGGCGTGGCCTCCCGGATCCACGAGACGCTGAGGCGTCCATTCACGCTCTACGGGACCGAGTTCTTCATCACCGCGAGCCTCGGGGTGAGCCTGTTCCCCGACCCCGCCGAGGATGCCCGGACCCTCCTCAAGCAGGCCGACGCGGCCATGTATCGGGCCAAGCAGCGGGCGCCGGGCGGCACCCTGCTGTTCCCGTCCGGGGGCGAGGGCGGGGAGGACACCGCCTCCCTGGCCACCACGCTGCGCGCGGCCGTCGACCGGCAGGACTGGGCCCTCCAGTACCAACCGATCGTGGACCTGGACACGGGCAAGGTCGTGGGGGCCGAGGCGCTCGTCCGACTCCGTCAGCCGGATGGACGGCTCATCCCAGCCTCCGACTTCATCCCGCTGGCCGAGGAGACCGGCGCCATCGCCGACATCGGCGACTGGGTCATCGCATCGCTGCTCCGACAGGCAGCGGAATGGTCGGCCCGGGGCCTGAAGCTGGCGCTCTCCTTCAACCTCTCGGCGCGCCAGCTCTGGCAGCCCGGGGCGCTCCCCACTCTCTTGGGGAAGGTGTCCGCGGCCGGGGTGGACCCGGGCAGCCTGATCGTCGAGATCGCGGAGTCGACCATCACCCGTGACCCGGATCGGGCCCAGCGCGCCCTGGACCAGATGAGCGCGGCCGGACTGCGGCTGGCCATCGACGACTTCGGCACGGGGTACCTCTCGCTCAGCCGGCTGCGCAACCTCCCCGTCGACGTGCTCAAGATCGACCGGCGGTTCATCCGGAACCTCCCAGAGGATTCGGACGCGGCCAGCATGGTGAAGGCGGCGGTCGGCTTGGCCGCCAGCCTATCGATGCAGCCGTTGGCCGAAGGCATCGAGCGGCCGGAGCAGCGGAACTACCTCCTGGGGCTGAAGTGCCGGCTCGGGCAGGGCTACCTCTTCGGCCTCCCCACCCTGCCGGAGGACCTGGCCCGCTTCGCCGTGGAGGAGGGCTTCGCCCCACTTCCCCGCCGGTGATCCGCCCACCACTCGTGACGTGCCCGCCGCCCGGGACGCGTCGGGCCTCGCCAGCACGAGGAGCGCCGCTCGCGGCAATGGTGGTCACGATGGTGGCGCCGCTTCCCACAGCCATGCCGCCGGCGGTGATGTTCCTTCTTCCCGCGAGATGCCGGCCGGCATCCCGCGCGGCCTGACCCCCCCGGAGCCAATGCCTGCCCGGCCTCCTCGTTCCTGCCGGCACGATGCGCGTGTTCGGCGGGCCCATTGGGGCTCACCGTTGGGAGTGGGGTCGTCCCGTTCGAGGGGCCGAGCGCGGCGGCGCCGGCCTGCTCAGCCAAGGGCGCGGAGATCGAACGCGGTGGGGCGTGCCGGGGTGGGAGCCCCGTGAACGGCCGGAGGAGGGGCTCGACGGGGGCAAGGGCCCGGCGGATCGGGGAGGGGAGGTGCAGACGCCCCTGGATGACCCGGCCGACGGGAAGAGACAAGACGGCCAGCCCGCCGAAGGTGGCAGCCAGGAACAAGCCCACTGCTACCTTTCGTCTGGTAGATCGGCTGATCGACGAACGCGTCGAGGGCCGACGCGGGCCGGCACTCCCCATGGTTCCCCCTTTCGAGGCACATCCCCCAATCGGTCCTATCGGCAAAGCCGGTGCCGGGCCTTTAGGCGCCCTCATGTGCGGAGAGTGTGACCACGCTCACTCCCGGTCCGCGGCCCAAGCCAGGAGCTCCTCCACAGGCAGGTAGTTCAGGATCCGGTCCCGGGGGATGCCGGCCCGGATCGCGATGGCCAGGCCGAACTCCATGTTCGCCAGCTCCCGTGGGTGATGCGCGTCAGTGCCGATCGAGATCCACACGCCCGCCTCCCCGGCCAGGGCGGCCAGCTCGACGTCGAGGTCCTGTCGGTCGGGGAAGCCGTCGATCTCCACGGCCTTGCCCTGCTCGCGGGCCGCGTCGAACACGGCCGGCCAATCCGCCCTCAGCCCCACCCGGACGTCCCACCGCCGCCCTCGTGGGTGGGCCAGGACGTGGAAGGTCGGGTTGCGGAGCGCCGCGACGTAGCGATTTGTCTGGTCGTCGGCCACCCGGAGCTTGGAATGGAACGCCCCGAGCACCACGTCGAGGTGCCGCAGATCGACGGGGTCCATGTCGCCCTCCCCCTCCGGCGAGAGGTTCATCTCGAGCCCGTGCAGGACCCGCCGCGCGTCCCCGTCAACTTCGAGCTCGCGGTTGAGGGCGGCCACCTCGGCGGACTCGGCGGCCAGCCGGGCCTCGTCCATCCCGCGGGCGATCGGCAGGCCCTTCGAGTGGTCGGTGATCAGGATGTGGTGGTAGCCCAGGTCGTCGAAGCACGCCCGGGCCATCTCCCGCAGCGAGGCCCTCCCGTCGCTGTACGTGGTGTGCATCTGGAGGTCGGATCGGAGCTCCGCCGCCCACTCGGGATGCTCGCGGAGGGTCGCCCTGACCTCGGCCAGGGTCAGGAAGCCGGCCCGAGCCTCCGGCGGGTCAGGCGGCGGCTCCGCGGAGGCGAGCAAGCCAGCGATGACCCCGGCGAGCCACGGGCCCACGGACCGGAGCTCCGTGAGGGGGCCCGCCTCAGCCAGCGCGTGCGCTTCTTCTGGCCAGAACAGGGCGGCCCGAGAGGCGCGGTGGAGGGCGGTCCTCCGGTTCGTGCCGGGGGCCTCGTCTTGCTCGGCCCGAGCCAGCAGCTCGGCGATCTGTCCGTTCGTCAGCGTCATCGGTTCTCAATGCTTGGGCCCGGAGGGCGTCGGGTACAAATCGCGAATGGCGGCCCAGCCACAGCACAAGAGGGCCGGTGGGGAGTCCCGGGTTCCCGTTCGGATCTGGCTCGTCCCTCCACCGGTCCGGCGGCGTCTGCCCAAGCGAATGCTCCAGTTCCTGCTGCTGCCCCCCATGCTGGCCGTCGCCTTGATTGCCTTCCTGTTGACGGTGGGCTCGACCTTCGGCGCCCAGGCCAGCCACTTCGTCCACTCCTACACGGACGCGACGGTCCCCCAGGAGCCGCCGTTCGCCCAGACCACCTACATCTACGACCGGAACGGAAAGCTGATCACCACGCTCCACGCAGAGGTCAACCGGACCCCCCTTCCGCTGTCCCAGATCTCCCCGAACCTCCAACACGCCGCCATCGCCATCGAGGACAAGAACTTCTACCGGCACGGCGGCGTCGACTTCGAGGCCCTGGCCCGGGCGAGCATCGCGGACATCCGCTCGGGCGGGATCGTGCAGGGAGGTTCGACGATCACCCAGCAGTACGTGAAGCTCGTGTACACGGGGTCGGAGCGAACGCTGTCCCGAAAGCTCAAGGAGGCGGTGCTCGCCGAGAAGATCTCCCGCATGTACACGAAGAACCAGATCCTCGACAAGTATCTGAACCTCGTGTACTTCGGGCACGGCGCCTACGGCGCGCAGGCGGCGGCCCAGACGTACTTCGGCGTGAACGCCGGCAAGCTCACGCTGGGGCAGGCCGCCCTGCTGGCGGGGTTGATCCAGGCGCCCGCCGACTACGATCCGGCCCGGCACGCGGCCGTGGCGAAGGCTCGGCGAAACCTGGTCCTGGAGCGGATGGCCAAGCAAGGCTACATGACCCGGGACCTGGCCGACCGCATCTCCCGGCGGCCGCTGCAGCCGCTTCCTCCAGACGAAGCTGGGGGTCGAGGACACGTTCAGCGGCGGCCTCCAGGTGGACACGACCCTCGACTGGAACATGCAGCGGGCGGCGGAACGCGTCGTGGCCGCCCACCTCTCCTCACCCGGCGACCCCGCCGCGGCGCTGGTGGCCATCGATCCCAGGACGGGCGAAATCCGGGCCATGGTGGGGGGCAGGAACTTCACCCAGGCGAAGTTCAACCTGGCCACGCAGGCCCACCGGCAGACGGGGAGCGCGTTCAAGGTCTTCACCTACACCGCGGCCATGGAGAAGCACATCGATCCCCACGCGATGATGTCCGGGCCGCCGTCGATCACCATCCCCGACCGGCGCTGCCTTGGCCCGAAGGGCGAGTGGCAGGTTAGCAACTACGCCGACGAGTCGGCCGGGACCATGCCCTTGATGGACGCGCTGGCCCACTCGGTAAACACGATCTTCGCCCAGCTCGTCGTCGACGTGGGGCCCTCGAACGTCGCCGAGGTGGCTCACCGGATGGGGATCCGTTCCAAGCTCCAGTCGGTGTGCTCGATCACACTGGGATCCCAGTCGGTCACGCCGATGGACATGGCCGTGGCCTACTCGACGATCGCCGACCGCGGGGTACGCCACTGGCCCCAGGCGGTGAAGAAGGTCGAGGCCCCGTCCGGACAGGTCCTTCTCGACGCGAACAAGAAGGGCACCCGGGTCCTCAATGAGAACGACGCGGCCCAGGTCTCCTACGCCATGCAGGGAGTAATCCAGCACGGCACGGGGGTCGCCGCCAACATCGGGCGGCCCGCGGCCGGAAAGACCGGCACGGCCCAGAACTTCCAGGACGCGTGGTTCTGCGGGTTCGTGCCCCAGCTGACAACGTGTGTTTGGGTGGGGTTCCCGAAGGACGAGAGCCACCCCATGCACAACATCCACGGGTTCGCCGACGTGTTCGGCGGATCGATCCCCGCGGAGATCTGGCACGACTTCATGCTCGCCGCCCTGGCCCACAGCCCGTGGGCGAGCCTTCCGACACCGAGCTTCGCCGGCTACGACGTCCAGCCGCAGCGGATCATCTCGATCCTGCCGCCCTCCCCGTCACCGTCGCCCTCGCCCAGCCCGTCGGGAGGCGGGAAGCACTGCAAGCACCCCCCCTGCAAGCCGTAGCCCGCGCGGCTACAGGTAGTTGACTCGTCCGGGCTCGCCGGGATGATGAGGCTCGATGCCGTCCGGCGAGCCCAAACGATCCGAGGACGTCGCCACCGCTCCGGTTGAGACCGACGAGAGGACGGCCCGGCGGGCACGGAACATCCGGCGGGCGCTCCTGGCGATCCTGGCGGCGTTCGTCATCGTCGGGGCCACCGGCACTCTGGGCGTTCGAACGTCGAAGGTCTCCGCGTCAGCGAACGGCTACGAGCTCACCGTCATCTATCCAGCGACCGCCCGGCCCGGGCTGGCCATCCGATGGGTCGTGCTCGTCCACCGGATCGGCGGCTTCGACCAGAACGTCGCGCTGGCCACCACCAGCACGTACTTCAACCTGTTCGACTTCAACAACTTGGACCCCACGCCGGCCGAAGCCATCACGAACGGCGACCGGTCGATCTGGACGTTCGACCAGCCGCCTGGCCAGACGCTGCGGGTCACGATGGACGCCCGCATCGAGCCCGCCCGGCAGCACGGGAGCCAGGCCACGACCTCGTTGGTCGTAGGCGGGGTCATCGTCCTGTCCGTCCATTACCAGACGCGGGTGATGCCCTGATGGAGATCGTCGTTCGCGCCACGATCATGTTCTTCTTCATCCTGCTGCTCACGCGGGCGATGGGGAAGAAGGAGCTCTCCCAGCTCACCGCGCTCGAGCTGATCCTCCTGATCACGATCGGCGACCTCGTGCAGCAGGGCGTCACCCAGGAGGACCAGTCGATCACCGGGACGATGCTGGCCGCTTCCACGATCGGCCTGCTGATCGTGATCCTGTCCTTCGTGGGCTTTCGATGGCCGTTCGCCCGGCGGACCGTCAGGGGGATCCCGGTGATCGTGGTCCGGAACGGCCGGCCAATCGACGAGATGCTCCGGGTGGAGCGGCTCACGCTCGAGGACGTGCTAGAAGGGGCCCGCGAGCAGGGGATCGGCGACCTTCGCCAGGTTCGCCTCGGTGTGCTCGAACCCGACGGGAAGTTCTCGTTCATCCAGTTCGAGCAGGGCAGCGATACGCAGTCCCAGCCCGATGAGCAC
>VAYG01000074.1:6378-10407 GCA_005885015.1 Actinomycetota bacterium | reverse complement strand
TCCTGGTGGATATCCAGGAGCTGAAGCGGATCCTGTTCGATCCGCGGAGCCATCAGGTGTTCATGTCGGCGATGGAGGCCACGTCGTGGCTCAACGAGCAACTGCAGGCGTGGCTGGGCGAGAAGAACGCGGCTGACACGCTCGCGCAATCCGTGGCCCACAACATCACGTCGGAGATGGGTCTGGCACTCCTGGACGTCGCTGACGTGATCCGCCCGCACCGGGAGGTGGTGGAATTTCTGCAACAGGTCCAGGGTGAGGGTTTTCTGGACGACCTCGCGAAGCTTGCGGGCGGACGGGAAGCGGAGCACGCCATCCGGTCTTTCCTCGACAAGTACGGCATGCGCTGCGTCGGAGAGATCGACATCACGAGGCCGCGTTGGAGCGAGCGTCCCACCACACTCGTGCCCGTGATCCTCGGCAATGTCAAGAACTTTGAGCCGGGCGCAGGCGAGCAGCGCTTTGAGCAAGGGCGCCAGGAGGCGTGGGCGAAGGAACAGGAACTGCTGAAGCGCTTGCGGGCCTTACCGGACGGAGAGCAGAAAGCCGAAGAGACCAAGCGGATGATCGACCGGGTCCGGAACTTCATCGGGTACCGGGAGTATCCAAAGTACGGCATGGTCAGCCGCTACTTCGTTTATAAGCAGGCCTTACTGGATGAGGCCGAACGCCTCGTGCACGCCCATGTGCTTGGTGAGAAGGACGACATCTTCTATCTCACGTTTCAGGAGCTACGCGATGTCGTTCGCACGAACCATGTGGATGATCAGCTCATCTCCCAGCGCAAGGACGCGTTCAGGTCGTATCAAGCGCTCACACCGCCCCGGGTCTTCACATCGGATGGTGAGGTCATCCCCGGGGCGTACCGAGGCGATGACGTGCCGGCGGGTGCTCTGGTCGGCTTACCGGTTTCGGCCGGAATCGTCGAAGGGCGTGCCCGCGTCATTCATGACATCTCGGACGCCAACCTCGAACCGACCGACATTCTAGTCACGGCCTTTACGGACCCCAGTTGGACACCATTGTTTGTATCCATAAGAGGACTGGTCACCGAGGTTGGTGGACTGATGACCCATGGAGCAGTTATCGCACGTGAATACGGTTTGCCGGCCGTCGTGGGGGTGGAGCACGCCACCCGGCTGATCCGAGATGGGAAACGGATCCGCGTGAATGGAACGAACGGGTACGTCGAGATCCTGCCCTAGCGGGCCGCGTCGTCAGCCCGCCGCGTCGTCAGCCCCGCAACAGCAGCGCCCCGGCTCCCACCAGCATGCCACCTCCGATCACGGCCACCAGCAGGGCGACACGGTCGAACCGGCCTCGGGGGCCCGACGGGAACCCGAGGACCGGTTCATCGGAGAGACCCAGGTCCGGATCGATCGGCGGCAGCACCGGTCGGACGACCAGCACGAGGACGCCGAGCAGGACGAACTGCGCGGTCCCCCAGTGGCCGGCGGCCGTGCCGACGTCCTGAAGGGCGCCTCCGCCGGTGAGGACGGCGGTCACCGAGACCACGCCGGTCCACGCGGCCGGGATGGCCACGGCGAGGAGCCACAACGCGGCCACCATCAAGGCCACGGTCAGGACGTGAGCGATCATGTTCACCGTCACGGGGCGCCGCTTCCTGCCGATCGCCCGGACCACACGGCGCAGCAAGACGAAGGCTCCCACGTAGGGGATCCAGGTCACCGGCCGGAGGATGCCCGCGACCGCGATGGCCCACCCCGCCCGGATCCACCGGTCGGTGACCAACTCGCCCGGCTGAGCGGTCCCGCTCGTCCACAGGAATCCCATCACCGCGGCGAAGGCGATGACAGCGGCCAGGACCTCCACGGTCGTCAGCCCGCCGAGGAGGAAACCGGTCAGGGGCGCAGGCCCGCCCGCGGCCCGGCCGTGTTGGACCGCCTCGGCCCGGCGCCCACCTGCCTGCCACGCGAACTGCTTATCCACTATCCTCCCGAACCGGATGCCTGCCGGAGAGCTGATCTTTGCCAATGTGCTCGACGTCCGCCAGCGGGCTGCCGAGGGGGACATGGCGGATGGCCTGGTGTACCTGCTGTCCCTTCCTGCGCGGGCCCTTCCCTTCACCGTCGTCCGGGACTGGAAAGCGCCCACCGGATATCTCCAGGAAGAGGTCCAGCTCCTGTCCCCCTCCGGGAGGGTCGTCTACCGGATCGGGCCCTCGGTCCGGCATTTGCTCGGTTCGATGGACCTGACCCGCTTCGAGGACGTGGCGGACGACGCCGTGTTCGAGGAGGTCGGCACGTACCTCGCCTCGTTCCTCCTGGCAGGGGAGCTGGTTGGGCAGACGGAGTTCCAGGTGGTCGTGCAGGCGCCGGCCGACAAGCTTCCGAAAGAGGTCGACGACGGACTCAAGAAGTCGGACGTGGCATGGATCGGCGTGGAGTACGAAGGCCGCGACGTGGCCATCCCCGCGTGGTTCGTGTACCGGAACGGGAAGATCTTCGTCCTGTCGTCCAAGGAGCCAAGCCTCGAGGAACAGTCCATCCCGGGGCTCCCTGACGCCAGGGACCTCGTGGTGATCACCAGGCGCAAATACCGGGACACCGCGCTCGGTCGATTCCACGCCGCGACGCGGCTCCTCGAGGGCGGCGAGTGGGAGGACGCGGCCAAGCTGCTTGCCGACCGGCGGCGGGACAGGCACGGTCCTCCCGAGGACGCCATCAAGCGGTGGCGGGGAACCTGCGCCATCGTCGAGCTGACCCCCATCGTGGCTTGACTCTCCTCGGCCGGGCCTCATCCTGCTGATAGGCTCGGCCCACAGCCTTCGATCCTTCAGGAGGTCCATCCGGTGGGGAGGAGCTCGGCAGACGTTGCGGCGCGGATCCAGCACACCAATCTGCGGCCGGAGGCAACTCGGGCCGACATCGAGCGACTCCTGTCCGAGTGTCTGGAGCACGGTTTCCACGCGGCCGTGGTGAATCCGATCTGGCTTCCGATGGCCGTCCGCAAGCTCCAGGGCTCCTCGGTGGCCGTGTGCACGGCCCTGGACTTCCCCGTCGGCGGCGACACCGTCGCCACCGTGGCCCGGGCCACCGCCGAGGCCCGCCAGGCCGGTGCCCAGGAGATCGACGTGATGACGAAGGTCGGCTGGCTCAAGTCCGAGATGGACGTCGCCTATCGACAGCACTTGGCAGCCGTGGTCAAGGCGGCGGACGGCGCGCCGGTCAAGGCGATGCTCGAGGCCGGGTTCCTCACCAAGCACGAGCTGGCCCTCGCCGTGGAGCTGTGCGCCGACGCCGGCGTCGCGTACCTGAAGAACTCCAGCGGCGAGGGAGGCGGCGAGGCCACACCCGCCCTGATCGCCGATCTGGTCCGCCTGGCCAAGGGCAGGATGCAGGTCAAGGCTTCCGGAGGGATCCGCACGCTGGAGGAGGCCAGGGCGCTCCTGGACGCGGGGGCCGACGTGCTCGGGACCAGCGCCAGCGTAGCCATCGTGTCCGCCTGAACGCCATCCTCAGAGCCGCCAGCGCCAGCACCAGCAGCGTCACCACGTACGGGGTGATGGCGATGAACTCGTTCGCCACCTTGTTGGCCGCCGCGTGCCACCAGAACATCAGGCCGGCGAGGACGAGCAGGGCAGCTCCTCCCCTGCGGTGGCCGCGGAGGAACAGCCATCCGCCGGTGATCGCCAGGGCGATCGCGGCGAACACCAGGAGGGCGAGGATGGCCGGATTGGACCGAAGCTGGAGCGCTTCCGCGTATCCGAACAGCCCGGCCCCGGACATGACCCCCACCGGCCGCCAGTTCCCGAAGATCAACGCGGCGAGGGCGATGAATCCGCGGCCGGCGGTCTGCCCCTCCCGATAGATCCCCGCCTCCTCGTACACCAGGAACGTGCCGGCCAGTCCTGCCAGGGCTCCCGACACGATCACCCCCGCGTACTTCATCGCGTAGACGGGCACTCCCAGCGACTCGGCGGCCACGGGGTGCTCACCGACTGATCGGAGCCTCAACCCGATCGCCGTGCGCCACAGGATCCACCACGTCAGCGGGACCAGCGCGACC
>VAYG01000074.1:0-6323 GCA_005885015.1 Actinomycetota bacterium | reverse complement strand
CACATCGGGGGTCTTCAATCCGAAGAAGTGGCCACCCGAGAGAACCGGCACGTTCACGTCCGGGATGCTCCCCTTCACCTGGGGAGACTGGGTGATGCCGGCTCCGGGTGTGTTCGTGAAGGCGATCACCGAGAGGAACCGGGTCACCCCGGCGGCCAGGATGTTGATGGCCACCCCGGAGATGATGTGGTCGATCCCGAACGACACCGTGGCCACGGCGTGGATGAGCCCCCCCAGCGCTCCCCCGAGCATGCCGATCGCCACGCCGCCCCAGGGACCCCAATGCCAGCCCGCCCAGGCTCCGAACCAGGTCCCGAGGATCATCATCCCTTCCAGGCCGATGTTGACGACCCCGGCCCGCTCCGCGTAGAGCCCGCCCAACCCGGCCAGGAGGATCGGCATGGCCACGCGCAGGGTCGCGCTGAACGTCCCGCTGGAAGCGAGGTCGGTGGCCCCGGTCACCGACCGGACGAATGAGAGCAGGAAGAGGACGAGCCCGGCAGCGAGCAGCACCGTTCGCAGCCTGGCCTGCCGACGCTCTTGTGGCGCTTCGACGGTCTCGGTGATCATGCCGGCACCGGTTCGGTCTGGCCTTCTTCGGACAGCTGGCGCATCCGCTCGGCGGCGGCCTTGACCTCCTGCGCCTGGACCACCCGCCGGACGACCTCGTAGGCGATCACCACGCACAGGATGATCACGCCCCGCATGATGATGGTGATCTCCTTGGGGATGCCTACCAGGTCGAGGACCTGGGCGGACCGGTCGAGGAACCCGAACAGGAACGCCGCCAGGGCGATCCCGACCGGGTGGTTCCTGCCGACCAGGGCCACGGCGATCCCGGTGAACCCGAGGCCGGCCACGAAGTCGATGGTGTAGCGGTGGTACAGGCCGAACAGGTCGGGCATCCCCACCAGCCCGGCGACGGCCCCCGACAGGATCATCACCTTGAGCACCATTGACCGCGGGTCCACGCCGCTCACCCGCGAGGCGTTCGGGTTGAAACCCGACGCGCGGAGATCGAACCCGAAGCGGGTTCGCCAGATCAGCACGTAGTAGACGATTCCGAGGGCGAGGGCGAGCGGAAGGAACCCGTACAGGTCGGAGCCTGCGGGAGGGTGCACACCCAGGCCCCGGAGCAAGCCGTTCAGCGATGGGATGAGGCCCGAGGAAGGGATCTCCTTCGTCTTCACCACGAAGTCGCCGGGCCGGTTCTGCTGCTTCAGGAGGTGGGCCAGGAGGTAGGAGGTGAATCCGAAGGCGATGAAGTTCAGCATGATCGTGGAGATCACCTCGTGGACGCCCCGCGTGACCTTGAGGATCCCGGCGACGCTGGCCCACGCCGCGCCGACAGTCATCGCGACCAGGAGGATCAGGATGATCCGCAGGAATCCGGGGACGGGTGTCACGGCCCCGACGTACGCGGCGAGCAGCGCGGCGAGCGTGTACTGCCCCTCGACCCCGATATTGAACAGCCCCATCTTGAACCCGATCGCCACGGCCAGCCCCGAAACGAACAGCGGAATGGCTTCGTTCGCGGCGAAGATCAGCGAGTCGGTCCGAACCCCGAACTGGGCCATGTCCTTGAATGCGGTGAGGGGACTCTGGTGGATCAGCAGGACGGCGATGGATGAGACCAGCACCGCCAGGATCAGCGCGGAGGCCGGGGCGAGCAGCGCGATGAGGGCACGGCGCAGCCTCATCCTTCCATGACCTCCTGTCGGGCGCCGGTCATGTACGCGCCGAGCTCCTGGGGGGTGACGGTCTGGGGGTCGAGCTTCGCGACAAGCCGTCCCCGGAAGATCACGTAGAGCGCATCCGACAGGCCGATGAGCTCCTCGAGATCCGCGGAGATCAGCAGGACGCCGAGGCCGGCCTTCCTGGCCCGCCGGATCTGATCCCACACCGCGGCCTGGGCGCCCACGTCGATGCCGCGGGTGGGCTGGGCCGCGATCAGCACCAGCGGCTCGGCGATCATCTCCCTGCCCACGATCAGCTTCTGCTGGTTCCCTCCCGACAGCGCGTAGGCAGGCACGTCCACGCCCGGCGTCGCCACGCGAAAGCCGTCGACCACCTGGCGGGTCCGATCCCGGGCACCGGCCACGTCGATCCACGGACCTCGAGCGAAGGGGGGTTTGGTCTGGTGTCCCAGCATGGCGTTCTCCCACAGCGGCGACGGGAGCAGCAGTCCCATGTCCTGGCGGTCCTCGGGGATGTATCCGATGCCTGCCTCCCGCCGGGATCGAGTCGGCCAGTGGGTGATGTCCCGGTCCCCGAGCTGGATCCGTCCCTCGATCACCGGAGCCAGGCCCATGATCGCCTCGACCAGCTCCCGCTGGCCGTTTCCCTCCACTCCGGCGATCCCCACCACCTGCCCCCGCCGGATGTCGAAGGAGAGCGAATCGAGCAGCACCCGGCCGCCCGGGGTCCGCACGGTGAGCGCGGTGACCGACATGGCCACCTCGTCCCTCACCGTCGACTCCTTCGTCTCGGGGCGGGGGAGCTCGCTTCCCACCATAAGCTCGGCGAGCTGCCGACGGCTGACGTCCTGCGGCTTGACCGTGGCGACCGTCCGCCCGGCGCGCATGACCGTGATCGTGTCGGCCAGGACGAGCACCTCCTCAAGCTTGTGGGAGATGAAGATGACCGTCACTCCCTCCTGCTTCAGCTCGCGGAGGTGGTCGAACAGGTCGTCGACCTCAGACGGCACCAGCACGGCGGTGGGCTCGTCGAGGATCAGGATGCGGGCGCCTCGGTACAGCACCTTGATGATCTCGACCCGCTGGCGCTCTCCCACCGCGAGGTCTTCCACCAGGCGGTCCGGGTTGAGCGGAAGGCCGTAGCTGCCCGAGAGCTTCTTGATCCGCTCCTTCGCCCGAGCGAAATCGATGACCGGTCCCAGCGTCGGCTCAGACCCGAGCACGACGTTCTCCAGGACCGTGAGGTTGTCGGCCAGCATGAAGTGCTGATGAACCATGCCGATCCCCGCGGCGATGGCGTCCTTCGGGGACCGGAAATGGGCCTCCGCTCCATTGACGCGGATGGTCCCCTCGTCTGGGCGCTGCATCCCGTAGAGGATCTTCATCAACGTCGACTTGCCGGCCCCGTTCTCCCCCACGATGGCGTGGACCTCGCCGGGCGAGACCTCCAGCGCGACCCGGTTGTTTGCCACGACGCCCGGGAATCGCTTGGTGATGCCCTCGAGCTGTACCGCAGGGACCGATCCGGACATCGATTCGCTCCCGCCGTGGACGGGTCCGGGGGCTCGAGGCCCTCGGACCCGATCGCTCCGTCTGCTCGGCCGTTCTGTCTACGACGTCGGCAATGGCACCTTGATCTCGCCGCTGATGATCTTCTGCTTGAGATCGTCCAGCTTGCTCTTGATGTCGTCCACGAACCCGCCCGTGGTCGAGTAGTCGATGGCCCCGTCCTTCAGCCCAAACAGCGCCGTGCCTCCCTTGAAGCTGTTGCTCAAGAAGGCCTTGATCGTGTCGTACACGGACACGTCGACCCGCTTGATCATGGAGGTCAGGATGAAGGGCTGCTGGTCCGCCGGCGCCGTCTGATACTGGTCCGAGTCGACGCCGATGGCCCACACGTGCGTGTTGTTGGCAGCTGAGTACTCCTTCGCCGCAGCGAACAGCCCGCCACCCGAGCCGCCGGCCGCGTGGTAGACGACGTCGTCGCCTCCCTGGAACAGGCCGAGCGCCGCTTCCTTCCCCTTCGCCGGGTCGGAGAACCCGCTGAAGTCGGGCGGCGTGGTCAGGTACTTGATGTCCACCGTAATCCCGGGCTTGACGTACTTGGCCCCCGCCTCGTACCCGGCCTGGAACTGGTGGATGAGAGTCGTGTCCACGCCACCGATGAAGCCCACCTTCCCGGTCTTGGACTTCATGGCAGCCGCCGCTCCCACCAGGAACGACCCCTCGTTGGCGGCGAAGTCGTTGTTCACGATGTTGGAGCTCTCGGTCAGGTTCGGGATCCCGCAGTCCGTGCAGGCGAACTTGATGTCGGGGAAGTCCTTGGCCACCTTGGCCAGATCATCTGCAAAGGCGAACCCGTTCCCGAAGATCAGCCCGTAGCCCTGCTGTGCAAGGAGCCGCATGAGGGCCTGGCGGTTCGCCCCGCTGGCCACCGGCGTGAGGTCCTTGACGGTGATCTGCGAGAAGTCCTGGCCTGCCTTCTGGAGCCCGGTATAGGCCGAATCGTTGAAGGAGTGGTCACCCCGGCCGGCGAGGTCGTACACCATCCCGACGCAGCTCTTACCCGAGGGGCACTTGCTCCCCCCGCTGCCGCCGGTGCTTCCGCCGCACGCCGCAGCCACCAACCCGACCACGGCGAGCAGCGCCAGACCCCTGATCGCTCTGCTCATTCCTCCCTCCTCACAACCGCCTCTCAATGGTTACGAGACCACAGCGGCAAGAGGATGAGCCCCCCTGCGGTCCCCCCCGGCGAGCGTACTCTCGTGGATCGGGCCTCACCTGGTCAAGCGGCTCGGCTAGCATGGCGCCGACATGGGGCTGACCGTGGTCGATCACCCACTGGCCCGACATCTCCTGACCCGTCTTCGAGACGTCACCACGCCCCCGCCCGTCTTCCGGACCCTGGCCAAGCGCCTGACCGTCCTGATCGTGCTCGAAGCTGTGCGCGAGCTGCCCACAGTGGAGGTCGAGGTCGAGACACCCTTGGAGCGGACGTCCGGGAGGCTGATCTCGCCCGATCTGGTCGCCGTCCCCATCCTTCGGGCCGGGCTCGGGATGCTCGAGTCCGTCACGGAGCTCTTCCCCGAGGTCTCCGTCGGCTACGTAGGACTGGAGCGCGACGACGTGACGCTGCTGCCCACCTCGTACTACGAGAAGCTCCCACCCCTCCAGGGGCGCCACGTGCTCCTGCTGGACCCCATGCTGGCCACGGGTGGCTCAGCGGCCGGCGCATGCGCGAAGCTCCGCGAGCGCGAACCCGCCGAGATCAGGTTCGCCTGCGTGGTCGCCGCTCCCCAGGGGGTGGAGAAGATGGCTCGCGAACATCCCGACGTGGAGGTCTTCGCTGCCGCGCTCGACCGAGACCTCAACGGCAAGGGCTATATCCTTCCGGGGCTGGGCGATTTCGGGGACCGACTCTTCGGGACCGGGCCCGACTCGGGTCTCCCGCCCCCACTGGCCTCCCTCGGGGACCGGGGGTCCGCCTGAGGGTTGCGGAGGGTTCCGGGAGCCCCCGGCTCAGCCGCTGGCCTTTCCAGGTAGGTCCTCCAGGTCGGCCAGCCGGCGCTCGGCCTGCTCCACCAGTCCGTCGTTGCCGATTGCCCGAGCCTCGTCGCGGGCTCGAACCAGAAGGTCGCGAGCTTGCTTGGTCCGGGCCGCGCCCTTCTCCTCCGTGGCGTACTTCAAGGCTTCATCGGCCTTGACGATCAGCTCGAAGATTTCTTTCGGATCCAACGGTGGACTCCTTCCCCTCGCGCGTCGCACAGTATGCGCGCCCGAACAACGCCAGGGCGGAGGGAGGTCGGAACATGGACGAGGACATTGGGCCAGGCCTCGACGCGCGTCACCTGGACGCCCTCAGGGAGCGAGTGGCTCGCTCCCCGTTCCATCGGTGGGCCGGACTGGAGCTCGTGACGGTCGGGGATGGCGCCGCGGAGCTGGCCATGGACCTCCGTCCCCATCATTTCAACCCGCAGGGCATCGTCCATGGAGCGATCATCACCGCGGTGGCGGACACCTCGATCGGCCTGGCTCTCAGGTCTCGCCTCCGGCCGGGCCTGACCCATCGCACGGCCCAGCTCAACGTGCATTTCCTGGCCAAGGGTGAGGGCAATCGCCTCGTTGGAAGGGGTCGCGCCGTCCATCTGGGACAGCGCATGGGCTATGGCGAGGCCGAGGTCCTTGACGGAGAGGGGCGGCTCCTGGCTCGGGCGACGGGAACGTTCATCGTCCTCCCCGCGCCTGGCGTCTTCTAGGCTGCGCCTTCTGGCCGGTGTGTCGGCCGACAGGCGGACGAGGGCTAGTAGTCGACGTCGATCCCCTTGAGGGCTGTGGGCATCTGTCCCAGGGCGCCCTGGAGCTGCATCAGCTTCATGAGGTCCCCGGACACCCGCAGCTTGCCGCTCATGTAGGCTGCGGTCCCCGACAGCTCGTTCTTCGACATGGCGGCGGCGGTCTCGTAGTCCTGGGTGATGGTGGCGTCGACCGGTTCGGGGGAGTCGCCCATGCCGGGCGAGGCCTGGCCGCCCTCCAGCTTGAACCAGTACCGCTTCTCTCCGTCGGGCGAGGTCACGACCTGCTGGACCTTTGCCGTCTGTGAGCCGGCCGCGCTCTTGAAGGAATCGC
>VAYG01000086.1 GCA_005885015.1 Actinomycetota bacterium | reverse complement strand
ACGCCACTCCATCGGCGGAGGCCGGCCCGATGGAACCGTCCGACATCTGGGCCGAGTGGCCATCGAGGTCCGCCCCTCCCCCCACGCAGCCGTCCGAGGCCCCCAGTAGCGAACGGTTCGTGTCGTGGGACGCGCTGGCGTGGACCCCAGAGGCTTCCCCGCGATCGCTCCAGGCCGGCGAACAGAAGCGGTCCCGCCTCCCCTGGAAGCGATCGAAGAAGCAGCCCTCTTCCAACGGCTTCAGCTCCTCGCCGAGCCCCCAGCCATCCTTGGGGGGCGCTTCTGGCGCCCCGGCCATCTCCGCCGATCCCCTCTATCAGCCGGGTGGCTCGTCCCTGCAACGCCCCGCTCAGGCCGCCGCGCCCCAGCAGGGGCAGGAACGAGAGATCTTCTGTCCACGCTGCGGACAGCCGTCTCCACGCGGCCTGTGCGAGCCTTGCGAGGATGCCCTGACGCAGCTCCGCCAGCTGACGGTGGCGTTGTCCGAGGGCTTCGAAGAGATCGGGACGTAACCGCCCCTCCCTGGACTCGCCACGCCACGCTCGTTCCGGCTCGCGTCCGGTTCGCGGGTATTAGGCTGACGGCCGAAGTGGCCGACCAAGGAGATGACGTGAACAGCGGTTCCGCCTGGGATAGCGCGCTCAGCCAGCTCGAGGAGGCCGCCCGGACGATGGATCTCGATCCGGGGGTCCTCGAGGTGCTGCGCAACCCGAGGCGCGCGCTGGAGGTGTCGATCCCCGTCCGGATGGACGATGGGAGCATCGTCGTCTACAAGGGCTATCGGGTCCACCACAACACTTCGCGCGGCCCCTCCAAGGGTGGCATCCGCTACCACCCGGCAGTGACCCTTGACGAGGTCAAGGCCCTGGCCATGTGGATGACCTGGAAGTGCGCGGTGGTTGGCATCCCGTTCGGCGGGGCGAAGGGCGGCGTGGTGGTCGACCCGCGAAAGCTCTCCCAGGCCGAGCTCCAGCGACTGACCCGCCGGTACGCCTACGAGATCCTTCCGTTGATCGGGCCCGAGCGGGATATCCCCGCGCCGGACCTGGGCACCAACGAACAGATCATGGCCTGGATCATGGACACGTACTCCACCAGGGAGGGGTATTCGGTCCCCAGCGTGGTCACCGGCAAACCCCTTGCCATCGGCGGTTCGGCGGGGCGCGGCCTGGCCACGGCGCGGGGCGTCATGTACGTGACGCTGGCCACCATGAAGCACCTCGGGATGTCGGTCGAGGACGCGAGGGTCGTGGTCCAGGGCTTCGGCAACGTTGGCGCGGGGACCGTGGAGCTCCTGCACCAACAGGGATGCGTGATCGTGGGCGTCTCAGACGTCCAGGGCGGTGTCTACAGCCCGAGCGGCCTCTCCCCGCAGGGCCTTCGGACGCATGAGACCGCGGCGGGGAGGGTGATGGGGTACGAGGGTGGCGTCCTGATCCCCGCGGCGATCGAGGGCCAGCTCACCGAGCGCAACGCGGATCGGGTCAAGGCCACGGTGATCGTCGAGGCGGCCAACGGCCCCACGACCCCCGAGGCCGACGAGATCTTCAAGGACCGCGGGATCCTGGTGGTCCCCGACATCCTGGCCAACGCGGGAGGCGTCACCGTGTCCTACTTCGAGTGGGTCCAGGACCTCCAGGCCTACTACTGGTCCGAGGACGAGGTGAACGACCGGCTCCGGCAGATCATGGAGCGGTCCTACGTCGACGTGCTGGAGGTGGCCGAGGAGCGCAAGGTCACCATGCGGACGGCGGCCACCATCCTCGGGGTCGGTCGGGTCGCGGAGGCCCACGTCACTCGCGGCCTGTATCCGTAGTCGCTGCGCCTGGCCTGGGTTCGTCGGAACCCCGTAGTACGCTGAGCGCGACCACATCGTGGGAAGGGGAAGATGGGGGAGCCGGCCACGAGCGACGAGCGCTGGCAGGACATCCTCGATTTCGAACGGAGCTGGTGGAAGGGCCGCGTGCGCAAGGAGCCGGCCGTCAGGGCGCGCTTCGGCCTCTCAGCGGCACGCTATCATCAGCTCCTCAACAGGCTGATCGACCGGCCGGAGGCGTTGGAATACGATCCCGTGCTGGTGCAGCGCCTGCGTCGACTTCGCGAGTCTCGCCGGCGCACGCGCTTCGCCCGCCGCCTCGGCCTGGAGGGATAGGCGGGATGTGCCCGGCAGACACGAACCCCGGTGGGCGACGGCTCGGCTGATGGCAACTTCCACGCTGCGCGGCCTTATCCTCGTGGCGCTCGTGGTGCTGGGCATCCTCGGATTGACCAAGCTCTTCCCGCAGAACACCAGCCTGGGGGTCACGCCCGCCGCCAGCACGACCACAGGGCCACCCGGCGGTCACAGCCCGTCGCCGTCCCCCAGCACCAGCCCCTCCGCGACCCGGAAGGCTCGGCCGAAGAGTAAGGTCACCCTCCAGGTCCTCAACGGCACCAGGCGCAACGGGCTTGCCGCCCTGATCACGGCCAGGCTGAAGGACGATGGGTATAAGACGGTGCTCCCCGGCGACTATTCGCCGAAGGTGGCCCAGACGATCATCTTCTACCAGTCGAACTCCCTGCCCGAAGCGCAACGGTTGCAGCGGCAGCGCTTCACCACGGCGATTCTGAAGCCGGCCCCGGCAACGCTGTCGTCCAACATCGACCTCCAGGTGGTCGTGGGGCAGGACGTGGCGTCCTCGGCCTAGCGCAGCCGGGCCGCCCGACGCGAGCTCGACGATGAGCGGGGGCGGGTCCCTCGAGCGGTTCCGGCAGGTTGCCCCGCGCGGCTTCGTGCTCGACTTCGACGGGACCCTCGCTGAGATCGTTGCCCGGCCGGAGCTGGCCCGGCTCGTGGACGGCGCCGCCGAAACACTCGCCCGCCTCGCATCGTCGAACCGGCTCGTCGCCGTGGTGACCGGACGTCCAGCCGCCCAGATCCGCGAATTGGTGGGCGCCCCGGGCGTGGCCGTCGTGGGGCTGTACGGGTTGGTGGAGGACCCAGCGCGCCGGTCTGGGCTCGAGCGCGCCGCTTCGGCCATCGGGGAAGTTCTGACCAACTTCCCCGGAGCGTGGGTCGAGGACAAAGGGGTATCGCTGGCCGTCCACTTCCGCGGAGTACAGGATCCGGCCCGGGTCGAGCGCCGCCTGGCTGGCACCCTCGGGGAGATCGCCCAGGCCCACGGTTTGCATCTGTTCACGGGGAAGCGGGTGCTCGAGATCACCGCCGGCGAGGTCCCGAGCAAGGGCGCCGCCGTCGTGCGGTTGGCTCGGGAGGCCCGCCTGGACGGCTGCCTCTACGCGGGCGATGACCTCGCCGACCTCGACGCGTTCGGGGCCCTGGATCAGCTCGCCGATGAGGGTGTCGCCACGGTGAAGGTGGCGGTGCGGTCGGAGGAGACTCCCGCGGAGGTCATCGCCGCGGCCGACGTGGTTGTCGATGGCCCGTCGGGCCTGGTTCGGCTGCTGCCCGGGGTGTGAGCCCGTTTCGTCCGCCCGTATGTTCAGGAATCCTCCGGCGGCCTGACCCGCTCGAGGTCCCGGACCTGGACGGCCACCCATCGGTCGATCCGATTGCGGGACACCGCTTTTCGCAGGTCGCGGGCTCGGCGTCCACGTTCGGCCGGATCCATGGTGAGGGCGGCCAGGATGGCTTCGGCCGAGGCCTCGACGTCGAACGGGTTCACGGGGACGGCCCACGGTCCGAGCTCGGCGAAGGCTCCGGCGTTCTCGGACAGCACCAGAGCGCCATCCTGGCCGTTCAACACCGGCCCTTCCTTGGCCACCAGGTTCATCCCGTCGTACACGGGATTGACAACCAGGACGTCGTAGAGCTGGTAGGCGGCGAGGGCCCGGGCGTAGTCGTCCTGAAGCGAAAGCTCGATCGGCTTCCACCCGGGCCGCCCCAGATCTCCGTTGATCCGCTCGGCCAGCGCCACGCACTCCTGCGCATAGGCCCGGTATTCGGGTAGATGCTGCCGGGACGGGTTGAGCAGAGCGAGAAAGAAGACCCGGCCGCCCCACTCCTGGTGATCCAGGAGGAATCGCTCGTAGGCCAGCAACCCGCGCAGGATGTTCTTGGACAGCTCCGCCCGATCGACGCGAAGGAGGAGGCGCCGGTCCCCCTTCATCCGGGCGATCTCGTCTCGCGCCCGGGCCACGGGTTCGGTTGAGGCATCCTCCGTCAGCGCGGCCGGATCGATCGAAACCGGGTAGATGCGGACCCGAACCCGCCGGCCTTGCCACCGGACCAGGCTCCGCCACAAATCGACCCTGGCCCCCGGGAGGGTTCGACAACAGAGCAGGAAGTTCTCCGCCCACCTCGGAGCCTGGAAGCCCACGACGTCGGCACCCAGCAGCCCCCCCAGCAACTCTTCCCGGATCGACTGGGGGAGGATTCGGAACTCGTTCGGTCCGGCGAAGGGGATGTGGGAGAAATGGGCGATCGGTGCGTCGGGCCGGCGGCCCCGAAGGATCGCCGGCACCAGCGCCAAGTGGTAGTCCTGGACCAGGAAGACGGGCGGCGGACCCGACGGCGGCCCCTCTTCGTCGAGGGCTCGGGCGAACTCCTCGTTCACCGCGCGATAGGCCGCCCAATCCAGAGCCAGTCCTTCAAAGGTGGGGCGACGGGGGAGGTCCCACAGGTGGTGGTGGAGGAACCACAGCACACGGTTGGAGATCCCGTCGTAGAAGCGCCCGTACTCCTGTGGGTCGAAGGGCAGCATCCTGAAGCGATAGCTCTCGCGGTCGGCGTCGACGTGGATCGTTCGTCCCGCGTGGCGGTGATCCGCGTCGGACATCGCCGAGGCGATCCACAGGCCGCCGGAGGATTGGAGCGCTGCTCCGATCGCGGTGACCAGCCCGCCCTTGCCTCTCCGGGGAACGAGCTGCCCCCGTTCGTCTTCGGCGAACGAGACGGGCCCCCGGTTCGACGCGACGATGATGCTGCGCGCTCCGGCCGTCGAGGTCACAGCGCGGCCAGCATCCTCACATAGTCCTCGAGCTCCCTGAGCGTGAGGAAGCGCTCCCGGACCCGCTCACGGCCGGCCCGGCCCATCTTCATCCTGAGATCCGGATCGGACAGCAGCTCCGAGGCTCGCTCGGCGCATTCCTCCACGGAGCTGACCAGGAACCCGCTTACTCCGTCCTCGATCTGGAGCCGGATCCCCCCGACGTCGCCACCGATGACCGGAACCTCCTTCCACATGGCTTCGGAGACGACCAGCCCGAAGCCTTCGCGCAGGGACTTCTGGACCACCACCGTGGAGGCGCGCTGGAACGCGTTGACCTCGAGGTGGCCGACCTCCTGGAGGTTGGACAGGAGGTAGATGTCGGGGTCGCCTTCGCGGTAGGTCTCGGTGACCTCGAGGTAGTGCCAGCCTTCCGGGTCGTCGTGAGCCATCGAGCCGACCAGCAGCAGCTGGAGCCCGGGGTGCTCCCGCCTGGCCAGGCGGTAGGCGTCGATGACCCCGAGCGGGTCCTTCCATGGATCGAACCGGGACACCTGCGTGAGGATGGGGCGAGCCCGGTCCACGCCGTACCGGTTGAGGACCTCGTAGGCGGTCTCGTGGTCCACGAACCCGTTCTTCAGCGACAGCGGGTCGATGGACGGTGGGATGACGAACAGGCGAGGCCCGGTCAGCCCCGGTGGGGCGAACTCGCGCATGGTGAAGACCATCCCGTCGTAGCCGGCCACCCGGCGGGTGAAGAAGTCCAGGACGGGCCGGTGGGGAGCGGACAGATCGATGTGGCATCGCCAGATCCATCGGCCGGCCCGCCGCCCTTCCTCTTCCAGCACCCCAAGGACCCCCGCTGGCTGGGGGTCGTGGATCACCACGTAGTCGTACCCCTCCGCCAGTCCGGCGGCGTTGGACCGGCAACGATCCAGATAGATCGCTTCCATGTCGGGCGTCCATGGCACCTGGGCACCCTGGAGCCCGTTGTGGGCGAACTTCGTCACCGTGAAGAAGTCCTCGGCGCCTTCGATGACCTGCCAGGTGGTGTCGATCCCCAGGTCGTTCATCAGGGCGACCTGGGTGAAGAGGAGCTCGGCCACACCGCCACCGAAGGCCGTGGAGTTGACGTGGAGGACGCGAGCGCCGCGCAGGGACTCCGCCGCCTGGCGAAGTCGATCAACCGCCTCGGGGCCGGCCGCCTCCGCATAGTCGTCGACGTGCTGAGGGGGGACGGGCACGGTTGGCAACATCGCGGGAAGTCTATCGATCGAAACACGGCGCGGATTCAGTCGAGCTCTAGTGCCGGATGCGTATTGAGGTATTGAGGGTGTCCGTGAGTCAGGTCATGGAGCAGGGCTCGTGGCGGGGATGCCGGGGCGACTGATGGGGGCAGGTGTGGCCGTGGCCCTGGCGGCTGGCCTGGGCCTGGCCCTCGGCCAAGAGGCGGCCAGACCCCGCCCTCGCGAGCCGGCGCCGGCGCGATACGGCGATCCCTTCGCCCTGACCGTCGGGGAGGGAAGCGTTTGGGCACAGATACTCCGAGCCCCAGCGCTCAGCTCTGGCGCATCGAGCCGGGCGGCAAGATAGTGCCGAAGGTCCGGTTCGCGGATCCGGCTCGCCTGGCTGCGGGCCGAGGCCTCGTTTGGCTGGCCGCGAAGAACCGTCAGGGCCTCTACATCCGAAGTGCGGAGGTTCGACCCTGTGATCGCTCGGTTCGTAGGGCAGCAGCTGGTGGTTCCGCGCGATCTGCACGCCGTCGTCCATTTCGGGTGCACGGTCCTGGGGCGCCCGACGTTCCGGAACTCGTCCTGCAGGACGATGCTCTGTGGCTAACCAGCACGTGTGACGGGGGAGATCGTTCGCATCCAGCTATAGCCAGAGGTTCGTTCGGCCGGGCTCGGGGAACCCCTCCCTATAATGGCCGTGACCTGGCGCCTCGTCGAACGAAGGAGCCGTGACGGAGCTCCATGGACAAGGACCGGGGGCCCTTCTTCGCGAATCCCTTCGTAGCCCGAGCGGCGCGCTGGGGACTGCTCGCCTGGTCGGTCATCGGGATCCTGATCTTGATCTATGGCATCTGGCGCTATCTCCTCCGGCCGATCCAGATCGTCTTCCCGCCGCTTCTGGTCGCGCTGATCGTCATCTATCTGCTCAACCCTCTGGTGACCCGGCTGCAGGAGCGGCGCATCCCCAGGGTCTGGGGAACGCTGCTGTCCTACGTGGTGTTCCTCTCCCTGGTCGGCGTGGCGCTGGCCTACTTCATCCCGGTGCTGACCCATCAAGCCAGAGCCTTCGTCGGGGGGGTCCCGCAGCTCCTCCAGCGCGCCGAGGAGGGGCTGGTCGACTCATTCAACCGGCTCGGGGTGCACATCGACCCGAAGGCCTTCTTCCAGAGCTTCGTGCCGGGCCAGGGCCGGGCCTTCAGCTTCCTGGATCGGATCACCTCGTTCACCTCGGGCGTGGTCCACGTCGCCTTCGTCCTGATCCTGGGCCCGCTCCTCGCCTTCTACCTGCTGGTCGACCTCCCGAAGATCATGCGGGTGTCCCTTGGAGTCGTCCCGGGCTCCAGCCGGGAGGAGGTCCGAGGGCTGGCCGGATCGCTCGGTGAGACGCTCGGCGGGTTCTTCCGCGGGCAGCTGCTGGTGGCGCTGCTGGTCGGGGCGTTCTGTGTGGCCGGCTTCTACGTCGTGGGGCTCCCCTACTTCGCCTTGATCGGCTCGCTCACGGCGCTGCTGGCCCTGGTTCCGCTGATCGGCCTGGTCATCGCGGCCGTCCCGGTGGTGTTCGTCGCGGCGACGACGAGCGGGAGGACGGGG
>VAYG01000090.1 GCA_005885015.1 Actinomycetota bacterium | reverse complement strand
GGGCCTCGTCTCCAAAGATGTCTCTTGGACTGGTAAACCTCTACCTCCACGTGGCCATCGACGAAGATCCAACTCCATAGCCATGGCCCCGGAACGAAGACTGTCACCATGCTGGCTTCAGCCCGGTGCACACGGAGGTCGCATGTCAACGAGTGATTTCGGAGCTGTTCCAGAAAGAGGAGATCTCCTGGAGGAGGATGTCTGATCATGGAAGAGAGCGAATGGATCGACCGGTTAGCGCGAGCTATCGACCAGGCGGGCAATGCCATCTCTGGTATTCGGCCGCAGCAGGCGACGCTGCCGACGCCCTGTCGGTCGTGGGACGTGCGCGAGCTGGTCAACCACCTCGTCCATGACCTCCAGCAGTTCACGGCCATGGCCGCCGGCGGGCGTTACGAGAAGGACGAGTCGGACGTCATCGGCGAGGACTGGCTGGGGGCGATTCACTTGCCGTTCGGGGACGTCCCGGCAACCTGGTCCGTCGGCCAGCAGGTCGCCGACATCGTGGTCCACGGTTGGGATATCGCGAAGGCCACCGGCCAGCCGACCGAGCTGGATCCGGACCTCGGGCGCGTGTCGCTGGAGTGGGGGCGGGAGAACCTGAAGCCTCAGTTCAGAGGGGACGAGGACAGCGGGAAGGTCTTCGGCCCCGAGGTGGCCGTCCCGGAGGACGCGACGGTGTACGAGCAGCTCGCCGGTTGGTTCGGGCGCGACCCGCGGTGGAGCGGGTAAGGCTGCTACCCGATCAAGCGATTGCGGACGGGCAGCTCAGCCCCGGTCGACCGCTGCCAGGATCGCCTTTCCCAGCTCCGCCGGTTTGGTGAACTGCGGCCAGTGGCCGGTGGGCAGGTCGATGTACTCGACATCCTTGATGGCCGCGAGTTCGGCGACGAACGGCTGCCCCTGCGCGATCCATTCCTTGAGCTGGTCGCTGGAGAAGGCGCACGCGATGACCGTGGCCGGCACGTCGTAGCGCCGCTCGTCGGTGAGCACCTGCCGGTCGGTGGCGACGCCGGCGGGCTGCGGGATCGCGCGATCCTCGAACGCCACCCGGAGCCCCTGGTCGAGGTCGCGCATCTCTTCGGGAGGGAACGCCGACCAGTCCGTGAGCGGGATCTCGCCGTTCACCACCGGAAGCTCGTCGTTGATCACCCCGCCGTCGCCCAGCGGCCCGGAGTCCACGTAGACGACCCGCGCGACGCGGTTGGGCCTCGCGTCGGCGACGGCGTGCGCGATCGCGCCACCTCCCGAGTGACCCACGAGGACCACCGGCCCCTCGGCCTGGTCGACGGCTGTGATCACCGCGTCGACGTGGTCTCGTAGCCCGATGCCGCTGCGATCGGCGTCCTTCGACTCCAGGCCCGGCAGGGTGAGCGCCGCTGGCCTGCCTGTTCGAGCGCGGGTGTGATCTCGTCCCACGAGGAGGCGTCGAGCCAGAAGCCAGGGATCAGGATGATGTCCATCCCCCGATCGTAGCTGTAGTTCCCCCGAAGGTTGTTCCACCGATGAGCGGGGGGGACCGGGGCGGCGTTCCTGGCCCCGGGCCGGTTCGTTCTTCGCTTCCCACCGGGTGAAGGTCCAGGCCGTGATGACAGACAACGCATTGACCTAGCGTGGCCTCTTGAGCGCATGTATCTGGCCGGGACGCACCCCGGCGTGGCATCCACATGCCTCTGGGCCCCGCGCGGCGTTCTTCCGAACCTCTACCGCCCTCCCCCACCCAGGTGCCAGACTGTCCACCCGTGAGCCAGGACAAGGACGGCCGCCTGGGTACCACGGTCGGGGGGTACCGGATCGACTCCCTGATCGGCCGAGGAGGGATGAGCGTCGTCTACCTGGCCGAGGACGCCCACTTGGGGCGCCGGGTGGCCCTGAAGTTCCTGGCCCCCGAGCTAGCTCAGGACACCAAGTTTCAGGAGCGGTTCACCCGGGAGTCCCGCCTGGCAGCCTCCCTGGAGCACCCCAACATCGTCACGGTGTACGAGGCCAAGGAGGCAGGCGGCCAGCTCTACCTGGCCATGCGCTACGTGCCGGGGACCGACCTCAAGCGCCTGATCGAGGCCGAGGGGGCCCTGGACCCCGACCGCACCGTGTCCATCCTGTCCCAGGCCGCCTCTGCCCTGGACGCCGCCCACGCCGAGGGCCTGATCCACCGTGACGTCAAGCCGGGGAACATCCTGATCACCCCCCGGACCAGCGCGGAGGGCCGGGACCGGGTGTACCTGTCCGACTTCGGGCTGACCAAGCGGGCCACCTCCGACTCCGGCATCACCGCCACCGGACAATTCGTGGGGACCCTGGACTACGCCGCCCCCGAGCAGTTCGAGGCCAAGGCCCTTGACGCCCGGGCCGACGTGTACTCCCTGGGCTGCGTGCTGTACGAGTGCTTGACCGGGGAGGTCCCCTACCCCCGGGAGAACCAGGCCGCCCTTGTCTACGCCCACCTCCAGGCGCCGCCCCCCAGGGCCACCGAGCGCAAACCAGACCTACCAGGGGCCATCGATCAGGTCCTGGCCCGGGCCATGGCCAAGGTCCCCGAGCAGCGCTACGCATCCGCCGGGGAGCTTGTCGCCGCCGCGGGGGAGGCATTTGGGGTGGAGCCGGTGGGTCCCACCACTCCCATCGGGCCGGTACCGCCGACCAGCCGCCGCCGCTCTGTCGCGCTCGCCGCTGCCGGTGCCGCGCTCGGCGTGGTCGGATTGACTGTCGGGCTGCTCCTGGCCACTCGAGGAGCCAAGCCACCGCCCACTGGGGGACCCTCCGCCGCCCCCGTCGACTACGTGGCGCGGGTCGATCCGACGACCGGCAAGATCGCGGCCAAGATCCCCATGGGTAGCCATCCCATCGACGTGGCTGTGGGTGAGGGCTCGGTGTGGGTGCTGGACGCGGACGGCTCGGTTCGGCGGGTCGATCCAGTGACGGACAAGACAACCGTCCTGTCAAAAGTGGCGAGAGACCCCCAAGCCATCGGCGCCGGGGACGGCGGAATCTGGGTCGCCGATGGACTGGGCGGCGTCCATGTGATCAACGCGGCCTCGAACCGCGTCGTGAAGACCTTCGACACGGGAGGCTTCGCCGCCGATGTGGCGCCCGGCGAGGGCGCGGTATGGGTCGCCGTCTTCAATCGCACGAAACGCGTCGACCCTTCGACCGGCGTCGTCACGGACTTGGGAGCCCAAGTGTCCGGTGGTCCGGATCGGAATCGTGGCGCGGCGGGTCAGACTGGCTATGCGATCGCCTTCGGGTCTGGACTCGTCTGGGACCTGAGTGCTGGCGGCGGCGAAGGGTATCAAGGCCTGAGCCGATATGAGGTGGCAACTGGCAAGTGGCGACAACCCCAGACGGACGTCATCTCTCGCGCCATCGCCGTGCACGGCGATGATGCATGGGTGACTGTCTGTGGCACGCCAGGGATGGTCCTCCGGATCGATGTCCGGACCGAAGATGTCCTTGCCAGGATTCCAGCCGGCGGCGCCGTGTGCCCATACGCGCCGCAGGCGGGCAATCCGATCGTGATCGCCGCTGGCGATGAAGGCGTCTGGGTCTCTGACGGAGTGAACGGCACGATCAGCAAGATCGACCAGACCACGGACGAGGTCGCCTCTCCCATCAAGGTGGGCGAGACGCCGACAGCGATCGCCGACGGCCTGGGTTCGGTGTGGGTCACCGTGGACGGGACGGAGTCGCCCTGAAGGGGAAACTCGGCGTGTCGACGAGCCGGGCTCGTGGAACCACTCGATCCGGGGACCAAGCGCAGTCCCGAAGAGAGCTTGTCATCAGCCCGCGATCAGCCGAGTGACACCGTAACCCAGATGGTCTCGCCCTTGACGGCGATGCCGGCCGGGGCGAATCCAACGTGTATCTTTTGGACCGCGTTCGTCAACGGGTCGATGCGGATCAAGTTTCCGCTCCCAGGATCGGTCACCCACACGCTTGTGCTGCTGAAAGCGATGCTGCCACCGCGAGTTCTGACCCTACCGATCGGGATCGAGGTGACCTGGAGTGTGGCTGGAGCGATCCTGTCGACGGCTCCGTTGCCCAGGTTGAGCACCCACACACTGCCGAATCGGACCGCCACGGGGCCGGGGTTCCCACCGAGGTCGGCTTGCCCGGCCGCCACTTCGGCGGCGGCATCGATCTTCGTAATCGTGCCGTCGTTGTAGCTAACGACCCATGCGGCACCCTCTCCGACGGCGATGGCGTCCGTATTGCATGGACTGCACGCGAATATCCCGTTCTCCCGACGCCCCAGCTTGACGGTCTTGCCGATCCTGTTGGCGGAGGGATCGATGATGGTGACGGTCCCATCGCCGTTGGTCGTCCATACGCTCCCCTCGTCAGTGGCGATGCCGGTTATGTCGTGGTTCACCAGGACCTTCCCCTCGGACAGGTTGGTCGACTCGTTGATCCGCTCGACTGCCTCGTCATCGCTCGCCACCCAGATCGAGCCGAAGCCGGAGGCAATGCTTGGCCCGAACGGGCCCGGGCCGTTGAGCCGGTAGACGGGGGACAGTCCGCCCACCCGCCGGAGCTCACGCTCGGATCTCGTGTCCACGATTGAAATGGTCCGGTCCTCGGTGTTAAGAATCCACAAGTTATCGCCGGAACCGTTGAGCACGTCGGCCGGCCGGAGGCCCACCGGGATCACCGATCTGACCTTGCCGGTCCTCGCATCCAGGCCTACCAGGCTGTTCGCAACGACCATCTGCCCCACCGGCGGGGGAGCTGAGCTCCTTGAGACCAACACAAGAGTCACCATGGCCACGGCGAGAGCTGCGGCCACCACGACGGCGATCGCGCCGTTGCGTCGCCTGGCCCTCCGCCGACCCACCGAGGGCAGAGCCCCGCTGGTGACCCCAATCGCCGCGCGGAGGTCGTTGGCGAAGCTGCCGGCCGTGGCATATCGATCCTCAGGCCGACGAGCCATCGCTCGTCCGATCACGTCGTCGAACACGGAGAGCTCGGGACGGATCGCGGAAGGCGTGGGGCGAGGGGCCATCAGGTGGGCGTACATCAGGGCGGCGTCCCCGTCCCGCGTGAACGGGGCCTGGCCCGTGAGGCATTCGAACGTCACGCATCCCAGGGAGTACACGTCGGCCCGCGCATCGAGTGGTGTTCCCTCGAACTGTTCCGGGGCGGCGTAGTCGAGGGTCCCCACGAACTGCCCCGTCCCGGTGATGCCCGACTCGGAGGAGGTCCGTTTGGTCAGGCCGAAGTCCGAGAGATAGACGTGTTCGAAAGACTCTGGCCCGGAAGCTAGGAGGATGTTCCCCGGCTTGACGTCGCGATGGACCAGCCCCTCCCCGTGAGCGACGTCGAGCGCCCCCGCCACCTGGCTGATGATCGAAAGAGCGCGGGCCGGATCGAGTGCCCCCTCGCTGTGGATGACGTGCTTGAGGTCGCTGCCCTTCACGTATCGCATGGCGATGAAGAGCTGCCCGTCTACCTCCCCCGCCCCATAGATGGGGATGATGTTCGGATGGTCGATCGAGGCGGCCGTGTTGGACTCGCGCACGAATCGCTCCCGGAAACGTTCGTCCTCGGAGAGATCGGACGAAAGCAGCTTCAGGGCCACCCACCGCTTGGGGAACTCCTGCTCGGCAAGGTAGACGATGCTCATTCCACCCTTGCCGAGCAGCGATTCGATCCGGAATCCCGCCAGCACCGAGCCGATCCGGGGATCGGTGGTCACGGAGCGACCTCGAGGCGAGCCTGGCGCTCGCCGATGCGTCTCGCCGATTGGACGTCGCCCAGCCGGTCCGCCACCTTCTTCGCCCGGCGGAGCAGCTCGCCGGCCTGAGGGGCCGCGCCCAATCCGGCCGCTCTCTCTGCGGCCTGCTCCAGATAGGCCATGGCCCGGGACTGATCGTCACTTCGGTAGTAGTGATAGGCGAGTAGCTCGAGGTGGTCATGGGGCGACCCGGCGAAGAACTCTTCGAACGCCGCCCCCACTCGGCCGTGTATCTCACGCAGGCGCCCGGGAGTGAGCGTGGACAACGCCGCTTCTTGAATCAGGCCGTGGCGAAAGGTGCACTCGAGCTGTGGATAGCGCCGCACCTCACGGATCAGGTCGGCCCGAAGCAACGTTGCCAACTCGTCGTCGAAGCCTTCGCTGGGCGCAGCCCGCTGCAAGATTTTGACCGGGAACTCGCGGCCGATGACCGCAGCCACCTGCACCAGACGACGGGCCTCGGGCGGAAGACGATCGATCCGGGCTACGAACAGGCTCTCCAGGGAGGATGGCAAGAGATGGCGGATGGAAACGCTCCACGAGCGCGAGCGATCCTGGCCGCTCTCCTCGACCACGCTGGTCAGAAGTTCCCGTAGATACAAGGGGTTTCCCTCGGCTCGCAGGAGGATTCCGTCCCTGGTGGCGTCGTCGATGGCGCGCTCCGGCAGGAGGAGGTCGGCGAGCGTTCGCGCGGCCAGGTCGGTGAGAGGTGTCAGCGGCAACTCGGTGGTCCGGTGATGGAACTCAGACATGGTCTTGAGCCGAATCGGCCACGCCTCCGAGGTTGGATCCGGCCGGAACGCGACGGCCAACAAAAGCGGCGCGCGATCCGTGGCCTCCAGGAGAGCTTCTGCCATCAACCGCGTGGAGGGATCGGCCCAGTGGAGGTCGTCGATGGCGAGGGCAACAGGCCCCGTCGCCGCCACGGCTTCGATCCACGTCCGATAGGCGCGCTCCACACTCGACGCAACCGAGCCGCTGCTCGAGTCCCCGCCCATCTTCACATCCGGATCGGTACGGATCGAGAGCAGCCCTCCGAGCAGCGGCAGCACATCGTCCAGCTGAGTTCGCAGGAGAGCCCCCAGCCTCGCCCGCAGCCGCATCCTGATGGCGACGTCGCCACGTGCACCGGCCTGCAGCCATAACCTGGAGTTCGGCGAGCAGCCTGGTCTTGCCGATCCCAGCGTCGCCCTCGATCAGCAATATCTGTCCCCGGCCGGCCGCCATGTCCTCGACAACCGACGCCAGCAAGGCCATCTCGCCCTCGCGCCCGACCAGAGGGATCTCTCGATGCTCGCCGGTCTCTGTCTGCGGCCCGACCAGCCGCCAGGCCGCAACCGGCTCGTCCCGGCCCTTCACCATGATCTGACCGAGCGATTCGAGGATGAACGACATCGCCAAGCGCCGCGCCGTGCTGTACCCGACCGCGATCGTTCCAGGCTCTGCCGCGCTTTCCAGCCGCGCCGCCACGTTCGTCGCGTCACCGAGGGCAAGGGCCTGGGGTGTTTCACCCCCGACCAGCCCCACCCCGGCCGGCCCCGTGTTGATCCCAACACGCACGTTGAAGTCTGCGAGACCCCAGGCGGCCTCGACGTCGCGTGCGTACTCCCGGGCCATGTTGATGATCCGTAGGGCGGCGCGGGCGGCGCGCTCAGGATCGTCCTCGTGCGCAACGGGAACCCCGAAGTAAGCGCAGATCCCGTCCCCCGTGTACGCCTGGATGATGCCTCCGAACTCCTCGACCGCCCGGCTCATGCGGCTCACGCACTCGCCGATCAGGGCTTTGACCTCGGCTGGGGTCAGCCGTTCTCCGAGCGAGGTCGATCCAACGATGTCCGCGAACAGGGCGGTAACTGGTCGCAGCTCGTCAGGGGGAACCGCGGCGTCGGTTCGGCTGGGTGGGCCGTCAGGGTGCACTGGAGCCCCCATTGTGCTCACCGGCCGCCAGGCTGTCGAGGGTGATGTCTCTTGGCAGAGGGCGCCGAAGCCGCCAGCCCTCGAGCGGCGGTCGGATGGAGGCTGGGGTCGTAGCCCGCGCGGATGACATCGATGACCGACGGTGGGGTCAGGACGAGCACTGTGGCCGTTGCAGGAATCGTCCGCCGTTCGCCGTATCCGAATGGGGACCAGGCCAGGAGGGCACCGTGCATGACGAGCCAGGCTCGGTTGCCCTCGCAGATCATCGACCCGTCCGGGAGATCGGCGAGCTTCGCGGGGTGCATTTTCTTGCCGCCCTCGTCGATCCGCTCGACGTGCAGCGCGCGGTCGATGTCGTCGACCTTGCCCGAGCCGCCCGGATGGATCTCCATCCACGCGTGGCGGAAGCGTAGGAAGTCCTCCCGCCGGCACTCGGCGCACGGCCGGTGGCCGGCAGCCAGGGCCGTTGCCTCGTCCAGGAAGAACAGCTCGGTGAAGCGACCGGGGCGGAGCAGCTCCCGTCGGCGCCCCTTGAACTCGAGCCGGCAGGCGATCCACCGGCGGACCTGCCACGTCCGCACGAGTCTCCCGCTGTCATCGTGGAGGACGCCCCGGTTCCCGAACAGAAGCCCGCGAGCTTCGGTGGCGATGATGTCACCGAACGGTGTGACCCGGTTGCGCCGCGACACGACGTCCGGCGCCTACCTCTTTTGGAAAGCGCTCCGTCCTCGGCTCAGGAGGAGGCCATCTCGTCCATGGCCTGCTGATCGGAGAACTGCAGCCACACCTCGGCGATCTTGCCGCCCTTGATGTGCAGCACGACCACCTGCTGCTGATCGAGCGTCTTCCCCTTCCGGCTGGCGCTGACGTTGTTCAGGACCACCGCGTGGTCGTCATTGGCGAGGATGTCGTGGGTCTCGATCCGGGGTGGGGCGTCGAGCATGGTCATCTGCTTCTGGAACATCTGGGCCACGCCATCCCTGCCCTTGTAGTCGCCGGCCAGCGGGCCCCTGCCTGGGAAGTGCACCACGGTGTCCTCAGTGTGATGACTGAGGAACCCCTCCATGTCACCCTTGGACAACGCCTCGGTGGCGCTCCGAGCAACTTCCTCGTTGGGATGAGCCACGGTCTCTCCTTTCGTCGGTCGACCGACACGGCTCGGATCGGGGCTTATCCGCAGCGCACCTTGTCGAACTCGACCTTGACGCCGTTCGCCCCCACGGTGATGTGCATGACCTCGTGGAACCGAAGGGTCGACCCGTCGGATCCCTTCCCCTTGACGCTGAACGTGAACGTACCCGTCTGGTTCTCACCGTTGGTGTTGAATCCGCCCCAAACCGTGAAGTGCCCCGTGTAGGAGGGCTTGCTCGGGTCGTTTGGGACGAACTGGAATCGGCCGGTCTGAGTGAAGGTGACGTGCTTCTGGCCGGGGCCGATCTTCGTCACGTGGAACACCGCGTTGTAGGTGAGGGTCAGCGTTCCCTTGTCGCCGGTGCAGGGGTTGCGATCTTTGGACGTCTCCGTCTCGTTGTGGACGTGAAACGTCCTTGTCTTGGTTCGGGCCAGGGCAGAGGTAGCGGTCATGCTCCCGCCCACCAGTGCCAGAAGCGCGGCCAGGGCCGTCAACGTGGCGATCTTCCTCATGGCTTCCCCTTCCTGTGAGGGCGTTTGGGACGACTGGTCTAACTCACCCTTCTTGGGAGGTCAAATGCTGCGCTGTTGTGATGGCGGGGCCTCATTAGTCTGAGCACGTGATCGCCATCCCCGACGAGCTCACCACCACGATGGCGCGATTCGGTGACAAGGGACGCGCCTGGCTGCGAAGCCTGCCGCCGATCGTCGACGAATTCGTGGATCGATGGTCGCTTACCCTGGGCAGCCCCTTCCCAGCCAGCTACTCCTACGTCACCCCGGCTCGGCTTCGGGACGGGGTGTCCGCGGTCCTGAAGGTCAACTTCGTGGACCGGGAGAACGTCCACGAAGGCGAGGCCCTCCGGCGATATGAGGGCCGCGGCGCAGTGCGGCTGCTCGACGCGGACGACGAAGCGGGCGTGCTGCTCCTGGAGCGCTGCGAGCCCGGAACGCGCCTCTCTCAGATCGAAGACGACGAGGTGGCCACGGCGATCGCAGCCGACGTGATCCGCAGGCTCTGGAAACCGGTGGGGGCCGGCCATCCCTTCGAGCGCGTTTCCGACAGGGCTCGGGCGTGGGCCGCCTCGGTGCCGGAGGAGTTCGAGCGGCTCGGGCGGCCTTTCGATACGGATCTCGCGGAGCGGGCGTCGGCGCTGTTCGCCGAACTTGCCGACAGCTCCGACGAGGCGTTCCTCCTCGATCAGGACTTCCACCACTACAACGTCCTGGCGGCACAGAGGGAACCCTGGCTGGCCATCGATCCGAAGCCGCTGGTCGGTGACCGGGCCTTCGACCTCGGGGCGTTGCTGCGCAACCCGGGGCCCCAGGCCTTCGAGGGGAGAGACCCGGGGCGGGTCACCGCTCGCAGGATCGACCAGCTCGTCGAGGCGCTGGGCCTGAGCCGCGAGCGGATCGTGGGGTGGGCC
>VAYG01000089.1 GCA_005885015.1 Actinomycetota bacterium | reverse complement strand
GTCGCTATCGGGGGAGCACGGCGATGGTCAGTCCAAGGCCGAGTTCCTCCCCAAGATGTTCGGCCCCGAGGTGGTCGAGGCCTTCCGGGAGTTCAAGACGATCTGGGATCCCCGGTGGCGCATGAATCCGGGGAAGGTCGTCCAGCCCTATCGCATGGACGAGAACCTTCGGCTCGGCGCCGGCTACCGGCCGCCCGCGGTCCAGACCCACTTCAGCTATCCGGATGATCAGGGAAGCTTCGCCCACGCCGCGCTCCGGTGCGTCGGGGTGGGGAAGTGCCGGCGCATGGCCGGGGGCACGATGTGCCCGAGCTTCATGGTCACCCGGGAAGAGGAGCACAGCACCCGGGGACGCTCCCGGATCCTCTTCGAGATGATGCGCGGAACCGAGATCGACTTGTGGAGGAGCGAGGAGGTCCTCGATGCGCTCGACCTCTGTCTGTCGTGCAAGGGCTGCAAGGCGGAGTGCCCCGTGGGGGTGGACATGGCCACGTACAAAGCCGAGTTCCTGTCCCACTACTACGAGGGGAAGCCGAGGCCGCGAGTGGCGTACGCGATGGGCTTGATCGGGTGGTGGGCCAGGCCGGCCTCTCGTCTTCCCCGCGCGGCCAACTTCGTCACCCACGCCCCGGGGCTGGCCGGGTTGGTCAAGCGGGCCGGCGGCCTCGCCCCGCAACGAGACGCTCCCAGCTTTGCCCGGCAGACCTTTCGAACGTGGTATCGGCGGCGGGGCTCCCGGTCGAGGCCGGGGAGTCCCCCGGTCCTGCTGTGGCCCGACACGTTCGTCAACTACTTCCACCCCGAGGTCGGCCGGGCGACGGTCGAGGTATTGGAGGCAGCGGGGTACCAGGTCCGTCTTCCCAGCCGGGTCCTGTGCTGCGGCAGGCCGCTGTACGACTACGGGATGCTGGACACCGCCGGGCGATGGCTCCGCGCGGTTCTCAAGGTCCTCAGGGAGCCGATCCGGGCAGGGGTGCCGGTGATCGGGATGGAACCTTCCTGCTTGGCGGTGTTCCGGGACGAGCTGCCGAACCTGCTCCCGAAGGACGAGGACGCCGAACGGCTGTCGAGGCAGGCGGTGCTCCTGTCGGAATTCCTCCAGCAGCGGGGCTGGACCCCGCCGACGCTCCATCGCCAGGCGATCGTCCAGGGTCACTGCCATCATCGGGCGGTCATGGGCGTGGGCGCCGAACAGGCCGTGATGGAGAAGATGGGCCTCGACGCGAAGATCCTCGACTCGGGCTGCTGCGGACTGGCCGGCAGTTTCGGATTCGAAGCTGGGGAGAAGTACGACGTGTCGATGAAGGCCGGCGAGCGCGTCCTGTTCCCCGCCTTGCGCCAGGCGCCTCTGGAGGCACTGGTGCTGGCCGACGGGTTCAGCTGTCGCACCCAGATCGAGCACGGCACCGGCCGCCGTGCCATGCACCTGGCCGAGGTCATCGGGATGGCCCTGCGACAGGAGGCCGTGTCGTGACCATCCAGTCGCTGGAAGTCTCCGCCTACACGATCCCCACCGAGGAGCCGGAGTCGGACGGCACGCTCACCTGGGATTCGACCACGGTGGTCGTGGTCGAGGCCGGCGCGGAAGGGCAGTCGGGGGTGGGGTTCACATACGGTCCCGCTGCGTGCGCCACGCTGATCGACGAGAAGCTTTCCAGCGAGGTCGTGGGGCGGGACCCCCTCGACGTCCCCGGGTCGTGGGAGGCCATGATCAGGTCGATACGGAACGCCGGCCGGCCTGGCGTGGCGTCCATGGCCGTGGCCGCCGTCGACTCGGCGCTGTGGGACTTGAAGGCACGATTGCTCGAGCAACCTTTGGCTCGAGTCCTGGGCATGGTCCGCGCGGACGTTCCCGTATACGGGAGCGGCGGATTCACCTCGTACTCGGACCGTCGTTTGACCGAACAGCTCGATGGATGGGTGCACGAGGATGGGATCCCCCGCGTCAAGATCAAGATTGGCGAGGCATGGGGCAGCCGCGAGGAGCGGGACCTGGAACGGGTCGCTCTGGCCCGCAAGGTGATCGGCGACCGGGCCGAGCTCTTCGTGGACGCGAACGGCGCGTACACGCGCAAGCAAGCGGTTCGCCTGGCCCGGACCTTCGCGTCGGATGGGGTGGGCTGGTTCGAGGAGCCCGTCTCCTCCGACGACCTCGAGGGTCTCCACGAGATTCGGGAGGCAATGGACATCGACGTGGCTGCCGGTGAATACGGCTACGACCTGTACTACTTCGAGCGGATGCTCTCGGCGGGAGCGGTCGACTGCCTCCAGGTCGACGCTTCGAGGTGCGCAGGGATCACAGAGTGGCTGCGAGCGGCGGCCGTCGCCGCCGCCCACGGGGTCCAGATATCGGGCCACACCGCCCAGTCGCTGCACGCGCACATCGCCTGCGTGCCGCCGAACCTGCGACACCTCGAGTACTTCCATGACCACGCGAGAGTGGATCGCCTCCTCTTCGACGGGGTCCTCGATCCCGTGGGTGGGGTGCTGCGCCCCGATCTGTCCAGGCCGGGGCTGGGACTCGAGCTGAAGCGAGCAGACGCCGAGCGATTCAGGCGAGGGAGGACGGGATGAGCGGCACGAACGGATCCGAAGTGGTGGTGGTGACGGGGGCGTCGGCGGGCGTCGGGCGGGCAGTGGTGCGGGCCTTCGCTCGAGACCGCGCCAGCGTCGCCCTGATCGCCCGGGGCCGGGAGGGCCTCGAAGCCGCGGGGAAGGAGGTCGAGGCGGAGGGGGGCCGGGCGCTCCTCCTGCCGGTCGATGTGGCGGACGCCGCGGCCGTGGAGCAGGCGGCGGAGGACGTCGAGGCGACGTTCGGGCCCATCGACGTCTGGGTCAACAACGCGATGACCTCGATCTTCGCGCCGTTCAAGGAGGTTTCCATCGATGAGTTCCGCCGGGTCACCGAGGTGACCTATCTCGGCGTGGTGCACGGCACGATGGCGGCCCTGCGCCGGATGTTGCCGCGCGACCGGGGCGCCATCGTGCAGGTCGGCTCGGCACTGGCCTATCGGGGCATCCCGCTCCAGTCGGCCTACTGCGGGGCCAAGCACGGCATCCAGGGGTTCACCGAGTCTCTCCGCGCCGAGCTTCTCCACGACAAGACCAACGTGCACCTGGCCATGGTCCAGCTGCCTGCCATGAACACCCCCCAGTTCGATTGGGTCCTGTCCCGGTTGCCGAGGAAGCCGAAGCCCGTTCCGCCCATCTACCAACCGGAGGTTGCCGCCGAGGCCATCCTGTGGGCGGCTCGGCGGCGCCGTTCCGAGATGTGGGTGGGAGGAAGCACCGTGGCCACCCTGATCGCCAACCGGATCTTCCCCAGGGCCCTCGACCGCTATCTCGGCCGATGGGGCTACCGCTCCCAGCTGACCGACCGTCCGGAGAGCCCGGATCGTCCGGCCAACCTGTGGGAACCCGTCGAGGGAGACTGGGGTGCCCACGGGGACTTCGACGACCGGGCTCATGGCCGGAGCTTCCAGCTGTGGGCAACGATGCATCGCAGGGCGCTGGTGGCTGCTGGTCTCGCCGGCGCCGTGGCCGCGATCGCGGCCGGCCGGGCCCGACGGTAGCCTTCGCGCGACGTGTCCAGAGGGCGAGCCGGGAGGTCGACCCCGGCGGGACGTTCGGCCGACCGATACCGGCCCATCGGCGACTACGCGCTGATCGGCGACTGCCACACGGCGGCGCTGGTCTCTTCGGACGGCTCGATCGATTGGTGCTGCCTCCCACGGTTCGACTCGGGGAGCTGTTTCGGTCGCTTGCTGGACCGGGAACGAGGCGGCCATTGCTCCGTCGCACCGACAGCTCGCGGGTATCGATCGTCGCGCCGCTACCTCGATGGAACCATGGTCCTGGAGACGACCTTCCGGTCGGGAGGCGGAGAGGCCCGCCTCATCGACTGCTTCACCATGCGAAAGGGCGGGGCCGAGGATCCCCATCGCCAGATCCTGCGGGTGGTTGAAGGGACCCGTGGAGAGATGGAGCTGGAGGCGGTGATCCGGCCTCGCTTCGACTACGCCGAGGTCCGGCCGTGGATCCGCAAGCACGGCGAGCGTTTCTTCAGCGCGATCGGCGGGAACGACGGGCTCCTGATCGTGACGGACGCCGACATCCAACCCGGCCGGGATCACGACCTCCAGTTCCGGGTGTCGGTGCGGGAGGGCCAGCGGGTGCGGCTGTCCCTGCACTTCGTCCGACCCGAGCGGCTCGACCCGGCGCCGCCGACTCCCGATGGGCCGGAGGAGCTCGACGGCCGGCTCGAGGAGACCATCCGGTGGTGGCGCCGATGGTCCTCCAGGGCCAAGCTCGAAGGTCCGTACGGCGCGGCGGCGGCGCGCTCGGCCATGGTGCTGAAGTCACTCATCCACGCGCCCACGGGCGCGATGGTGGCGGCCCCGACCACGTCCCTTCCCGAGGTCATCGGAGGCCAGGCGAACTGGGATTACCGGTTCAGCTGGATCCGCGACTCGAGCTTCGCCGTCCGCTCGCTCGCCCAGCTGGGGTGCGAGGCCGAGGCGGACGGGTTCCGGCGGTTCGTCGAGCGCAGCGCGGCAGGCCACGCCGAGGACCTCCAGATCGCGTACGGCGTCGGGGGCGAGCGGCGGATCGGGGAGAGCGAGCTGGACGATCTCCCGGGGTATCGCGGATCGAGGCCCGTTCGGATCGGCAACGCCGCGGCGACCCAGCGGCAGCTGGATGTCTACGGGCACCTGCTCGAGCTTTCCTGGCGATGGCATGAGCGGGGCCATTCGCCCGATGACGATTACTGGCGGTTCCTGGTGGACCTGGTGGAGGCGGCGGCGCGGGATTGGTGCCGTCCGGACCGGGGCATCTGGGAAACGAGGGGCCGGCCGCAGCACTTCGTCCTGTCCAAGGCGATGTGCTGGGTGGCGCTCGACCGGGGGATCCGGCTGTCCCGGGAGTGCGCCAGGCGGGCGCCGATGGGCCGGTGGACGAAGACCCGGGACGAGATCCGCCGGGCCCTCGAGAGCCAGGGCTACGACCGGCGCCGCGGCGTGTTCGTACGGGCGTTCGGCGGGAGGGCGATGGACGCGAGCCTCCTGCTGCTGCCGACGGTCGGCTTCGTCGACTACGGAGACCCGCGCATGGTGCGGACCACCGACGCGGTCAGCGACGGGCTATCCAGGGACGGGCTCCTGATGCGCTTCCGGCCCCCGGCGGGCGGTCCATCCGAGGGCGTGTTCCTTCCGGCCTCGTTCTGGCTGGCCGAGTGCCTGGCCCGCCAGGGGAGGTGGGACGAAGCCCGCGAGGTATTCGACCGGGCCGTCTCGGCGGGGAACGACCTGGGGTTGTTCTCCGAGGAGCTGGACCCCGCCGCGGGGGAGATGCTCGGCAACTTCCCTCAGGGCCTCACCCACCTGTCCCACATCGCCGCGGCGGCGGCCCTGTCAGGTAGCCACCCGCCGGAGTGATCGAGGGGGCGAGGACCCGGGCGATCAGGCCGAGCGGCGGCCGCTCTTGCGGTTGACCGCGGCCTGGAGCTGTGCCTTGCTCATCTTCGACCGGCCCTTGATCGCGAGATCCTTGGCCTCGCTGTAGAGCTGGTCGCGGGTTCGCCCGCCGGAGCCGCGGTGTGACCTCAGCCCGCCCCTCCGGCCCGAGGAGATGTCCCGCACCGAGGATGGCGATCGCCCCCTGGCCTCGCCCGACCGGGCCCGCTCCTTGTTCACCGTCCGCGCCGCGATCTCCTCGGCCTCGTCCTTGCTTCGTCCCCGCTCCTCGAGCCCCCGCTTGATGTGCTCGTATTGGCGCTCTCGCTTCGTACTCCAGGCTTCCTGTGGCACCGGGTCCTCCTTTCTATCTGTCTCCCCTAAGTGCTTCCCGGAAGCCCGGATGGAAAACCGGCTCGTTTCGTGGTCGAGGCAGCCGGGTACCAGCAGATCGAGGAGGAGATCCGAATTGTCATCCGATGAGGGTCGATGGCGGTGGAGCGAGGTCATTCCCCCGGAGGAGATCGACCTGGCTCCGTTCAACGTCATGGCCGTGTTCGCGGCCCTGCCGGCCGCGCAGGAGGCGGCGAGAAGCCTCCGGGCGGCCGGGCTGGCGGAGGGCCGGGTCACCATCCAGAGCAGGACGATGACCGACGACCCTCCCAAGGGCGGTGTCGAACCGGCCCTGCGGGTCCCGGCAAGGGGCCGTGACGCCGAGGTCGCCGGCCGGGTCTTCACCAGAGTGGTCCTCCTGGCCGGCGTGATCGCGGTCGTTGGCGCGGCCCTCGGATTGGTCATCACCCTCGTCCTCGGCGCGTCAACCGCGATGGTGGTGACCGCAACGGTCGTGGCGGCGGTGGCCGGCGTCGTGATCGGGGCCGTGTGGGGTGGGGCGGCCGGCTCCATGACGGAGGCCCAGAGGGAGGAGGGCGTGGTGGTCGCCGCGCATTGCGACCATCCGGCCATGGCCGGCAGGGCCGTGGAAATCCTGCGAGCGGCCCGTCCGCTGCGCATCGATCAGTATGATCGACAGGGGAGACCGATCCCCCAGACCTGACTGACCTCATCGGTC
>VAYG01000092.1 GCA_005885015.1 Actinomycetota bacterium | reverse complement strand
CAATCAAACTCGGTGATAGCTGGTTCTCCCCGAAATGCCTTTAGGGGCAGCCTCGGGCGTTCAGCATCGGAGGTAGAGCACTGGTTGGGCTAGGGGGCCTACAAGCTTACCGATCTCAGCCAAACTCCGAATGCCGATGCTCCAGAGCCCGGGAGTGAGGCTGCGGGGGCTAAGCTCCGTAGCCGAGAGGGAAACAACCCAGACCGTCAGCTAAGGTCCCCAAGTCTGTGCTAAGTGGGAAAGGATGTGGAGTCGCCCAGACAACCAGGAGGTTGGCTTAGAAGCAGCCACCCTTGAAAGAGTGCGTAACAGCTCACTGGTCAAGTGGTTCCGCGCCGACAATGTAACGGGGCTCAAGCACAGCACCGAAGCTACGGCATTCCGCGTATGGCTCGGCGTGTCCGGGTGACCGGCCACGTCCAGGCCGCGGGATGGGTAGGGGAGCGTTCCCACGCGGGTGAAGCGGCGGGATAACCCAGCCGTGGATGCGTGGGAAGTGCGAATGCCGGCATCAGTAGCGAAAAGACGGGGGAGGAACCCGTCCGCCGAATGCCCAAGGGTTCCTGGGGAAGGATCATCCGCCCAGGGTTAGTCGGGCCCTAAGCCGAGGCCGAGAGGCGTAGGCGATGGAAGACCGGTTGATATTCCGGTACCACCTCAATCGCGCCAATGCCGAATCCGAGCTGCTAAGGAAACCCCTCCACCTTGGAGGGGCTACCGACCCGCTCGGTAGTAGGCAAGCGAAGGGGAGACGCAGGAGGGTAAGTCGACCCAGGCGATGGTCGTCCTGGGGCAAGGGGGTAGGAGGACCTCCCAGGCAAATCCGGGAGGTCGTCAACTCCGAGACCCGATGCCGAGCCGTCTCAGGCGAAGCGACCGATCCCATGCTGCCTAGAAAAACCTCTAGCGAGTGATTGAGGTGCCCGTACCCCAAACCGACGCAGGTGGGCAGGTAGAGAATACCGAGGCGATCGAGAGAACCCTGGTTAAGGAACTCGGCAAATTGCCCCCGTAACTTCGGGAGAAGGGGGGCTCCGGTAGGGTGAGGGACCTGCGTCCCGAGCTCGATGGAGCCGCAGAGACCAGGCCCAAGCGACTGTTTACTAAAAACACAGGTCCATGCGAAGCCGTAAGGCGCTGTATATGGACTGACGCCTGCCCGGTGCTGGAACGTTAAGGGGATGGGTCAGGTACCGCCTTCGGGTGGTGCCGAAGCTCTGAACCTAAGCGCCAGTAAACGGCGGCCGTAACTATAACGGTCAACCTTCTGGCCGTTGGAAAACTCGGCTATATGCTGGAATATCCGGAGAATCCGGCGGTACTCCCTTGAGGAGTCACAATCCGACCGGTGCGGACAATCAGCAGGGAAGTCTTCGTGACCCCTCAGAGACTGCACGCCGAGTGCCGGTTGAGCCGGTGAAGATACAGTCCGACCCTCATGGCGACATGAGGAGGGCGGCAGAAATGACCGCCCCGCCGTCTGGGACGAAGAGTCCCGAACGGAGGTAACAGAGGTGCCTAAGGTAGACCGAGGGGGACGCCACCCCTCGCTGCCCCTTACACCGGCGACGGTGTGATGTGCAGCTGGCTATATGCTGGGAACCCCGAGCATCCGGTGGTACCGACCATGTCAGACCCTCCGCGTATGGTGGGGACATGGCCGGTGACAATCCATCCGGTGCGGGCAATCAGCAGGAAAGGCCAGGAATCGAGCAGTGGATCGTCGGCTTCGTCGACGGCGAAGGCTGCTTCAGCCTTCCGATCCATCGAAATCCAAGCATGAGGATCGGATGGATGGTTCAGCCTCGATTCGCAGTCGTGCAAGGCGAGCGAAGTGCGCAGGTTCTGCACCTGATGAGGGACTACTTCGGGTGCGGGACGGTGTACCTCAATCGTCGTAGGGACAACCATCGCGAGGATCTTCTCGTTTATGGTGTCTTCAATCAGCACGCCTTGCGAGGGACAATCGTTCCGTTCTTCGAAGCAAATCCACTGAGAACGGCGAAGGCCGATGAATTCAGGAAGTTTGCGGCGGTTCTTCGGATGATGGAGACCCGACTCCACCTCACGGTGGAGGGTCTTACGGAAATCGCGAAGACGGCTGAGACGATGAACCATCGGAAGCCGTCCCGATTCCTGGAATCCCCAGAGGCCATACGCCAGCCAACTCTTCTCGACGGGAAGAGCTGAAGATATGGTCCCGACCTCATGGCGACGTGAGGAACTCGGAGCGAAATTCCTTGTCGGGTAAGTTCCGACCTGCACGAATGGCGTAACGACTTGGGCACTGTCTCAACCAGGGACTCGGCGAAGTTGCAATACGAGTAAAGATGCTCGTTTCCCGCGGAAGGACGGAAAGACCCCGGAACCTTTACTGCAGCTTGGTGTTGGGTCTTGGTACGCGTTGCGTAGGATAGGCGGGAGGCTTTGAAGCCCGGGCTCTGGCTCGGGTGGAGCCAACCTTGAAATACCGCTCTTCGTATGCTGGGACTCTAACCTCGACCCGTGATCCGGGCCGGGGACAGCGCCTGGTGGGCAGTTTAACTGGGGCGGTTGCCTCCTAAAGGGTAACGGAGGCGCCCAAAGGTCCCCTCAAGCCGGTTGGCAATCGGCTGCCGAGTGCAAGGGCACAAGGGGGCTTGACTGCGAGATCGACGGATCGAGCAGGTGCGAAAGCAGGGCCTAGTGATCTGACGGCTCCTCGTGGTAGGGCCGTCACTTAACGGCTAAAAGGTACTCCGGGGATAACAGGCTGATCTTGCCCAAGAGTCCATATCGACGGCAAGGTTTGGCACCTCGATGTCGGCTCGTCGCATCCTGGGGCTGGAGCAGGTCCCAAGGGTCGGGCTGTTCGCCCGTTAAAGCGGTACGCGAGCTGGGTTTAGAACGTCGTGAGACAGTTCGGTCCCTATCCTCCGCGGGCGTAGGAGACTTGAGGGGAGCTGCCCCCAGTACGAGAGGACCGGGGCGGACGGACCTCTGGTGTGCCAGTTGTCGCGCCAGCGGCACTGCTGGTTGGCCACGTTCGGCAGGGATAAGCGCTGAAAGCATCTAAGCGCGAAGCTCGCCCCAAGATGAGGTCTCCCACCGGGTCAAACCGGGTAAGGCCCCTCGCAGACTACGAGGTAGATAGGCCGGAGGTGTACGCACGGTGACGTGTTGAGCCGACCGGTACTAATAGGCCGAGGACTTGGCTCTTGCTCGCGCTCGCTATCGGGTTCACGGGTCCCGGGGTTTCGCCCCGGAGCTCGCACCCTCACAAGCCTCTTGAGGCGGCTCCGCCATCTGGGCGGGCTGCTTCGGGGAAACGCCGTTTCGGCGGCCATAGCGGAGGGGAGACACCCGGTCCCATTCCGAACCCGGAAGTTAAGCCTTCCAGCGCCGATGGTACTGCCCTGGTAACGGGGTGGGAGAGTAGGTCGCCGCCGAGACTTCTCGAAGAAGGGCCCCCTGATGGGGCCCTTCTTCGTTTGCGGGTAAGGTTCGGCCGTGCCCACCGGCCGGTCTCGCAGGGTTCCCCCCGCTCCTCGCGGCAGGCCGGCCAGACCGGATCGACTCGATCCCGTCGCCCATAGCCGTCCGGAAGCCGATCGCCTCCCCGGATGGGTCGCCGAAGAGATCCGAACCACCGCCAGGCCCGGGGCTTCCGACCGGGCCCGCCGAGCTTTCGAGCAGGCGCTGGCGGCGATCGATCGCGGCGATGTCGCCGCAGGCATCGAGAAGGCCCAGGAGGCGAAGGCGCTGGCGCCCCGGTCTGGGGCGGTCCGGGAGGTCCTGGGGATCGCCCTGTACCGGGCAGAGCGTTTCCGTCAGGCCCTCCGCGAGCTGCAGGCCTACCGGCGGATGACCGGGCGGGTCGACCAGAACCACCTCATCGCGGACTCGTTCCGGGCGCTGGGCTCGCCCGAGAAGGCGGTGGACGCGGCCATGGAAGCCCTTCGGGCCCAGATCCCCGATGAGGCCCGAGTGGAGTCGGCGGTGGTGGGGGCCTCGGCGCTGGCCGACCTCGGCCGGTTCACCCAAGCGCTGGCCGTCCTGCGATCCATCCCCACGGACGAGCAGCTCGCCCGGCCCTTCCATCTCCGGCTGTGGTACGTCGCGGGGGACGTCCTCGATCGCGCCGGACGGCCTCAGGAGGCGGCCGCCGAGTTCCGGAAGATCACCCGGCACGATCCGGGCGCCTTCGACGCGGCCGACCGCCTGGCCCGGCTAGAGGAGGCGCCGGGCGGGGGCCGATGACCTAGCCGCCTCCTAGGCCTTCTTCTGCGCTTTCGGCTGCGTCCTTCTCGCCCGCCGCGGCTCGCTTCTGCCAGTAGCGCATAAGGCCCGCGGCGTTCATGCGCATGTCCGAGAGGACGTCGTACCGTGACGGGTCGGCGGACCGGACGGCCCCGAACTCGGAAGCGGTCCGTCGTTCGAGCAGGTCGGCAACGCGGTCCAGGTCATCGGTCTCCCGGAGGGCGTCACGAACGATGTCGGCCCACTCCCGAAGCCGCTTGGCGGCGATCGAACAGAGTTCGTCGACCTCCGACACCGGCCCGAAATGGCTGAACAGCAGGACGGATCGGGTGCGCTCGCGGATCCGTTCGATGCTTGACACCCCGGCCTCCACGTCGATGTCCGGGGGCGGGGTGGCGGGACGGAGCACCCGATCGTCGGGGAGGTGGATCCCCAGCGCGTCCCCGGTGAAGACGGCCCCGGACATCGAGTCGGCCAGAGCGACGTGGTGGGAGGCGTGGCCGGGCGTGTAGAGCACGTCCAGCGTCCGCTCGCCCAGCGCGATCACCTCACCGTCCGTCAGGGGATGGATGCGGTCGGCCTCCACGGGATCGACCGGCCCGAACAGCCTGCTCAGCCGTTCCTTCCCGTAAACGCGTCTGGCGCTGGCGACGAGCTTGGTGGGGTCGGCCAGGTGGGGGGCACCCCGTTCGTGCACCCAGATCGAGGCTCTCGGAAAGCCTCGAGAGAGAGTTCCGACTCCTCCCGCGTGATCGAGATGGATGTGCGTGAGCACGATGTGGGCCAGGTCTTCCGGGCCGAGGCCGATGGCCTCTAGGCCTGCGGTCACCGCATCCACCGAGGTCGTCGGCCCCGTCTCGACAAGAGCTGGTTCGTCCCCGTGAAGGAGGTAGGCGGAGGTGATGCTGGTCTTCCCGGCCATCCGCGTGTCGATGCCGCTGATGCCGGGAGCCGCCTCGTACACGTCCGCCATCCCACGGCAGTGTATCGAGGCGGACCGGTCAGCTTGGCCTCCGATCGAGGGCCCAGGGGGCGGCTCCCTGAGTCGTGTCGGTGGCATGGGCTAGCGTTCCGGACGAAAGGAGGAACCGATGGTCACGGTGAACGTCGTCGTCCTGGCCGGACGATTGTCCGATGTGCCCGAGGTCAAATCGATGCCTTCGGGCGACCAGGTGACCAGGTTCCGCCTGCACGTCCCGGACCCCGGTAAGCGGGTCCTCCCCCTCCCGGTCTCCGCGTGGGACAAGCTGGCCCGCAAAGGGTGCGAGCGCCTGACCAAGGGCGACGCGGTCCTGGTCCGTGGCCACCTGGTCCGCCGGTTCTTCCGGGACGGAGGGGGCGGCCGGTCCGTCACTGAAGTCGTGGCGACGGAGGTGAAGAAGCTGGAGGAGCCGAGCTCGGAGTAACCACGAACCGAATAGAGGGCTCAGGGCCAGAACGGTCGAATGACCAGACCGGTCCGGGGCTTCGGCCAGAAGTACGTGGACTTCTGCGGTAGCAGCTTCCCCTCGGACACCAGGTTCCAGACCCTATCCACCTGAGTCGGCGGAAGTACGTAAGCGGCCGAGGCGACCCCCGAGCCGACGGCCTGCTCGGCCCTGGCGGCATCGGGCTCGAACCGGAGCGCGATGTTGGGCGCTCGATCGAGGATCTGCTCGTGCAAGGCGCAGACCACCGGCGGGACCCCCGGCAGCGAGGCGATCCGATGGATCAGCCTGCCGTCCTCGATAGCCACCACACCAAGGGTCAGGTCGTCGTCGCTCACCGTGGCCAGGACCTCGGCCAGGTCGCGGACCGGGTCGCCCCTCGGTGCCTCGGGGAGGGCTCCACCCATGACCACGCGGTGGATCGGAAGCACCGGCGGGTTCTCCGCTCGGGCGTCCACCACCATCGTCATCATGGCGTCCCATGGCCCGGCACCGTGGCGAGCTCGCATCTCGTCCCGGTGGGCCAAGGCGACCGTGTAGCGGTGATGCCCGTCGGCGATCATGAGCCGGCTGTTGCGGATCTCCTGGAGGGCTTCGTCCCATCCCGTGGCCGCGACCCACACTCGGTGGGTCGTGCCCGATCGCGGTCTGTTCGTCGAGGAAAGCGCCCAAGGCGTCGGAAGAAGGCCGGACCAGGACCGCGTAGACGGGCGAGAGATTCGCCTGCACCGCCCGGAGCAAATGGAGCCTGTCCTCGATCGGCCCGGCCAGCGTTCGCTCGTGGGGAACGACGGAGCCGCCCAGAGGTTCCAGCTCGATCTCCACCAGGACGCCGCGGACCCGGCGCTCCGCTCCTCCCAGTCGGAAGTCGAGCTGGTAAGGGTAGACAGTGGGGCTCTGCGTGGGCCGGAGCACACCCCGGTCGCGCCATTCGCTGAGGTGAGATGCGGCCCTCGTATACTTCTGGCCCGAATCGCCCAGGTCCGCGTCGTCCCGGCCGAGGATGAGCCGGATCACGTTGTAGGGACTCTCTCCATGGAAGCGCTCCTGGTCTTCGGCAGAGATGACGTCGTAGGGTGGTGTGGTCAGGGCGTCGAGGCTGCCGGCCACAGCGGGGTCGTACATCAGGCCGATGAACGGGCGGGCTTCGGGCATGGCTCTTTATAGAGACATCGGGTGATGGGCGTGAACGGGCGACACGGACCAACAGCGGGCGACTCGGAGGACCAGCCGGCGACCCGAGCCTACGACCTGCTCGAGCGGGCTCGGGAGTTCCTTCGAGGCGGACACCCTCACCAGGCCGCCATGCTGCTCGGCGAGGCCAAGTTGCTGGAGCCGGAGAAGGGCTCGATCCGGGAGACGCTGGGCCGGGCCCTGTACCTCTCGGGCCGGACGGCGCGGGCCAGGCGCGAGTTCGCCAAGGCGGTCCAGATCGATCCGGTCAACGACTACGCCCACTTCGGCCTGGCCCTCTCGTGCGCCAGAACCGGGCAGCGGACCCGGGCCATCGCCCATCTGAAGCTGGCCATCGCCATGCGGCCGGGCGTGGAGGCCTATCGGGACGCCCTGGACCGGATCGCCGGTTGATCCTGCCGTTCCTCAGGGCCGATCCTTGCGCATGAGCGGGACGATCCTGGCCCAGCGGTACGACGCCCTCTTCCTCGACCTCGACGGCGTCCTCTATCGGGGAGACCGGGCCGTGCCCGCGGCTCCCCGGGTGGTCCGGGACCTCCGCGAGCGACACGTCCGCATCGTTTTTCTCACCAACAACTCCGCCAGGATGCCCGAGCAGGTGGCGGAGAAGCTGCTGGGGCTCGGGATCGAAGCGGAGCCTGAGGAGGTCCTGACCTCCGCCTTGGCGACGGCGGCGATGCTTCGCCGGGGGGGAAGGCCAGGCCAGACGGCGTTCGTGATCGGTGAACGCGGTGTCCGGGAGGCACTCAGCCAGGCCGGGGTCGAGCTGCTGGACGGTGAGCCGGAGCGGAGCGACCTGGTGGTGGTGGGATGGGATCGGTCGGCGGACTACGCGAAACTGCGGACGGCGTCGCTCCTGGTCCAGCGGGGAGCCAGGCTGATCGCCACCAACGACGACGCGGCCTATCCCGCCCCGGACGGCCTGTGGCCGGGGGCGGGTGCGCTCCTCGCCGCGGTCATCACCACCACAGGGGCGAGCCCCACGATCGTGGGGAAGCCGGCCCGCCCCCTGTTCGAGGCCGCGGCCGAAGCCGTCGGTGCCGCCCATCCGCTGGTCGTGGGAGACAGGATCGAGACGGACATCGCCGGAGCTTCGGCGATGGGCTGGGACTCCCTGCTCGTCCTCTCCGGGGCGGCCGACCGGCCAGACCTGCTCACCGCCGACGTGCTCCCCACGTACGTGGCCCCGGACCTCACCGCGCTCCTGGAGGATCGACGGCCGGCCCGCTTTCGTCCGGCCGGCGAAGGAGACGCCGCTGCCGTGCAGCGGTTGCTTGAGTCGTCCGGGCTTGGGCCGATCCCCGGCGCCGGGGGCCGGACACAGACCGTCGTGTCGACCGGGCCCGACGGCGACGTCGAAGCCACCGCCACCCTCCAGGACGTCGATGGAGACGGCCTCCTCAGGGCGGTGGCGGTGCGGCAGGAGCTGCGGGGCGCGGGGTTGGGAGTCCTCGCCGTGGCCGCGGCGATCCAGCGCGGCCGGGAACGCGGCATCACCCGCGTGTACCTGTTCACCGAGACCGCCGAGGCGTTCTTCCGACGGCTGGGGTTCGAGCCCATCGATCGCGATCGGCTGCCGGAGTCCGTGCGGATGGGCCCCCAGGCCGAGGAATGCGCCTCGGCCGTGGCCATGGCCATCTCGCTGGGCTAGGCGGGCCAGTCTCCGCCGTGGGCCCCCGGATAGGGCGGCCGTCGCTGCCGCCACGCCCATCCCCCCGGCACGTCCGGGCGGCGAGGAGGAGGCGCGGCCCCGAACCGCTCCTTGGGGAAGAACAGCAGGGCCATCACCGCGCCGAACACGAACCCTCCGATGTGGGCGAAGAAGGCCACCCCACCACCCGTGTTCACCCGGGAACCGAGCTCGCCCACGCCGCTGAAGAGCTGGAGCACGAACCACGCGCCGAGCACCACGAAGGCCGGAAGGTACACGAACGTGATGAAGAAGAAGATGACCAGGGTCAGGACGCGACGCCGGGGGAACATCAGGAGGTACGCGCCCAGCACCCCCGCGATGGCGCCGGAGGCCCCGAGGTTCGGAATGACGGAGTCGAGGCTGATGACCATCTGGGTGATGGTCGCCACGATCCCGGCGACGATGTAGAACGCGAAATAGAAGAACGGCCCCAACTTGTCCTCGACGTTGTTACCGAACACCCAGAGGAACAGCATGTTCCCGCCGATGTGCAGCCAGCCGCCGTGCAGGAACATGGACACGAAGATCGCTTCCCACCAGGACTTGTTGCCGCACGTTCGCCGGAATCCCGCCTGGAACTGTTCGGCCTCCGAGGATGTGGCGTTCAGCTGATCCTCGATCGCCCGGCGGGCCTCGGCCCCACCCTGTCCGAGGTTCGCCTGATGCGAGATCTCCCACGGGATCTCGGCGTGGCAGAAGAAGAATTCCTGCTGCTTCTCCTGAGTGCTGAAGGTCGGCTCCCACAGCACGAACGCCAGGACGTTCAGGGCGATGATGGCGAGCGTGACGATGGGGAAGCGCCTGGTGGGATTGTCGTCCCTGATCGGGATCACGGCTCAGTCTCTCTCCGCCGAGCCGCTCACGCCAGCTTCCGAAGCCGGAGCAGGTCGCCCAGGCTGGCCTCGATCTTCACCTTCCCGGAGAGATAGGAGGAGAAGAGCGAGCGCCGCCGGTCGACCAGCTCGATCAGATCGTCGCTGTCGACGTGGACCCGGATCTCGGCATCGCGCGGTTCCCCTCGGTGCAGGGAGTCCATTGTTCCCCCGGCCAGCTCGGTCCAGTAGGAGAGGCCGAGGTCGGGGACGATCACCTGGATGACCCTGGAGTCAGGAAGCGCGCCGGCCAGCGAGCCTCGAACGCCGGCGTCCGCCTCCTCGAGCCTGCTCATCAGTTCGCGGAGCTTCCGCTCGACCTCACGCTTCGTCGCCACGATGCTCCGTTCCACTGGGTGAGCCTGGCACGAGGGTATCGGCGGGCGGCGCGGATTATACCCGCCGCCCTCCGGTGGTCCGGGGGTATCCTTGCCCGCGATGCTCGACGACATGCGCAAGTACGTGCGGGCCGGTGCGGAGGCGCTGGCCCCGGGTCGGTCCGATGACCTGGCCGCGGCCCTGGTGTCCAGGGCCCAGGCCATGGCCGAACAGATGTCGCTGGTTGCGGGGACGCTCCGGGAGTGGTCGGCCGAGGCCCGAGCCAGCCTTCTCCGCGAAGTCAAGGACATCGTCGGACGGCAGATCCGGGAGATGGGGGTGGCCACGAAGGCGGACCTGGACGGCCTTCGCCGGCGGGTGGAACGGCTCGAGGAGCGCCAGGAGGGACGGCGGACGGGTGGCGCCCGCGGGAGCGGGTCCCGGGCGAAGGTGAGGACGACGAAATCTCGCTCCACGAAGAGCCGGACCGGCTCCTCCTGAGGTGCGGCGCCGGCTCGACGTCGAGATGGTGTCGAGGGGGATGGCCACCAGCCGTTCCGAGGCTGCCCTGGCGATCCGGTCCGGGCGGGTGACGGTGTCGGGCCGCCCCGCCGTCAAGCCCAGCATGCTGGTCCTCCCCGACGAGCCGGTGGCCGTGGCCCAGCCCGCCCGCCGGTTCGCCTCGCGGGGAGGGGACAAGCTCGACGCGGCCCTGGACCGTTTCGACGTGAACGTCTCCGGCCGGATGGCGCTCGACGCCGGCGCGTCCACGGGGGGCTTCACAGACTGCCTGCTGTCGAGAGGGGCCGGCCACGTGATCGCGGTGGACGTGGGCTACGGGCAGCTCGCCTGGCGCCTTCGCCAGGACCCGCGGGTGACCGTGCTCGAGCGGACGAACGTCCGGGAGCTGCAACCCGGCGACCTTCCGTACGAGCCAGACCTGGTCACCGCGGACCTGTCGTTCATCTCCCTGGGCGTGGCGCTTCCGGCCCTGGTGCGCGTGGCGGCGCCGGACGCGCTGTACGTCCTGCTCGTGAAGCCGCAATTCGAAGCCGGGAGGGAAGACGTGTCTGACGGCGTGGTGCGAGACGAGCGGACGTGGAGCCGCGTGCTCCGCTCGGCCATCGAGGCATGCCGGGACCAGGGTCTGGAGGCGGGAGCGACGATGGCCTCGCCATTGCTCGGCCCCGCCGGCAACGCCGAGTTCTTCCTGCTGGCCTCGCGCGCAGCCGGGATGGTCCACCACCTTCCGGACGCGGCCGTCGATCAGGCGGTGGCCGACGCGGCCGAGCTGGCGGGGCGTCGTGGCTGAGCGNNNGATCGGGCTGGTCGTCCACGCCGGACGGACCGGAGCGCTCGAAGCGGCGAACGAGCTGATCCGCTGGATGCGCGAGCGAGACATCGCTTCCCGGTCCCTGGAGGGTGAGGACGTCGGGGCCGACGAGAAGACCGCGATCGACGCTTTCTGCTCCGGGCTCGACCTCGTCGTCTCGGTTGGGGGGGACGGCACGCTCCTGCGGGGGGCGCAGCTGGCGGCGATGGCCGACGTCCCCGTGCTCGGGGTCAAGGTCGGACGGCTGGGGTTCCTGACCGAGGTCGATCCGGAGGATGCCCCCGCCTTGCTGGGCGCGATGCTGGACGGGAGGTTCAGGATCGACGAACGCCTCGCCCTCGAAGCCCGGCCCGACGGGGCCTCGTGGGACGAGCCACAGTGGGCCTTGAACGAGGTCATCGTGGAGAAGCGGGCCCGGCACCGCCTGGTCACGCTGGCCGCCCGGATCGGGGGCGAGTACGTCACCACGTTCTCGGCCGACGGCGTCATCGTGGCCACGCCCACTGGTTCGACGGCGTACTCGTTCTCCGCTCGCGGGCCGATCGTCTCCCCGAAGGTCGGCTGCCTCCTGGTGACCCCGGTGTCCCCGCACATGGTGTTCGACCGGTCGATCGTCCTGGCGGTGGAGGAGGGTGTCACCCTCGAGGTGCTTGGTGAGGAGCCGGGGCTCCTGTCGGCCGACGGCCGGCCCGGCCTGGAGTTGCCCGTTGGCTCGCGGGTGCGGATCGAACCGGCGAACCGGCCCGCTCGCCTGGTGCGGGCGGAGGGCTCCCCGAGCTTCTTCGCCCTGCTCAGGGAGAAGTTCTCGCTGCCTGGCGCGGCCCCCCATGTCCGAGCCGGAGATGGAGGCTCCGGCTAGGATGGCTTGAGTTGCGGGCGTCCCCGTCCCCACCTCCGAGGTGAGCTTCCGTGGCCATTAGGGTGGTCAGACGCCGGACCCGGCCGAGCGGCGTGGCCCGGACGGCGCGCGTCGATCGCCGCACCAAGAACCTGCTCCGGCGCATCGAGCCGGGCGAGGTCGCGGTCATCGACCATGAGGACCTCGACCGCGTGGCGGCGGAGGGCCTCGTCGAGAAGGGTGTGTCCGGCGTGGTGAACGCGGCCCGGTCGATCAGCGGGCGGTACCCGAATCTCGGGCCGCTCATCCTGGTGGAGAACGGGGTCCCCTTGATCGACGGCGTGGGGACGCTGCTGTTGTCGAAGATCCGGGAGGGCGACAGCGTCCGCGTCGAGGGCGACTCGGTCTTCGCAGGCGGCCACGTCGCGGCGGTCGGCATCCGCCAGACCCGCGAGTCCGTCACGGCCGACATGGAGGTGGCCCGTCACCGCCTGGCCGAGCAGTTCGAGAGCTTTGCCCAGAACACCGTGGAGTTCATCGGCCGGGAGCGCGATCTCCTGTTCGGCGGGTCCGGCCTCCCCGAACTCCGCCACGACCTGACCAGCCGGCACGCCCTGGTCGTGGTGCGGGGCTACAACTACAAGGAGGACCTGGCCGCGCTGAAGCCCTACATCCGCGAGGTCCGGCCCGTCCTGATCGGGGTCGACGGTGGCGCCGACGCGTTGCTCGAGCACGGGTACAAGCCCCACCTCATCGTGGGGGACATGGATTCGGTCTCCGAGCGGGCGCTGCGGAGCGGGGCCGAGATCGTTGTGCACGCCTATCCCAACGGATACGCGCCAGGCGAAGAGCGTTTGCGGGCCCTCGGGATGCCCTTCAAGACGCTCCAGGTCTCGGGGACGAGCGAGGACATGGCGTTCCTGCTGGCCCACGGGAAGGGCGCCGACCTCATCGTGGCCGTGGGGAGCCACGGGAACCTCCGGGAGTTCCTGGACAAGGGACGGATGGGCATGGCCAGCACGTTCCTGGTCCGGCTCCGGGTGGGGGAGATCCTGGTCGACGCGAAGGGCGTGTCGAGGATGTACAGGGGACGGGTTCGCGGACGGGATGCCGCGCTCCTGGTGGGGGCGGCGCTGCTGGCCATCGTCACGGTCGTGGCGATCTCTCCGCCGCTCCGGCTGTTGGTCAGGCTCCTGTACGAGTCGGTGCGGGCCTTCGTGTTCCGGGTGACGCATTGATCTCGTTCCGGTTCCACCTGGTCTCGATCGTGGCCGTGTTCCTGGCCTTGGCGCTCGGCATCCTGGTGGGGACCACGGTCGTGAAGCAAGGGATCATCGAGGACCTCAAGAACCGGACGGACGCCGCGGTCAAGCGGGCCGACGACGCCCGCAAGCAGGTCGTCGACCTGAAGGCCGATCTGTCTGCGGCCCAGGCATTCGAGGGACTGGTCCTCCCGGCGCTGGTGGACGGGCAGCTGGCCGGTACACGGGTGGTGCTGATCACCGAGCAGGACGCGGACGTCTCCGCCCTGGAGGGCACCCGCCGAATCCTCACCGACGCCGGGGCAACCGTGGTGGCCGAGATGGTGGTCACGAACCGGATGGGCCTGACGGACGATCGTTCCCAAGCCGATCTGGCGTCGGTCCTCGGCGTCCCCAACCCCAACGACCCGGTGCAGCTGGACAGGGACGCCGCCCAGGCCCTGAGCGCACGGCTGGCCGACGGGCCGAGCTCATCGCCGCCGGACCTGCTCGACTCACTGCACTCGGGTGGGTTCCTGGTGATCAGGGGAGGGGCCGGTGGGAACAAGGACATCGGTGGCGCCGGACAGGTGATCGTGCTTCTCGCGGGAAGCTCCCACCCGCCGACGGTGGACCCGGGCCTCTTCCTGGCCCCGCTGGCCGGGGCGCTGGTCGAGGCGGAGCGGCCCGTGGCGGCCGCCGAGAGCGACTCGACCGTGGCGTCGTTCGTCCCGCTGCTCCGCAGCGACGACTCCCTGGATGGCCACATGGTGACCGTGGACAACGTCGACGAGGTGCCGGGCCGGGTTGCGCTGGTCCTGGGGCTTCGGGACCTCATCGCCTCTCCGGGCAGCGGGGGGAGCCGGGCGCCTCGAGACCCCGACGGAAGGCGCCCCGGGTCCTGGGCGTGATCCCCGCTCACGACGAAGAAGCTTCCATCGCCCGCACCGTGAAGTCCCTCGCGGAGGTCGAGGGGATCACCGGCGTGGTGGTCCTGGCCGACGGGTGCACCGACCGGACCGCTGAGGAAGCCACGTCGGCAGGGGCCCGGGTGCTGGTGGCGGCGCGGCGGATGGGAAAGGGCGGAGCCGTGGAGTCGGCCCTCGACCGGCTGGATGCCACGGACGTCTACGTCCTGGTCGATGGCGACGTGGGAGACACGGCCTCCGAGGCGGCGCTGGTTCTCGCCGAGGTCCTCGCGGGGCGGGCCGACCTGGCCATCGGCCGGCTGCCACCCTCCCGGGGCGGGGGATTCGGGCTGGTCAAAAGGGCGGCCGGGGCGGCCATCCGAACCCTCACCGGGTTCCGGGCGGAGGAGCCGCTCTCGGGGCAGCGGGCCGTCACCCGGATGGCCCTCCAGGCGTGCCGCCCGCTGGCGGGCGGGTTCGGGCGGAGATGGCCCATCGCCCCACCGGGCGATCTCTCTCCGGCTTCCTCCACCGATTCGGCCAGGGTGCCGATATCTTTCGGGCCATGGTGCCTCGAGCGCTCAACCTGCGATGACGATCGGCAAGGGGACCCTCATCATCCTGGCCACCGTCCTGGCCGCGGCGGTGACCTTCCTGGTTGCCCTGCGGAACCGCCGGGCCACGTTCCTGACCGCCGAGAACCACCGGGGCGAGCGGATCCCGGTGGTGCTGGGGATTGCCATCACGGCCGGTCTCATGGTCGGGGTGCTGTCCGTGCTCGTGGCCGACTTCCGCAACCATCGGGTCGTGCCCACGGCCAAGGGGACGGCCGAGATCCTAGGCGGGATCCTCCTGGTGTTCCTGGCCGGCCTCCAGGACGACGCTCGTCCCACCCGGACCCACGGGCTTGTCTGGCACTTCCAGCAGCTCGCTCGAGGCCGGCTCACCCCGGGGATCGTGAAGCTCGCCGTGTCCGTGCTCGCGGCGGCCGTGTTCC
>VAYG01000078.1:2269-11618 GCA_005885015.1 Actinomycetota bacterium | reverse complement strand
GCTCTTTTGGGTGCAAAGCCCCTCCCTCTTGCAAGTCTGTAATGAAGTAATTAAACTTCCACTACCGGACCAAGGGACGAGGAGGACGAGGTGCACGCGAGCGAGGAAGAGCTGAAGGGCTGGTTCGCAGGGCGGATCCCTCAGGGGTGGTTCACGGGGCCGCCGGACATCGCGATCGACCGGGAGGAGATCCTGATCATCGGAACGCTTCCCGATGTGGAACTGGGGAAGGATGCGGGGTCCGACGCCCTCCGGGCGGCGCGGGCCGGCCGGATCAAGCAGCACCGCGAGGACACCAGGGAAGCCCGGATGGCCATCGCCAGGGAGGCCGAGCACCGCTTCCGGCACAAGGTCGCGTGGGGCGCCACGTGCGGGGACGTGACCGAGCTCTTCACCACGCTCTCGATTCCCGTCATGACCCGCCTGAGGATGCGGGAGCGAGAGGTGCTCGACACCCTGGTCGAGTCCGGGGTCGCTCGGAGCCGCAGCCACGCCCTGGCCTGGTGCGTCCGGTTGGTCGCGGAGAACCAGGGCGAATGGATCTCGAAGCTGCGCGAGGCCCTCTCCAGCGTGCAGCAGGTCCGATCCGAGGGCCCAGGGTTCGGCTCCGTTTAGGGAGCTGGACGAACCAGCCGGCGCAGGTTCTCGATGCTCCGGCGGAAGGTCCACCGCAGGATGGGCGAGTAGGCCAGCAGCGCAACAGCTCCCAGGATTGGCGGAGGCATCCGCAGCTCCTCGTTCCAGGTGAAGACGCTGCCGCCGTCGGCGGGTTCCACGAGCCACTCGGCCGGTCCCTCGACCAGCCCCCGGTGCTCGATGGCCATCCGTCGAGGAGGGTCCCATCCCCCGATGACCATCTCATCGGTGACCAGAGGAATGCCCAGCACTTTGGTACGAACCGCCAGACGCATCCCTTCCCCCCTCTCGGGCCCGAGGGCCCGCACCCACGCCACGTCCGGCATCCACTCCGGATAGCGCTCCCAGTCGGCCAGGATGGCCCACACCGCGGCGGGGGGCGCGTCCAGTCGAGCTCTCATCCGAAGCCGCACGGGCATCAGCCGCACCCGCCTCCGGCTAGGCCAGCTCGTGCTGGTCGCCGGGAACGACAGCCTCGGCGCGGGGATGGGGGCGAAGCGTCTCGGCCGTCCTCCCCACCATGACCAGCGCGACCAGCACGGGGAGCGCCATCACGGTGAACGCGCCTTTGAAGCCGAAGGCGCTGGCCGCCGCGCCACCCACGAGCGGCCCCAGGACGAACCCGAGGTCGCCGGCGAAACGGAACAGTCCGACCGCGGTCCCCGAGCCATGCCCCGGCGCCACGTCGGCGAGCATCGCCGCCGGGCCGCTCGCAGCCGACCCGGAGGTGAGCCCCATGAGACCCATCATGACCCCCAGGGCGACCGGGCTCCCCGCCCATCCCACCACGGCCATCATCACCGCCAACCCGGCAAGCGCCGGCACCAGGACCCGCTTGCGGCCGATCCGGTCCGAGGCGCTTCCCGCCGGATAGAGCATCACGAACTCGGCGGCAACGGCGATGGCGAACACGCCGCCAACCCCCACCGTCGACATCCCCAGACTCTCCTTGGCGAAGAGCGGCACCAGCGTGTCGTAGCCTCCGGCCACGGCCCAGAAGAAGGCCATGTTCAGCACGAGCACCGTGACGAAGGCCGGGGAGGCGAGGAGGGCGAGGGCCCGGTCACGTGTCTCCCGCCAGCCGCGCGGGGGAATGGGAGCGTCGGCTGCGGCTTGGGCCTGCGGAGCCCCGATGTCAGGCAGGAACCGAAGGTAGAGGAGGCCGGAGAACCCGCACAGCCCGGCGTAGATGAACAGCGGACTCTGCAGCCCCCATAGGTGGGCCGCCACCCCGCCGATCGGCCCGCCGGCGATGATCCCCACGTTCCACGCGCCGTAGAACAGGCTCATCGTGCGTCCCATCCGGCTGCTCGGGACGACCTTCAGCAGGTGGCTGTACGGAACAGGACCACCAAGGGGAAGCTCCCGGCCAAGCCCGCCAGCAGCGACGAGACGCCCACGAACACGACCCCGGTCATGGCACACAGCCGCTCGCCGAACCGGTCCACGACCGGGCCGGCGAACGGATCGAAGATGAGCCGGGCGAACGCGAACGCCGAGATCAGCAGGCTGGCCGCGTCGTAGCTCACCCCGAAAGAACGCGCGTAGAGAGGGAGGATCGGGGCGATGATCCCGAACCCCAGCATGATCACGAACACGATAAGGATCGGGATCCGGACGGCCGGGTCGGCGAGGATCTGCCGCGCGCTGACCTTCTCCTCGGAGGACTCCATGGCGATCCGTCGGCCTCAGCCGGTCGAACGGATCACGGCGGCGCGGGTCGGCTGGAAGGTTAGCTCACCCTCGGGCAGCCTTGCTACGGTTCGGTCGATGAAGGCAGGTTCGAAGGACATCCCGGAGAGTCTACCCACGGCCCCCGGCGCGGCTCCGACCCCGTGGCCGAGCCTGATCCCTGCGTTGGTTTGGGTGCCGGAAGGGGGACTGCCCGCGTGTCCCCCTCCCGGCGATTGCAGCGCCCGAGCGCCCTCCCGTGCGCTGCACCTGCCGTGTTCCGGCAGGGTTGTCGATGGAAGCGGGCAGACACCTCTTGGATCGGCACGGCCCATCGGGGGCCTGAGAGAGCCCTTCGGCCTAGTCGGGTCTGCNTGCGAGTCAGCAGGCGGCCCGCTGCGGGGTGAGGCCCTGTCCGGACTGCGGGCTGTGGGCCCCGCCGCGCTGGCATGGGAGGACGGCACCGTGATCTACGCCGGGCCCGCCTCGGGCCTTTCCCCAGATGGAAGGACGAGCCGGGATGCCGTGGAAGTCGATGGGGCCGTGCTGCCCGGCTTCGTCGACTGCCACACCCATCTCCCCTTCTACGGCTGGCGCGCGGACGAGTTCGAGGCTCGGATGGCCGGCAAGACCTATCGGGACCTGCACGGCAGCGGAGGGATCTTCCGCAGCGCGAGGTTGCTTGCGGAAGCCTCGGACGACGAGGTCATGGCGTTCTGCCGTCCCCTGCTGGAGGAGATGCTCGAGCACGGGACCACCACGCTCGAGCTGAAGACGGGGTACGGGCTCTCCGTCGAGGCCGAGCTGCGCCAGGCCCGGCTGGCTCGACGGCTGTCCCAGGAGATCGAACAGACCGCCACGGTGACGCTGCTGGCGTGTCATGCCGTCCCGGAGGGGAAGACGCGCGAGGAGTGGGTGAAGGAGGTCTGCGAGGTGCTTATCCCCGCGGCGGCTGCCGAGAGGCTGGCCGAGGCGGTAGACGTCTATGTGGAGGACATCGCCTTCACGGTCCAGGATCTGGAGCGGGTCGCCGCCGCTGCGCGGGCCCACGGCATGGCCATTCGCAGTCACGCGGACCAGCTCGGACCATCCGGGGCGGCGGAGGCGGCCGTGGCCGTTGGTGCTCGCAGCGCCGACCACCTCAACCACGTGAGTCCTGAGGGTGTGCGCGCGCTTGGGGGGAGCAAGATGGCCGCCGTAGTGCTTCCCGTTTCGACCCTGTTCCTGCGAGCCGATCCACCGCCGGTCGCCGAGCTCATCTCGTCGGGCGCGGCCGTCGCCCTGGCCACGGACTTCAATCCGGGAACCTCTCCGTGCCTGTCGATCCCCGAGGCCATCTCGGTCGCCGCCTCTCTCTACCGGCTCCCACCGCTCGCCGCCGTTGTGGCGGCCACGCTGAACGCGGCGTGGGTGCTGGGGTTGCACGACCGGCTGGGTTCCCTCGAACCGGGCAAGCGTGCGGACTTCGTCGTCCTGGATTCTCCGGACGTGGCCACGATCCCCTATCGACCCGGCCACAACCCGGTGGCCCAGACTTGGATCGCCGGCGAACGAAGGTATCGGCGGTCATGATCCTCCGACTAGGATTCGCCGGATGGATGACCAGATGCCAGATGTCCTGGAATCCAGGGGTGGCTACGCCCTTGCCGAGGTCGGTCAGGAATACGTCGTATTCGACAAGAGACAGCCGGACGAGCTGCTGGGACGGGTCCCCGGCGACGAGAACGGCCTGATCGAGGCCGAGAGGCTTACAAGTCCCTCACCGCTCCATTCCGCCGGCAACGATTTGGTGAGCGCATTCCTTCGCCTGTTCTTCATCGCGCTGGTCGTCCATGTCCTGAGCTTGGCAGTGGTGTATCTGCTGCAAGCGAGCGGACCATCGGCGTTCGAGTCCACATCGAGCCTCATCGAGGTCACCCAGCGATGGGCATCTGCGGCCGCGACCATCGCGAACGCGGTCTGGTTTGCGGCGCTGGCGGCGATGGCGGGCATCTGGCTGGCCCGGCACGTCTTCGTGAAGGAAGAGGTTTCGTCGTAGTCAGGCGAGGGGGCCGACCGCGCGTTCGACCGCCTCCACCAGCGCGCCCGACTGGACCAGCTCGATGGCCTCGTCGACGTCGGCCTTGAGGTCGCGGTCGGAGCCGAGGAAGGAGACCTCCGCCCGGATCGCGGCCAGGGCGGCCGCCGTCCCCTTCGCCGGCTTCATCGGCGTCCTCAGCTCGATCGCCTGGGCGGCGGCCAGCGCCTCCAGGGCCACAACCATCTCGGCGTTCGCGAGCACCTCGCGGGCGTGACGGGCCGACGTCATCCCCATGCTGACGTGGTCCTCCTGGCCCGCCGAGGAAGGGATCGAGTCGGCCGCGGCCGGGTGGGCCAGGGCCTTCGACTCCGAGACCAGCGAGGCCGCCGTGTACTGCACGATCATGAAGCCGGAGTTCAAGCCCGACCGTTGGACCAGGAAGGGGGGGAGCCCGTTGTTCGTCGACGGATCGAGCAGGCGGTAGAGGCGGCGCTCGGAGATCGAGGCCAGCCCCACCGAGGCTCCGGCCAGCGCGTCCAGGGCCACGGCGACGGGCTGGCCGTGGAAGTTGCCTCCGGAGATGATCTCGCCGTCCTCGGTGACCACCGGGTTGTCCGAGACCGAGCCGATCTCGACGGTCATCACCTCCTCGGCGTGGGCCAGCGAGTCGCGGAAGGCCCCGTGGACCTGCGGCGCGCACCGCAGCGAGTACGCGTCCTGCACCATGTGCTCGCTCCGGCGGTGCGAGGCCACGATCTCGCTCCCCTCGAGGAGTGAGCGGAGGTTCGACGCGGACGCCGATTGGCCGGGATGGGGCCGGAGCCGGTGCAGGCGCTGGTCGAACGGCCGGTCCGTGGCCAGGATGGCTTCGACGGTCATTGCCGCGGCCGCGTCGGCGGCCTTGGCCAGCGCCCGGCCCCGCCGGGCCGCCAGGACGCCGACCGCCAGCATCCCCTGCGTTCCGTTGACCAGGGCCAGCCCCTCCTTCGGCTCGAGCTCGAGCGGCTCCAGCCCGGCTCGCTTCAGGGCCTCCCCGCCGGGCATCCGGTCGCCCTCGAACGAAACCATCCCCTCCCCGATCAGTGGGAGGGCGAGGTGCGCGAGCGGAGCCAGGTCACCCGAAGCGCCGAGCGAGCCCTGCTCGGGCACGAGGGGGAGGACGTCCCGGTTGAGGAAATCCACGAGCCGGTCGACGACGGCCGCCCGAACCCCGGAGTAGCCGAGGGCCAGGCAGTGCGCCCGGAGCACGAGCATCGCCCGGACCTCCCACTCCGACAGGGGCGCCCCCACTCCCACCGCATGCGTGCGCAACAGGTTCCGATTCAGGGCGCGTAGCTCGTCCATCTCCAGCCGGACGTTGGCCAGGCTGCCCAAGCCGGTGGTGACGCCGTAGACGGTCGCGCCGGCGGCGATGGTCTCCTCGACCACCCGGCGGGATGCATCCATCCGCTTGCGGGCCGCCGCCGACACCTCGACCGGCTCGCCTCGGGCGGCGGCGGCGACCTCGTCAATGGACAGGGGCTCTCCCAGGACGACCGGCACGGTGCGGAGGCTAGTGGGACGGCCCGCCGGCCAGCAACCCGTCTGCTATACAGGGCGACATGACGATCGTCTCGGCCGACCTGGTGTTCGCCGCCGACCGGTGGGAGCGCAAGCACGCTTTCGTGATGCAGGGCGGGCGGATCCTGGGCACGGGCGAACCGCCGGCCCTCGCCGAACGCTTTCCCGGCGAGGACCGAGAGGACTGGGGGCAGGTGGCCGTCCTCCCCGGCACCGTGAACGGCCACGGCCACTCGTTCCAGATCCTGCTGCGAGGTTTGGGCGACGACCTCGGCTTCATGGGCTGGCGCGACCTGGTCCTCTATCCCTACTCCGAGGGGCTGGACCGGGAGGGGATCAAGGCCGGCGCCCTGTTCGACTTCGCCGAGATGGCCAAGGCGGGGGTCACCACCGCCGTCGACTTCTTCTACCTGCACGACCGCGGGATCGACAACGACATGGCGGTGGTGGAGGCGGCCCGTGAGATCGGGATCCGCGTGGTCTTGGCCCGGTCCATGTACGACTGGGCCGGGGCGCCCAAGCGGTACCTGGAGACCCCTGCCCACGCCGAGCGCAACTTCCGCGACCTGCACGCCGCGCTGTCGGGCGATCGGACCGCGTTCGCCCAACCCGCCCCCCACTCGATCCACGGGGCCAGCCCCGACATGGTGCGGAGCGGGGCGAAGCTCGCCGCGGAGTTCGACCTCCCGTTCCACGTGCACGTGGCCGAGGGCCAATACGAACGGGACCAGTCGCTGGAGCGGCACGGGCTGACCCCGGTGGGCTTCCTGGACTCGCTCGGGGTCCTCTCCCAGCGAACCTTGATGGTCCACTGCGTGTGGGTCGACGAGAAAGACCTGGCGATCATGCGCGACCGCGGGGTCCGGGTGGTGCACAACCCCTCGGCAAACGCGTTCCTGGGGGACGGGATCGCGCCCGTCCGCGAGATGCTCGAGCTCGGCATCCCCGTCTGCCTCGGCACCGACGGTGGGTGCACGAACAACCGGCAGTCGGTGTTCGAGGAGATGCGGATGGCGGCCCTGCTGGCCAAGGCCCGGGCGGCCGACGCGTCGATCCTGGGGGCCGAGGAGACGGTGCTCATGGGGACGGCCCGGGGGGGCGAGGCCCTGGGCCTCCCCATCGGCCGCATCGCCGCCGACTACGCCGCCGACCTGGTGGTCGTGGACCTCGGGGCCCTCTCGGTGAACCCCAGCCGTACCGCCCAGCAGCAGATCGTCTATTCCATGCAGCCGGAGGCGATCCGACGGGTAGTCGTCGGCGGAGAGACCATCGTGGAGGACGGCAAGCTCACCCGGGTCGACGAGCGCGAGATCGTGGCCCGGGTCCGCCAGGTCACGAGCGGATGGGAGCCCGTGCCCCGGGATGCCGTCGTCCGCGCTCACTAGCCGAGCCGGGCGGACCCGCGGCGTAGGAATCGAGTGGCGGGGCGGGGCCGGGGATGATCACCGGCCCCCGCCGCCTGCCGCCTTAAGACGTGACCTTGATCTCCGCCTGCATCCAGGGGTGGATGGCGCACAGGAACTTCAGGATCGTTCCGGGCGGGGCGGTGACCTTCCAGCTGATCGACTGGTCGACCCCAGGAACAACAGCCATGGAGTCCCCCGTGGTGTCCAGCCCGCCGTCGTTGTCGGCGTCGACCCGGAGGTGGAGCTGCCCGTTGGCGAAGTGGGACTCCAGGATGTGTCGACACACGGGGCAGCTGAAGACCTTTTCGACGGTCTTGGGCCACGCGTTGACGATCGAGAGCGTGTGGGGCTCGTCGGGCGCATCGTCGCTCTTGACGAAGCGGATGGTGCCTCCGCTCGGTACCTGGATGACGTCCGGCGAGAACCGTAGGGTGGCCTGGATCAACACGTTCTTCTGGAAGCTCTCCGACCCCAGCGTGCGCACGGTGGGCGGCCCGCTGCCGGCCGACTTCGCCACTGCCACGCCGACACCTACGGCGGACAGCAAGGCGAGGGAAACCCCGAGCAACAACACTTTCTTCATACAATTCCCTCCTCGCATCGGTGTGCCACGAACATCCGATCCCGGTTCAAGGGGGCGGCCGAACTCGGACCGTGCTCATGGCGGGCGGCATGGAGGCGGAATCCTACGACAGCCGAGAAAAGGATGCATCCCTTGCTGGAAAGTCCGGAGGGATCAGCCAGGGAGGCTAGGCGGGGACCTTCAGCCCGGCTTGCTCGAACTTCAGCCGGATGTCGTGCGGGCTGGAGGAGGCCTCCACGGCGTCCTCCATGCTCACCAGCTTGCGTTCAACCAGCTCGACGAGATTGTTGTCGAAGGTCTGCATGCCGTAGTACTCGCCGTCGCTGATGATGTCCCGGATCTCCGACGTCAGATCGGGGTCGATGATCCGGTCGGCCACCCGGCCGTTGTTGACCAGCACCTCGCACACGGGCACGCGCCCCCCGCCGATCCGCGGCACCAGGCGCTGGCACACCACCCCCCGCAGCGAGCTGGCAAGGCTGATCCGGACCTGGCGCTGGCTGACGGCCGGGAAGAAGTCCACGATCCGGTTGACCGTCTCCACGGCGTCGGTGGTGTGCAGGCTGGACAGGACCAGGTGTCCCGTCTCGGCGGCGGCCAGGGCGGCCGCCACGGTCTCCGTGTCTCGCATCTCGCCGATCAGCACCACGTCGGGGTCCTGCCGCATGGCCGACCGCATGGCGTGGACGAAGCTCTCGGTGTCCACTCCGACCTCGCGCTGGTTCACGCTGGCTCGCTTCGGCGGGTGAAGGACCTCGATGGGATCCTCGATGGTCAGGATGTGCACGTACTTCTTGGCGTTGATGTGGTCGATCAGGGCCGCCAGCGTGGTCGTCTTGCCGGATCCGGTCGGGCCGGTCACCAGGAGCAGGCCGCGAGGGGAGTCGGCCAGCGTGCCGAGGACCAAGGGGAGCCCCAAGTCCTCGAAGGAGGCGCTGCCCACCTGGACCCGGCGGAAGACCAGGGTCACCGACCCGCGCTGCCGGAACATGTTCACCCGGAACCGGCCGATGTTCGCCGCCGAGTACGCGAAGTCAGCCTCCAGGAGGTTGTCGAACCGCTCGCGCCGGTCGGCGGGGATGATGAAGCGGGCCGTGTCCACGGTGTCCTGGGGCGTGAGCACCTTGGCCTTGAGCCGGCGGAGCACCCCGTTCACCCGGATGTACGGCGGCGATCCCGCAACCAGGTGAAGGTCGGACCCGCCGTTCGACACGAGGGTCTTCAGCAACGCGTTCAGATCGAGCACGAGTACTCTCCGGGCGCCATGGGCGGATACAGTGACAATCGGAGACCCCCGTCCGATTCTTGACCGGGCCTTCCGGCCTAGGCCGTGACCGGCGCGGTACTGAGGCTCTGGGAACGGCCTCTTACTGGTCCCGCCAGGGCAGTCGAATGCCCCGCTTGTCGGCCACCTGGATGGCCTTTTCGTAACCGGCGTCGGCGTGCCGCATGACCCCCGTGCCGGGGTCGGTG
>VAYG01000078.1:0-2264 GCA_005885015.1 Actinomycetota bacterium | reverse complement strand
CACCACCATGCCGGCGTGGATGGAATACCCGATGCCCACCCCGCCCCCGTGATGGACGCTCACCCAGTGGGCCCCGGCAGCGGTGTTGAGCAGGGCGTTCAGGATGGGCCAGTCGGCGATGGCGTCGGAGCCGTCCCGCATGCCCTCAGTCTCGCGGTAGGGCGAGGCCACGCTCCCGGCGTCCAGGTGGTCCCGCCCGATCACGATCGGCGCGGACACCTCCCCCGAGGCGACCAGCTCGTTGAAGGCCAGGCCGGCCCGGTCCCGCTCGCCGTAGCCGAGCCAGCAGATCCGCGCGGGCAGCCCCTGGAACGCCACCCGGTCCTCGGCCAGGCGGAGCCACCGCGCCAGCCGCTCGTCATCCGGAAACAGCCGGGCTACCGCGCGGTCCGTGGCCAAGATGTCGGCCGGGTCGCCGGAAAGCGCCACCCACCGGAACGGACCCTTTCCCTCGCAGAACATGGGGCGGATGAAGGCCGGGACGAAGCCCGGGTAGTCGAACGCCCGGTCGAACCCTCCCTTCTTCGCCCCGGTCCGGAGGTTGTTGCCGTAGTCGAACACCACGGCTCCAGCGTCCTGGAAGCCCACCATCGCCTCGCAATGGCGAGCCATCGATGCGTAGGCCCGGTTCACGTACGCCTCGGGGGCGCTGGCCCGGAGGTCGGCGGCGTCCTCCACGGAGAGCTTGGCCGGCACGTACCCACCGAGCGGGTCGTGCGCGCTCGTCTGGTCGGTGACCACGTCGGCGGCGAACCCTCGGCGCAGGAGCTCGGGGAACACCTCGGCGGCATTCCCCAGCAACCCGATGGAGACGGCCTCCCCCGCAATCTTCGCCTTCTCGGCGATGTCCACGGCCTCGTCGAGCTCGGTGGTCTCGCGGTCCAGGTATCGGGTCTTCACCCGGCGCTCGATCCGGGAGGGGTCGACGTCCACGCACAGGGCCACGCCCTCGTTCATGGTCACGGCCAGCGGCTGGGCCCCACCCATGCCGCCGAGGCCCGCGGTCAGCACGATCCGGCCCTTGAGGGTTCCGTCGAACCGCTGCGAGGCCAGCTCGGCCAGCGTCTCGTAGGTTCCTTGCAGGATTCCCTGGGACCCGATGTAGATCCACGACCCTGCCGTCATCTGCCCGTACATGGTCAGGCCGGCCCGTTCGAGGTCCCAGAACGTCTCCCAGTCGGCCCACTTGGGCACGAGCATGGCGTTGGAGATGAGGACCCGAGGGGCCGAGGGCTGGGTTCGAAACACTCCGACCGGCTTGCCGGACTGGACCAGCAGGGTCTCGTCGCTCTCCAGGGACCGCAGCGTCCGGACGATCTGGTGGAACGCGCCCCCCGACCGGGCCGCCTTGCCCGTCCCGCCGTAGACGATGAGGTCGCCAGGTCGCTCGGCGACCTCGGGATCGAGATTGTTCATGAGCATCCGGAGGGCGGCCTCCTGCGGCCATCCCTTGCAGGAGATCTCCCGGCCCCTGGGGGCGTGGACTTCCGGGATCGCTCCGACGCTCACGGGCACAGCATGGGACCGGGCCCGCCGGCTTGGCAACATCGCGTTGACCCCGGCGCGGCGCGCTGGTACGGTCCCGCCTCCACCCCCAAGGGAGGTACCGGATGAGGCGGTCGATCGTTGTTCGGTTGTTGGGACTGGCCATGCTCACGGCCTCGGCCGTCGGGGGAAGCGTCGCGGCGGCGGGACCGGCGCTGGCCTCGGCTCCGTGCGCGGACCTGTCCCTGTCGGCCAGCCCGGCCGTGGTGCACCCGGGCGAGCCCGAGACGGTGTCCGGGTCGATCACGAACTGCTCGGACCAGACCGAGACCGTGAAGCTGCGAGTCCATGTCACCGGGCCCTGCAACATTGACGCCCGTGACGCGTTCAAGCTGACCCTGGAGCCGGGGCAGACGCTGGAGCGCTCGGTGACGTTCCCCGCCCCCGACTGCCTGGGCACTTACACGGTGAGGGCGAAGGCGGTGTCCGGCGGCGTCGTGCTCGACAAGGCGAAGGCCTCGTTCGAGGTGGTCGCCTGACGCTGAGGCCTCAGCCTCCGTGCGTGTGTAGCGCTTCGGTCGTCTGCCCGATCGCTACGACCATGCATCCGTAGCAGATGGCCACGCCGCAGCCCGACTCGTCGCAGAACGAGCAGTAATCCATGTCGCACCCGCAGTGGGTGCACGTGAGCTCGGCCGTTGGCTGCTTGGATTCGGGCTCAGCCGGCATGACCACTCTCCTCGTCCCCGTGGTGCTGGTGGAGGAGCTCGTGGATGCGG
>VAYG01000077.1 GCA_005885015.1 Actinomycetota bacterium | reverse complement strand
GTGCGGCCGTGTTGACCGTGGCCCTGGTCCAGCTGCGAGGAGGGGTGGGGCCGTGGCAGGCGCTTCGCTTCGGGCTGGCCCTCCTCCTCGGGGCGATCATGCTGTATTGCTTCTGGCTGATCATCTCGGTCGGCGTGTTCTGGATCATCCGGCTCGAATGGGTGGGGAACCTGTTCGACGGGATCTACGCCACCGGCCGCTGGCCGATCGGCATCTATCCGGTGGGGCTGCGGGCGAGCCTCACGTTCCTGGTGCCGGTGGCCTTCGCCGTCACCATCCCGGCCCAGGCCCTGACCGGCCGGCTGACCTCGGCCAACCTGGCGATCGCCGCGGTGTTCGCCATGGCCCTGTCCGCGTTCACCCGGTGGTTCTGGAAGCGGGGCCTTCGACGGTACTCGGGCGCTTCGGCCTGACGCTCGCGGGTCAGCAGCCTCGCTCCAGCCGGGCGTAGTAGTCGGCGAGAGGCGTTCCGGGCTGCGGCTCGGCGGGCGGGGTGGGCGCGGCCCAGATGTACACCTCGCCCTCGGACCGGGGCACGGCGTCGGTGACGTACTGACCCGCGATGGTGGCCGGGTCGATGCCGTCGACCCTGTCGATCGATTGGTCGTTCGATCGCCACACCGCGGTCACGCCGCGGCGGGCCAGCACCGGCAGGGCCTGCTGAACCGTCATGCCGCGCAACTTGCTGCAATGCAGCGCCTCTCCCAGGGCGAAGGCGTCGTTGGCGCTGGCGTAGTCCTCCCCGGGCCCCCCGGCGCGACCGAGCACTATGTGGGCCTTGCCGTGGAAGTCCAGCGGGATGCGCAATCCGATCGGACAGCTCGTGGATCCTGGGAGCGTGCATCCGGCCTGATCGTCGAACAGGGTCTCGATGTCGGGGCCCTGGTCCTGGTCCTCCATGACCATCTTCCCCACCAGGCTCGGAGATACGGGCAGGAGCTCCACCGTGATGTCCAGGCCGTGCTGAGCGAAGGCCGCGGCGAGGGCGTCGGCGTCCGCCTGCGGGTCCTCGATCACAGCCACGATGTATTGCCCGTCGTTCGAGAACGACACCGCCGCCGCCGCCTTCCGGGGCCCGCCTGGGGCCCCCGAAGGAAGGATGGACAGCAAGGCGAACGTCAGGAGTCCGAGGGCGGCGGCGGCAGCCGCCGCGACGAGCCACCGTCGCCGGTGGATCCGCGCCCGGGGGGCCGGCCGAACGGAAGGTCCGCCGGGGCGATCCCGAGGCGCTCGCGGAGGACGGCCCACGCGGCGCCGAGGTTCTGTTCGTCCTGGCCGGGGCCGAGACGCGAGCGGAATTCCCTCAGAAGATCGAGCTCGTTCATGGTTCCTCCCTTTCGACCGGGACGTCTCCGTCGAAACGCACGCCGCTCGCTACCAGCAGCTGCCGGAGCCGAGCCCTGGCCCGGGACAGGCGCGATCGAACGGTTCCGACGGGGACGTCCAGGGCGTCGGCGATCTCCGTGTAGCTGAGGTCGGCCCAGGCGAACAGGAGAAGGACGTCGCGTTCGCTCGAGCGCAGGTTCGCCAGGGCTAGGGCCAGCGCGGGGCCCACCGCCCCGGCATCGGTCCTGGCCTCCGCGGCCTCGAAGCCGGGATCGAGGGCGCCGAGCGGATCGGCTCCCGTGCGCGCGTAGGCGAGGAGCTTGCGACGCTCGGCCCGCCGGTGATGCCGGAGGAGATTGGTGGCGATCCCCAGGAGCCAGGGGCGCGCATCGTGGCGAGTGGGGTCATAGGTCCTCCGACGCCGGAACGCCAACGCGAACGTCTCGATGGCCAGGTCCTCGGCGATTTCGCTCCCGATCCGGCGGCGCAGGAAACCGAGCGTCGGGCCGAAGTGCCGTTCGAAGAGCTCCCTGAACCGCTCCGGCTCGTCCTCGCAGGCAGCGATGATGTGCGCGTCGGTGGAGATCTCCAGCACGGCTCCCCTTCCTCCACCCCCATGTTGCCCGGTCGTGCCCGATCGGTTCGAGGCCCAGGGATCCACGTTCGACCCGAGACCATCCGCTACGATGGCCCCGACCAGGGAGACTGCCTGTGCTCAACGACGTCAAGCGCGCGCCTTCGGCCGATGCCGCCCGGCTCGGCGAGCCCAGCTACGTGTGGCGTTCGGGTCAGGAGCGGCGGCTCCAGCTCATCCGGAGGTACGTGGAGCTGGAGCGTCGGTGGATCCTGGACGTCGGCTGCGGGATCGGCACATACGTCCGCCGATTCAGCGACCTCTCGCCCCACGCCTACGGACTCGACGTGTCCGCCGAACGCCTGGCCGAGGCCCGCCTGCCCAACCTGGTCGCCGCCGAGGCGGAGACCCTCCCGTTCAAGGACGAGGCCTTCGACGTGCTCGTCTTCAACGAGGTGATCGAGCACGTCCGGGACGACCGTCAGGCGCTCCGAGACGCCCTTCGCGTGTTGAAGGATCGCGGTCACGTGGTCATCTACGCGCCCAATCGCCTGTACCCGTTCGAGACGCATGGGATCTACTGGCGGGGCGCGTACAGGTTCGGCAACAAGTTCGGGGTGAACTACCTGCCGACCTTCGTACGCCGCAAGCTCGTCCCGCACGCCAAGGCGTATCGAGCGGGGGACATCTTCCGGCTGTGGGAAGGGCTCCCGGTCAGGCTGGTCGTCCACACCTATGTGTACCCGGGATTCGACAACGTCGCGGCGAAGAGCCCACGGGCCGGGAAGGCGCTTCGTGGGATGCTGTACCGGGCCGAGCGCACGCCGGTTCGCCGATTCGGCCTGTCGCACTTCGTGGTGCTCCAGAAGCGCGCCGAGCTCAAGCCGCAACAGGATTAGCTCAGGTCGGCTTCACGATCTGGATGGCCCTCGAGTCGGTCTCCTCGCCGCAGATGCCCGGGATGCATCCGTCGATGGTGGCTTGAGCAAATCCCGTTCCCGGTTTGAACGCCTTGCCGGAACCGGGGGCGACGCTCACCTTCACCTTCTGCCGGTCTCCCGTGCAGATCACCTGGCGGGAGGCATTCCCCTTTACCAGGCCGCCGCCCACTCGCTCGGTGACCGCCACGCTGACGAAAGCGAATATGCCTTTGTTGCACGTGATCCTCACGGGGACCGTGACGGCGGCCCCGCGGGCGACCAGGGTGGCCTGCCGCCCGACCTTGATCTCCAGCAGCAACCCCCGGGAGAAGAACCCCAGGGCCGGCTGTCCCCCGGCCGTGATGAGAACGGCCACGGCCGCGATGGCCAGGGCCCCGGCTACGCCGAGCCGGGCATAACGACGTGGTTTCATCCCTTCCCCCCCTTCCCCTCCGGGCGCTGGACGAAGCGCCCAGGAGGCGCGATGACCAAGCCAACCAGCAGCACCACCGCAAGTGGGATGGCCGGCACGTGCCAGATGAAGTCGAACCCCCCATGCACTGCGGTCGCCGCGCAGGCGGCGACGACCCCGGCCCACAGCCCCGTGGCTGATCCCGGCGGCCGAGATCGCCGAAGGGCGTGGCCAACGGCGAGAAGCAACCCAAGCAGCAGGATCCCACCCACCACGCCGAGCTCGACGAGGACTTGCAGGTACTCGTCATGGAAGAACGGCCAGTACCGGCCTCCCGAATGGAGGACGACCTGTCCCGGCCCGGCGCCGATCCAGGGATGCGCGTCGACCATTCGCGCCCCGTCGCGGATCCCATAGGACCGACCGGGTGAGGCCAGGCTCCCTCGAGCGCTCCAGATACTCCGGGCGGAGTCGGCGAGAGGCCCCGCCCCTGCTTCCGCGATTCCGACCAAAGCCATTCCGAACAACACCGCGCCGATCGTGACGGTCGACCATCGCGACCTCGATGACAGGGTCAGGAGGGCGGTCGCCCCCAAGCCGGCCACGAGCGCCAGCAGGGCCACGGCAGGTCGTGGCGGCGCGCCCGCAGGAATCGAAGGTAGCGTTCCCGCCAGGGCCAGGGCCGCTCCGACAAGCGGCGCCGCCAGGGCGCGAATGGCCACCCGGCCGCGAATCACGACCAAGACGGCAAAGCCGCCAAGCAAGCAGAGGAGGCCGGCCCGGCTGAGGGTTGCCGTGATCCCGGTGAGCAGGACCATGCTGGTCAGGGCCAGCGGGATGGATCGGGGCCGCTCGGGGCGAAGGGCCAGGGCAACCAGGGCGAGGGGAACGAGCAGGGCGGCGGTGGCGTTCGCGTAGGTGAGCGTGGAGGCCGCCCTCCACAGCCCGTCGGATGGGAGAGCCAACGGCTGGACCCGCCACGCGACCCCGGCCCACCCGACCATCGCGACGAAAGCTCCGAGTCCGAGCAGCCCCGCCACGATCGCTTCCCGGGTGGACTCGTCGAGGCCTCGACTGATCGCGATCACCACCACGAGCTCGGCGATGAGAACGGCGCCTCCCGCGCCGGTGGGGAACGAGCCGTTCAGGAGGCCCCGCAGCACCAGCCACGCCGCGAGGAGTCCTGCCCACACTGCCACCGGCCGGACGTCGTGGTCGCGCAGGCCACCGATCCGCACGCCGACGACCGCGGCGGCGCCGACGAGTCCGGCCACCGCGAACTGACCTCGCGCGAAGAAACCACCTTGGACGAGGGCCGCTGCGGCCACCGACGCGAAGAGGAGGACCGCCACCGCGGCACGCTGAACGTCTTCGGTGTCACCGGCTCTGATCCATCGGACCGACCGATGGACACCTGCCGGTTCGGCCGCCGGAAGAGAGGCTCCCAAATCCGACGGAGCCAGCATGGTGACCCCTCGCTTGGTCACAGCCCCTCGTGCAGGAGCCAGCCGAAATGGACCATAGGACACACTCATGACCCCGGTCAAGGGATCGAGCTGCCTGGCGGGGCGATGAGGTCAGCCCAGGTAGAACCCGGGGAACGCCAGGATGAGCATCCCTACGGGGACCAGGATCGAGGCAGCCAAGAGCGTCCAGCCGGCCACCGTTCGTCCCTGCCGGAAGTCCAGCGCGGTGAACGGGTCGCGTCCCGAGGCGATGGCCGAGGTGGCCATCCACAGCAAGCCGGCCGCGGCGATCCCGACGGTGGCCGCGTAGGCCAGGGCGACAGCCTCTAGCTGCGAGGTGGTTCCCAGCGCGAAGGCGGCCTGCACGACGAACAGCGCCACCAGCGAGCCGTTCCACAGGGCGTGGACGCCCACGCCCGACAGATAACGCTTCAGCAGGGCCGGGAGGTCTCGGTCCCGCCTCCACTCATACCACCCGAGGGCGACGAGCCCCGTGGCGAGGGGGTGCACGGCGGCCCCCAGGGCCCGCCCCAGGACCACGGCGGGCCAGGGTCCTCCCAGGGCGGCAGCCGTCCCGGCGTACAGGATGTTCTCCACGACGGCGAAACCGGCTCCGGCGGCCACGCCGGTAAGGAAGGCCTCGCGCGGCGAATCCGGCTTCGCCAGGCCCGCTCCCAGAGCCTTCCCGGCCTCTTCGGTGAGCGGGGCCACGGCGACGACCTCGATCAGCAACACGATGACCCAGGGGGAAGCGAGGACGGTGACCAGCCGAGGATCGGCTCGGAGGGCGTCCAGCAGCTTCCGCCCGGAATCGGCAAACCCCAGGAAGAACAGGTAGGCGAAGGCGGCGACGAAGGCATGGCTGGCCACGGCGACCACGGGCCCGAGCAGGGCGCCCCCCGCCACCGCTCGGCCCGGCAGGGGAAGACCCAGCCGGGCCCGCACGGCGAGGAGGGCCGCGATCGGTGCGGCTCCCGCGGCGACGAACAACGCGAGGGGCTGCGGCTCGCCGCCGGGGAGGATTGCCCACAGAATGGCACTCCCCCCGACCGCGGCTGCCACCATCGCCGGCAAGTAGTCGCGGTTCACTCCCACCCCTCCATCAGTTCGCCGAGGCGCCGGACGGCTCGCTTGGTCTTCTCTCGTCCCTGCTCCAGGAGCCCCGCGATCGTGATGAGCACAGCTCCGACGGCGGCGACCGTCAGCCAGAGCGCGGGCCCCCGGAAGTGGGGAACGTTGTGGGCGATGGGCGCCGCCAGCATCAACGCGATTGCCACGAAGGCGACCACCGCCCCGAAAGCGAACCGCCGCCGCACCCGGGTCACGCCACCCCATGCCATGACCGCACCGCCCAGGGCCACCGCGAGCAGCCCGTAGGCGAGGTGGGTGGCCACGATCTCGACGAGAGCCGCGCCGACCAGGAACCCCATCCCCGCGAACTCGAGGACCAGGAGCTCGGGCGTCACGGGGCGCTTCCCATGGCGGCGCCGATCGTCTCTGGCCAGTTCCACCAACACGAGGAGGGCGATCCCGACCGGAATCGTGAACGGTTCGGGTGTTCCCTTGATCGCTTCGCTCGCGTACACCAGCCAGGCCGCGCAGAGGAGCACGGGTGAGAGGTACAGAGGCTCGGCCCGGCGAAGCGTGAAGCCCGCGGCGGCGGCTTCCGAGCCCGTCACCACCAGGGCGGCAACCAGCGGCCCGCGCCGGGGCCAATCCAGGGCGGCGATCGGGATGGAGGCCATGGCGGCGGCGATGGCGAACAGGGCGAGCGGAGCCAGCCAGTGCGAGTCCGGGTTTCGCCTCCATAGGGCCAGCGAGCCGACCATCGCGGCGAATCCTGCCGCGGCCGCCGCTCCGACCTGCGTGTTCGGCGAAGGGCGCACTCCGTACAGCACCAC
>VAYG01000076.1 GCA_005885015.1 Actinomycetota bacterium | reverse complement strand
TTGTTTCCCTGATCCGGCACGGACGCGATTTCCGCCTGCGCAGCCGATGGATGCTCGTGTTCAGCGGGATCCGAAGAGGCGTCCGTTGGGCCCGGCGCCGGTTCACGGCTCAGCTCTCGCCACCGCTGGGCTCCGCGGCGGCGGTCTCAGTGATGGATCCAGGCGAGGTCGGAGCGCCCGACTGGCACCATGGACACCACGGACGGCCCGGGCACCATCACCATGCCAACCCGGAACCCGATGAGGCGTTCATGAACTACGGACGGGGGACGGCCTTCGGGGTCGGGATGATCCACGGGGTTGGCGCCGAGACGCCCACGCAGGTCCTCATCTTTCTCTCCGCGGCGGGGGCAGGTGGCAGGGGTGTAGGGGTCGTCGTCCTCCTCGCATTCATCGTCGGCCTGCTCTCGTCGAACTCCCTGATCACGTTGGGGTCGGCGATGGGATTCCTCAAGGCCTCGAAGAACTTCCCCATCTACGCGACCGTGGCCATCCTGACCGGGCTGTTCAGCCTTGTCATCGGGACGATCTTCGTCCTGGGCAAGACAACGCTGCTCCCCGCCCTGTTTGGCGGTTAGCTCCCCCGGAGCAGGAATCCCGCGGATATCCTCCGAGCGATGCGAGACCGACGCGGTTCGGTCTGGAATGCCGTCCTCTACCTCTCCTCGGCGGTGTTCGCCGGGGTCGCGGCCCTCGCCGCCGCGGTGCCCATCTACCGGGAATGGGGGCGGATCGCCTCCATCGCCTACACGGCCGGAACCGTCGGCGCGCTCGCCCTGGTGGTCGGCCGGGGATCGGAACGGGCTCGAGCCTGGCTGGCCATCCTCGTCCTGGCCGGGGCCGCCATCCTCCCCCTGGGCCTCGAGGTGGCATGGCGCGCCCGGACCGACCCCGGGTTCCACGCGCAGTCCGAGGCGATCGTCACCGAGGAGGCGGCGAAGGCCCTCCTGCACGGCCGCGACCCGTACGTGGCCGATTACCTGCATGGTCCGCTCCGGGCGCGGCCGCTGGGCACCAGGACGCACTTCCCCTATCTGCCCGCGATGCTCGTGTTCGGGCTGCCTCGAGGGTTGAGCGGGGACGCAGCCGCGGCCGACGCAAGGGTCGCGTTCGCCGTGGCCACGCTCAGCATCGCCGGAGCTGCCATGTGGCTGGCTCGCCAGGGAGGGAGTGACCCGTGGGGCGCGTTCCTCTTCCTGGTTGTGTTGCCGACTGGCGCGCTGCTCATGGCCACGGGTGGAGACGATCTCCCCGTGCTGGCGTCGATGTTCCTGGCCGTGGTCCTCGCCTGGCGCGAGCGGATCGTGGGCGCCGGGGTGGCCGCCGGTCTGGCCGCGGCGATGAAGCAGACGGCGTGGCCCCTGCTCCTGTTCCTCGCGGTGGCCATCTGGCGGGGCCGGGGCGGCAAGGACGTCGCGAGGTTCCTCGGGGCGGCCGCCGCCGTCGCCGTCCCCGTCGTCCTGCCCTTCGTGGTGTGGAACCCGGCTGCGTTCGTCGAGGACGTGGTGCGGTTCCCGCTGGGACTCGGCCATCAGCCCACCCCGGCTGGCACGCCGACGCTCGGCCACGCCATCGTGGCAGCGTTTCCTTCGGCGCGGACGCCGCTCACCGCCACGCTGGCCGCGGTCATCGCCGCGTGTGGCCTGCTCCTCCTGCTGTGGCGGCCAGCTCGGTCGATCGGGGCGGCTACGGCCCGCACGGCGGCGGCCGTCGCCGTGGCGTTCCTGCTGGCTCCGGCGGGCCGGGCCGGATATCTCGTCTATCCCATCGAGCTGCTGGTGTGGGCGCGGATGCTCGCCGGCCCCGGGCCGGAACGATCAGCCACGCACGGTGAACCGGACGCTCGCCAGGACCCGCGGGTCGAACGGCCCATGATCGGCCGCCACGAACTCGGCCCGTAGCACGTGTGGCCCCGGGGCCACGGTCAGGGTCGAGGTGAGCGCGCCGGTCATCGACACGAGCACCCCGTCCAGGAACAGGTGGATGTGGCCTTCGTTCGACCGGATCCTCGTCGTCGAGAAGGGGACGATCCGGCCGCCGACCAGCGTGAGGCGCACGGGCACGTTGGCCGTACCGCTGGGCGAGGCCGTGAACACCTCCCCAGCGGACGGGGAGACGATCCGGATCGTGGCCGTTGAGGTTGGCCGAGTCGCGCTTGGTCCGGGCGAGATTAGGGGCGGGAGGACGAACGCGAGCACCGCGCAGGCAGTCGCCAGCCCGGCCAGGGTCCAGGCCCCGCCGCGGGGAAGCCGGGCGAACGAGCGGCCTCGGAGCCGCTGGAACGAGGCCCAGCCCACGCCGAACGCGGCCAGGAGCAGGAACGTGGAGACCTCGACATCGGGGGTGCCGCCGTCGCCGAGCACCCCGACCGGGGTCACGGGCGGGGGCGGCGCCCGGTCGTCCTGGTCGGCGGGCGAGCGGTGCGGCGGCGGCGCAGCCGCAGCTCCGTTCGGACGATCACGAACACGACCGGTGCGATCAGCACGGCCACGATCACGTACACGACCAGCGATCCGAGGGAACGGCCGCGAGCCGTGCCCACGGTGGCCTGGCCGACGGCGAAATATCCGAGGCTCGATACCGTCGCCTGGATGAGCTGCTGGACAGCGGCATCGGCCGCCGGTACGGCGGTCCAGGACTTCCCATCCGCGGAGACCAGCAGGCGATGCTTGTGGATGACGTTTCCCGCCCCCGCCGGATAGAACAGCACGACCTGGCCGGGCTTGGCCAGCCTGGGGATCGACTGGCCGCCGGGCTGGTAGGTGGCCACGATCCGGTAGACGTTCCCGGTAACGGTCAGTCCGCCGGAAGGTTGGGGGAAGCCCGTCGGCGCCGTCGGAGTGACCGTGATCAGCGCCCCGGTGGCCCCCTGGCGTGGCGGGATGCTCCCGATGTCCAGGACCAAGCTGGCCTGGTTATCCCGGGTCGACAGGACCCGGGCCTCCGACCCCGTCTGGGGATTGAGATCGACGTGGAACCGACCCGAACGCGGAGGCTGATTGGTGCTTGCCAGCGACGGCGGAGGACTGACCCATCGGTAGGGCGGGGCCGGTCCGAAGCCGTCCAGGATCGGGAACCGCAGCACCGGATTGGTCCGGCCGACCCACAAGGCGGTCATCACATAGACGACGGCCAAGCCGGCGCCGGCGGCGATCGCGCCCAGCCGGCGGCGCCTCAAGGCATGGGCCGGATCGGCTCGATGGCCTGCGTGGCGAAGCGCGGGGGCCAGACCACGACCCGATGACCGGGGGCCACCCATTCCCAGATGACGCTGGCCGCCAGGAGGTTCTCCCCGGCCTCGGGGGTTCCGGGTTCGCCGAACCGGAGCCCGCTGCCGTTCGGGAGGCCTCCTTCCGGGATGCGGGCGGCCAGCGCCGCCGAGGCCACGGCAGGTGCGGTGATGGATCCGGCGCGCGGGAGGACGTCGTGCAGGAGCGCCCATGCCCCGGAGAAGCCTGCCAGGGCCGGCGCGCTCATGTACGCGTGGTAGCGGGCCTCGTATGCCTCCTGGGCCCGGTCCAGCAGGGCCCGCGCCGCCGGAAGGAGCCCGTCCCGGTCCAGCGCCCATCCGTCGGGCTTGTCCGAGGCGAAGAGCCCCACCGCTTCCCGCCCGAGCGCGGCTCCGAACTCGGGCATGCAGTAGCTGGATGAGGTTCCGATCCCGGTGATCAGGCGGAGGCCCTGGCGAACCATCTCCTTGCGGATGGCCACCGCGTCCTCCACATAGGCGGAGGCGAACACGACGTTTGCCCCAGACCGTTCGACGGCCCGGGCGATCGCCGGCGCGTCGAGCCGGCGAGGGTCGTAGGAGAACGTTCCGGTCAAGGTCAGCCCGCCGGCACGGATGGCCTGGAGGGCACCGCGGGCCACCTCCTGTCCGTATGTGTCGTCCACGTTCGTCACGGCGAACCGCAGATCGGCCGTCCGGACCCGGAGGAGCGGGGCGAGCTCCCGGGTGACGAAATCGACGGCGCTGCGACCCAGACCGGCCCCGCTCGGAGCCACGCGGAAGAACGAGCGCCCCGGTCCCGGCCCGGTCATCCCTCCCACCGCGCCGGTCTCCCATAGCAGCATGTCGCGCCGAGCCACCTCGCCAGCGGCGGTCGCCGAGATCGTGCTGCCGTAGGTTCCGAACACGATCTTCACTCCCCGTGCGGCCAGCTGGTCGATGGCGGACGGCCCTCCGTCCGGTCCGGTCACGTCGAGGGGCTGAAGCACCACCTTGCGCCCGTTCACCCCGCCGTCCTGATCGACGAGGTCGACGGCCAGGCGGACCCCGCGATATTCGTCGAGGCCTCCGGCCCCCTGGGGGCCGGTCATCGGGTAGACCGCCCCGATCCGGATCGGGGCGGGGCCCGAGGAGCATCGGGGCAGTCCGAGCAGGAGCAGCAGAGCGCCGAGCACCACGGCGGCCCGCCTCATGCGGTCACCGCCAAGAGGTTTGCCAGCGCGTGGGACGCGGCCGGAGCCATCCACGTCCCCGAGACCCATCGCTGCCACCCGAGCAGTCCACCAGCCGCCAGGTCCACCCACAGCGCGGCCGTCGGATAGGCGACGGCGTGGACCAGGGCGAAGGCGCCGGCCGACACCACGATCGCCGGCACCACACCCAAGGGGCCGACCCGTGCGTACAGGAAGCCGCGGAAGAACGCTTCCTCGGCCACCGCGGCCAGGACAGTCAGGGCCAGGCCGCTCGTGCCCACGTCGGTCCGCACCGGCGGGGCGGCCAGGACGAACACGAGACCGAAGGCGACGGCTCCCGCGCCGAACGCTCCCCCGGCGGTCAGGAGGCTCGCTGTCCCCGGTTCCCACAGAGGATCGGTCCGTGCGGAGGCGGCCAGCAACGAGCCGTAGGAAGCGACGAGCAGCCACCATCGGATCGGGCCCGCGGGGAGCAACGGGCGGAGCAGCAGCAGGGCGAGACCGGCCGGCAGCAGCACCCATCGCCCGTCAAGCCGATCCACGCGCACGGAAGCCGCACCCGGCTCGGCCGCGGCGAGGGTGGGCCTCATGGCTCCACCCTGAATGTGACCGAGGTGAAGACCCTCGGGTCGAAGGGCAGGTGATCGGAAGCGACGAACTCGGGCCGTAGCACGTGCAGGCCGGGCTGGACGTTAGGGATGACGTCGGTGAGCTTGAAGTTCATGGCCACGATCTGGTTGTCCAGGAAGATGTGGACGTGCCCCGTGTCCGGAGTGATGTGCTGAGTCGTGGCGGGAACGATGCGAGCGCCCGACAGGGCCAGCTTCACCGGAACCTTGACCGACGTGCCCTTGAACACCTGTCCGTCGGTCGGAGCGAGGATCCGGACATGGGCGGGGCTGCTGGGCCGCGGCGACCCCAGGGCGCTCTCGGACGGCCGGACCGAGCCGGCAGCCTTGGAACAGGCCGCGAGAACGAGGAGCATGGCCAGCCCGGCTCCCAATCGCACGCGGACGAGGGACCGGGGATGAGGATTCGTCGTACTCATGGGATCCGCTCCGTGAAGTAGGCGCTGTACATGGTCTGGTTCTGGGTGGAGGCGTGGATCTCGAACCTCCACGCTCCCGGTGACAACGTGACGTTGGCCCCGAAGTGCCCGGCGTCGAACCGGATCAGGTGCAATTCCGTCATCGCTCCTGTTGGGGGAAGCGCGGTTGCCATGGCCGCGGCGATCGGCTGCTCGCTGCCGCCGCCCTGGAAGAACGTGAAGTGGACCGTGTTCCGGCCTGCGGTTCCGGGATCGACGTACGACTGGAGAGAGGCCCCACCCAGCAGGTCGATCTCATAGATCGTCGGCTGGCCGTTCGATCCGGGGATCGTCCGGATCCGCTCCGCAGGCAGGCGGGTCTCCAGGGTCAGGGGCACGGTCACGGCGTTGCTGGATTCCTGGACCAGCACGCTGACGTCCCATCGCCCATCCATGGACAGGACCGTCCCGTGGGCCGCCCACATCCCGGTCGACTCCTTCGAGAGATCGAGTGTGGGTGTCCCGAGGTCCGGCCGTCCGGGGAGCGCGAAGGAGAGCTGGACCCCGGTGGCCGGGACGGGGGCGCCGGTGTCGTAGTCGCTGACTCTAGCCTCGAAGTGATTCGGACCCGGGGAACCGGGAGTCACGGTGAGCCTGACCCGAACGGAGGTGGCGAAGTCGCTCCCCGTCGCCACGACGTTGGCGGGTGGGCGAGCCCGAGGTGCGGCGGCGGCCAGGGTGGCCGGCGGGGTGAGCTGGGTCAAGACCCCGGTGATCGCCAGGATGCCCGCGGCCAGCAGGACCTCCGCGCCGACCGTGCGCCGCAGCGCGGAGATCCCCCCGGGGGCCGAGCCGACCCGCGGGACGTTCACGTAGCGGTTGCGCGCTCCGAGGGCGGCCAGCGCGACGAACACGGCGGTCTTGATCAACAGCGTCAGCCCGAACCCGGTGTCGACCAGGCGCCTCCAATCCGTCGGCCAGCCGACCTCCGAGATGGCTCGCTGGAGTCCTGTGACCGCCACCGCGATCAGGGCGATCCCGGCGAGGGTCGAGAACCGCCTCACCGCGACGGCTCGCTCGGTCCCTTCCCGGCCGCGGGTGCCCACCAGGAGCCAGACCAGCCCACCCACCCAGATCCCCACCGCGACCAGGTGCATCCATTGAGCGCCGATGTCGAGCCAGGAGTAGCGGGGCGAGGCCGCGGCGTGTCCGGCTTCGGCGTGTAGGAGCATCGCTCCGGCCGCCGCCCCGGCAAGGGCCCACAGGCTCGTCCGGCCCGGCCGGAGGGCCAGGAAGAGGACGGCGAGGCCAGCGACCGCCAGGCCGATGCCCTGGCGGATCAGCGCTCGTCCCGCCGCCGAATGCACGAATCGGGCGAGGGAGGCCCCCACCGCGTTTCGTTCCGCCACGGCCATGATCACTAGGCCGGCCACGGCCAAGGCCCATGAAACGACGACGAAGCGGCCGGGTGGAGCTTTCCCCCCGAAGGCCACCAGCCCGACCACGCCCGCCGCCAGCATCAGGGCGAGCCCGGCGTAGAGGGCCCACCGTCCCGCCGCGGCGAGAGGCGAGGGCGACGGCGAGCTGGACCCCGCCACCACCGGCGTCGGGGCGCCGGCCGGAGAAACCCCCACCCCGAAGCTGAACGAGCCGGCGGTGACGTGCCCATCCGCCCTGGAGACGACCCGCCAGGTGACCGTGTACACGCCCTGGCCGACCTTGCCCATCGGGATCACCAGCGTCAACGGGTTCCCGGGCTGCGGCACTGCCTTGCCGGCGGCGACGTCCCGTCCCGAGGAGTCCAGCACGTGGACGACCGACACCGACGAGTCCGGCGCCTCCGTGAACGTGATCGTCACCCGGCGGGGAGCCTGGTCCAGGAGGGCGCCGTCGGGGGGATCGGACCTCCTGACCAGCGCGTGCGCTCCAGCCGGCGGGGCGGCCAGAACCAGGAGGATCCCGACGAGCAGCGCGACGACCGGGATGCGGCGCACCACGCCTCAGGCGGGACGACCCCGCCGGGCCGCGACGACCAGTGCCGCCACCCCGGTCAGGAGCCCGAGCGCGCCCAGGGCCACGCCGACCACGGCCAGCGTCCGAGCGCTGCTCGCGCGCCGCTGGGCGCGGGCCGCCCGGGTCAGAACGGCCAACTGGATCCGAGGGATGTCCCGGTCCAACCGCTCGGCGAGCTGTCCGGTAGTCGGGTCCTTAGCGGGGAACTCCACGGAGGCGGGATCGACCGCCTCATCGAAGCTCGTCGGACCGGACGTGAAGCTCTGGTCGATCTGTTGTCCGGCCATCGAGCCGGACAGGTGGAACGTGTACTTACCGGGACGAGTCGGGATGAAATGTGCGACGTAATCGCCGGGAGCGCCGCCCTGATCCGCATCGAAGTTCGGTTCCAGGGCCACTTGCATTGTCTGCGTCCCGTATTCCACTTCCACGTTCAGGGTGTCCGCGGCGTTCGTGACGGGCCGCTCGCCGTCTCGATGGATCGAGAGGAAAACACCGTTCTGGAAGCCGACATAGACCGGCTCGTTCAAGAAGCCGATCTCGAAATCCACGGTCCCCAGCTTCACTTCCTCGTGCGCGGAAGCCGGCATGGCCCCGGCCAGGAGCCAGGTTCCCGCGGCGACTCCCGCTACCGCGGCGAGCGACAGCATCCTCTTCATCGAATTTCTCCCTGGTAAGTGGGCTTCCAACACCCGGCGCGGACATCCTTCGGCCTCGCCGGGCGGGCGTGGGAGGTGTCTACCGGGAGGGAGGACCGCGGGGCCCGCTCGCGGCGACGGCCCACCGCTGGACGGCGATCCAGGAACGGGCAGGGAAGCCGTGGGGGGAGGGAGGACGCGAGCGACGGGTCGCCAGCGCCACAACGATGGCCACCGCGGCCCTTCCGACCAGGAACAGCGTAAGGGCCACCACCGCCGCCACCAAGAGTTGGATGAGGATGCCCAGGACGAACAGATGGTGCTGGAAGACCGAGGCGACCGGAGCTCCCGCCGTGACGCGCTCGGACACCTCCATCGCGACGAACCCCAGGACCTGAAGGGTGGCCAGTCGGACGGCCAGTCCCGACGGTCCGACCTCGGGCGCGGAGTCCCTCCCCAGGGCCGCCCGTGTCCGCCGGATGGCTTCGGATGCCACCGCGACGACGGCACAGGTCACCGCGAGCTTGACCGCGGAGACCCAGTAGCCGTGTCCTGCGGACGCCAGGGCCACCGTTCGTTGGTGGGCGTCGGGGAGGGCGATCAGATAGCTCAGCCAGTGCCCGAGGATGACGCCGGCGAACGCGGCACCCGCCAGGACGAGCCTGCCGACGCTCCGCCGCGTGTCCATCACGGCAAAGGATACGACCCTTGGAGGTGGCACACTCCCACCGTGATCCATGACCTTCGGCGCGCCTATCGGCTGGAGTACGCGACCATCGCCTGGAACTCGGCCGAAGCTGTTATCGCCCTGATCTTCGGCTTCCTGGCGGGCTCCATCGCTCTGACCGCTTTCGGCTTCGATTCGGTGATCGAGGTTTTCTCGGCGGTGGTGGTCCTGATCGAGCTGCGGAGCCACCATGAGCACGCCGAGGGAAAGGCCGAGCAGATCTTCCTTCGGCTGATCGGCGGCAGCTTCTTCCTCCTGGCCGTCTACATCGTCATAGAGGCCACCTGGGACCTGCTGGGCAGGGCCCGACCCCATGAGTCCATTCCAGGAGTGATCCTCACGGCCTTGTCGATCGCCACGATGTGGTTCCTGGCCGCAGCCAAGCACCGCGAAGGCCACCAGATCGAATGCCAGCCACTGATCGCGGACAGTCGGGAGACTCGTCTGTGTGCCCTGCTATCGGCCGTCACATTGGCCGGGCTGGCCCTCAATGCGGCATTCGGGTGGTGGTGGGCCGATCCGATCGCCGCCCTCGGAATCGCCGGCTTGGCCCTGAGCGAAGGGTACGAGGCCATCACAGGGCGGCATCCGGAACATCACTAGCCTGCCCTGTGCAAAGCCGGGGATTCTCCCGAGAGTCGGTTTCAGCGAGGCGGCGCTACCGTGCCGCGCCGGCCACCGCCCGCCGCGGGGACCGGGCGGTGACTGGCGTGTCGACCTCATCCTCGAGGGCGACGCAGATCGTCCCGATGACCTGGCCGCCCGAGTCGCGCAGCGGAGCCACCCGCGCGCGGATGGCCCGCCCGCCCCATCGGGCCTGGAACCGCACCGAACCGCCGGCGAGCGCTTCCCGATGGGCGTCGATCAGCTCGGCGTCCTCGGGCATCTCGAACAGCTCGGCGAGCCGCGCGCCCACCAACTGATTGGGCCCGAGGCCGAGCCGGTCGAGCTCGGCCCCGAGCGAGGACGTGAGCACCAGATCGGGGTCCGTGGTCCAGAACAGCGCCGGCAGCTGATTGACCAGGATGCGCAGGGGATCCATGGCGTCGACGGGCCCGTCGGCCTGACGGTCGGCGGTCACGGTGATCCCTCGAAGTTCCCACTGCTTCACGCGGTTCCCTCCCGTTCTGGTGTGCACAACCCTAGGCGCTCCGGCCGCGGGCGCAATCGGCGGGGCGGCGGATACCGAGCCTCCCGCGCGGGGGACGGTCGATCGGGCGATGTGGCCCGTCGGAAGGCGCAGGCCGGCCGCGGCTAGAAGCGCGGGCTCTCGGTGTACTCGCCGAAGACCTGCTTGAGGGCTCCCACGATCTCGCCCTCGGTGCAGTAGGCCCGGGCGCAGTCGACCAGCGGAGGGATGAGGTTCTCGTCCGTCCTCGCCAGTGCCGTCAGCTTCTCGAGCGCAGCATGGGCCTGCACCTGGTCCCGCCGGGCCCGGAGGCCGCGCACCGAATCGATCTGCCGTCCCTCCGTCTCCGGCGGGATCACCAGCACGTCGATCGGCCCTTCGGTCGGATCGACGAACTCGTTCACGCCGACCCTGACCAGCCGGCCCTTCTCGTACAGCTCCTGCTCGCGGTAGGCGGCGTCGGCGATCTCCGACTGGAAGTACCCTCGCTCGATCCCCACGAGCATTCCCTCCAGCATGGATCCCCTTCCCATCTCTTCGATCTTCGCGAAGTACTCCTCGGCGGCCTCCTCCATCCGGTCCGTGAGGGACTCCACGAAGTAGGAGCCGCCCAGCGGATCGATCACGCTGGCGACGCCCGTCTCGTGGGCGATGATCTGCTGGGTCCGCAGGGCGATCTGGGCCGCCTTCTCGGTGGGGAGGGCCAGTACCTCGTCCAGCGCGTTCGTGTGCAGGGACTGCGTCCCGCCGAGCACCGCGGCCAGCGCTTCGATCGCCGTCCGCACGATGTTGTTCTCGGGCTGCTGCGCGGTGAGCGAGCATCCGGCCGTCTGGGTGTGGAACCGAAGACGCCAGCTCTGTTCGGCCTTCGCCCCGTAGCGGCCCCGCAGCCACCGGGCCCAGATCCGACGGGCCGCCCGATACTTGGCGATCTCCTCGAAGAAGTCGATGTGCGCGTTGAAGAAGAACGACAGGCCCTGGGAAAACGCGTCCACGTCCAGCCCGCGGTCGAGGCCCAGCTCCACGTAGGAGAACCCGTCCGCCAGCGTGAACGCGAGCTCCTGCTGTGCCGTCGAGCCCGCCTCCCGGATGTGATAGCCGGACACGCTGATCGGATGGAACTTGGGGACTTCCTGCGCGCAGAACTCGATGAGATCACCGATCAGGCGGAGGTGCGGGCGAGGCGGGAAGATCCATTCCTTCTGGGCGATGTACTCCTTGAGGATGTCGGTCTGGAGGGTGCCGTCCAGCGTCTTCCACGGCACGCCCTGGCGCTCCGCCGCGGCAAGGAAGAAGGCGAACAGGATCGTGGCCGGGCCGCTGATCGTCATCGAGGTCGTGATGTCGCCGAGGGGGATGCCCTCGAAGAGCGTCTCGAAGTCGGACAGCGAGTCGGTGGCCACGCCGCACCGGCCGACCTCGCCCTCGCTACGCGGATCGTCCGAGTCCCGTCCCATCAACGTGGGCATGTCGAAGGCGACGGACAACCCACCCTGACCCTGCCGCAGCAGGAACTTGTACCGGGCGTTCGTCTCCTTGGCAGTTCCGTAGCCGGCGAACTGCCGCATCGTCCACAACCGGCCTCGGTACATGGTGTGGTAGACGCCCCGGGTCATCGGGTAGTGGCCCGGATACCCCAGATCGCGGTCGTAGTCGAGGTCCTTGACGTGCTCCGGGCCGTACAGAGGCTCGAGCGGCTCGCCCGACAGGGTCTCGAAGTCCGCGTCCCGCTCCCCCGCCTTGCGGTAGTGCTCCATCCACCGTTCGAACTGCGCTCGCTCCATGCCCTCTCCAGGAGACCGACTCAATTCGTTCCTCGACAGTATCTCCGACCGTGGCCGATACCGACGACGGCTCGCCCGGTTACGGGAGGGCTCCGGGACCCAGCGTCCGGAGGAGCTCCTCCGCAGCCTGGTATGGATCGAGCGTCCTCGCCTCGAGGCGCTCCACCAGTCCGTCCGGCTCGTCCTTCAGCAGCACCGCGGTTCGCTCGCGCAACCGGAAGGCCACCATGCTCTTGACCTCCTCCACGATGCGGCGGCGCCGCTTCTCGCCGAGCGAGCCGGCGGATTCCTGGTGCTTGCGGTGCCGTTCGATGGCGTCCCACAGGTCGTCGGCCCCTTCGCCGTTCACCGTGGAGGTCTTGACGATCGGAGGAGTCCACTCAGCCATCGGGCCCATCCGAAGCATGTTCCGCAACTCCCGGACCGCGTCCTCGGCGCCGCCACGATCCGCCTTGTTCACCACGAACACGTCGGCGATCTCCAGGATGCCGGCCTTGGCAACCTGAACGTAGTCGCCCCAGCCGGGGGCCACGACCACCATGGTGGTGTCGGTGGCGGTGGCCACCTCGACCTCCGCCTGCCCCACGCCGACGGTCTCCACGATGACGAGGTCCTTCCCCGAGGCGTCCAGGATCCGCAGAGCTTCCGGAGCGGCCAGCGCCATACCCCCCAGGTGGCCTCGCGTTGCCATCGAGCGGATGAACACTCCCGAGTCCGTGGCGTGGGCCTGCATCCGGAGCCGGTCCCCGAGGAGCGCGCCGCCGGTGAAGGGGGATGTCGGGTCGATGGCGAGCACGGCCACGGTCTGCTCCCGGGCCCGGGCCGCCCGCACCAGCTGTTCGGCCAGACTGGACTTCCCGACGCCCGGGGAACCCGTCAGCCCGACCGTGTAGGCCTTGCCGGTGTGCGGATAGAGGGCCTCGGACAGCGCCGGCAGGTCATTCGCTCCGTCCTCCACCATCGAGATGGCCCGGGCCACCGAGCGGCGATCCCCGGCCAGCACGTTCTTCGCGAGCTCGGCGGGGTTCACGCCGCCCAGCGTACCCGGCGAGGAGGGCCCGGGACCTCGCCGGTCAGGCGGTGAGGGACTTCTCGTTCGCTCTGAGCCGCCTGGCCATCGTTTCCAGGAGACGCCTGGCCACGACGGGCTGGCGCTCCGCGATGACCGCCAT
>VAYG01000073.1 GCA_005885015.1 Actinomycetota bacterium | reverse complement strand
ACGTCGAAGCCGACGACGAAGGTCAGGAACACGGCGATCATCACCGCGGCGGCCGCCGTGATGACCCGGCCGGTCGAGGCCACCCCGTTTGCCACGGCGAGCCCGTTGTCGCGGGTGCGCAGGTATTCCTCGCGGATCCGGGACAGCAGGAAGATCTCGTAGTCCATGGACAGCCCGAACAGGATGGTGAACATCATCATGGGCACCCATGACTCGATGGGTCCCCTCTTGTCCACCCCGATCAGACTGGCTCCCCAACCCTTCTGGAACACGGAAACGATCACGCCGTAGGCCGCTCCGATCGACAGCAGGTTCATCACCGCCGCCTTGACGGGCACCAGGATCGAGCGGAACACCATCATCAGCAGGATGAACGAGAGCAGGATGACCACGCCGATCAGCACGGGCAGGCGCTGGCCGATCTTCGTGGCGAAGTCCACGAAGAAGGCCGTCTCCCCGTCGATGAGGACCTGCACCCCCGTGCCTTGCGTGGCCTGGGGGATGACCTGGTCGCGCAGCTTCTTCACCAGGTCACTGGTGGCGGCGTCCTGCGGGGACGTGGCGGGGTAGACCCGCATGATGGCGGTATCGACCTTGGCGTTCGGGAAGGGCGGCGTCACGGCGGCCACGCCCGGCGTGTTCGCGATCTCCTGCTGGAGCCGCGACATGACGGCCAGACCCTGTTGCCCGGGGATGCGCGCCGCCAGGAGCAGCGGTCCGTTGAATCCCGGGCCGAACCCCTCGGAGAGCAGGTCGTAGGCCCGGCGGGTCGTGAGGTGCTGGGGATCGTTGCCGGCGTCGGCGGCGCCCAGCCGCATGGAGAAGAACGGCAGGATCAGCGCGATGATCGCCACCAGCCCCACCAATCCCGTGGCCACCGGCCGCCGCTGGATCAGCCGGCTCCAGCGATACCAGAATCCCTTGCTGGACACGTTCTCGGTCCGGCGCAGCCGAGGGATGTGCAGCTTGTCGATGTTGCGGCCGACGAAACCCAGCATTGCCGGCAGGAGGGTGACCGAGGCGAGCATGGTGACGAACACGGCCGCCGCTGCTCCGACGGCGATCCCCTGGACGAACTGGAACCCCATGAGGAGGAGTCCCAGCAGCGAGATGACCACGATCGTTCCGGCGAAGATGACCGCCCGGCCCGCCGTGGTCAGCGCGACGAGCGTGGCCCCTTGGGGGTCACGGTCCTCATGGAGCCCCTGGCGATAGCGGGTCACGATGAACAGGGCGTAGTCGATCCCCACCCCGATCCCGATCATCGAGGCGATCTGGGGCGTGAAGTTCGGAACGCTGATGAAGTTGGCGAACAGGAACACCAGCGACAGCCCGATCCCGATCCCGAACAGGGCGTTCATGATCGGGAGGCCCATGGCCAGGACCGACCCGAAGCTGATCAGCAGGATGAGGATGGCCGCCACGAACCCCACGGCCTCGGCCCCGCCCGGCGGCTCGAACTGGGCGTTCTGGATGACGTCGCCCCCGAACTCGATCTGGAGTCCCGGCCCCTCGGTGGCTGTGCCCAAGGCCTCCAGGCGATCGACCTCCGACTTGGGGACGTCCTGGGACTGAACCGTGAAGTCGACCCTGGCGAAGGCGATCCTCCCGTCCCGGGAGATCGCCGGCTCGCCCTGGCCGGCCTGGTAGGGATCGATCACGGCCGCGATCCTGGGCAACGCCTTGACCTGGGCGAGGAAGTGCACCATCGACGCCTTCACAGCGGGGTCGTTCACGCCCTGGTCGGCCTTGAAGACGATGTCGACGGTTCCGCCGGACTCGCTGGGGAATCGCGCCTTCAGCAGGTCCAGGGCGTGCTGGGATTCCGCCCCCGGCAGTGAGAAGTCGCTCGCGTAGTCACCCCCCGCCGTCTTCCCGAGGAACACGAGCCCCACGAGCGCGACGATCCAGATGACGAGTGTCCGCCAGCGGTGCGTGTAGCACCACCGAGCCAGTCGCTGGAGCATTTCCTCCCCCTATCTGCGGACTACCGAGACTTCACGCCCACGCAAAGTGCAACCGATCGGTCCCCCTCGGAGCTTCCCACTCTACCGAGACTTCTGGGAGGGCGATGGGCCGTTCACGGAACGTTCACCCACGCTGCTAGGCTTCCGGCCCGGCGTGCCGACCGTCCACAAATACATCGGGTTCGTCATCGTGGGCGGGTGGTTCGTCCTGTTCCTGTGGGGGACGGTGGCATGGGTGGCCCGCCGCGATCCCACCGCGTGGTTCTGGCGCCTCCTCGCCGTGCTCCAGGTGCTCCTGGGCGTCCAGCTGATCGCCGGGATCGTCCTGCTCGCCACAGGCCACGCGCTCCCATCGCTGCTGCACCTGGGCTACGGCATCGTGTTCCCGGTGGTCGCCCTCGTGGTGGCACACAGCCTGGCCCGGAGCCTGGAGGACGAGTTCGACGCGCACAAGATCTTCACCCTGATCGCCTTCGTGGTGTTCGGGCTGACCCTGCGAGCCCTCAGCACCGGCCTCGGCCTGCCGTAGGCCGTGGCTAGGCCCGAGGTGATTCGGGTGACACCTCGAGGTCGGCGAATGATGCCGAGGTCTTCCCGAACTCCCGCCATCCCTTCACCCACGGCTTCACGATGGCCAGGCTCCGCCCGTACACGAGCGGGATGACGGCCACGCGGTCGGCCACCGCCATCCGATCGGCCTGGTGGAACAGCTCCAGCCGCTCACGGTCACGGCGCTCCTGCCGGGCCCGCTCGATCAGGTCGTCGAACGGGGGATAGGCGAACCCACCCTCGTTCGTTCGGCTGTCCGAGTGGAACAGCAGGCGCAGGTAGTACTCGGGATCGGGATAGCCGGGCAGCCATCCCGTGAAGAAGATCGGCGCCCGGGTCCTCGGGTCCTCGCCGCCCACAGCCTCGCTCATGCTCCAGGGCCGCAACTCCACCCGGATCCCAAGGACGTCCGCCCAGGACCGGACCACGGGATGGAGGATGGCGAGGTCCTCCTCGAAGGTGGCCACGGCGATCGATCCGGTGAACCCGGAGCGCTCCAGGTGATCGCGGGCCACGTCGGGGTCGCAGCGGAGCGCGATGTCCGGTGTGTGCCCGGGCAGCGCGGGCGGGACGATCCCGCCGGTGGCCACCACCATGTTCAGAGGCATGGCCGCCGCCAGCGCCTCCCGGTCCACCGCGTGGGCCAGTGCGCGGCGGAGGTCGAGGTTCGAAACGGCCGGGTCCCGGTGGGTGAACCCCAGGTAGCCGGACCACCCCGCCGGGCCGAGCGTGGCGTCGCGAGCCTCGGCCGGCATCAGGTCGGCCAGCCTCGGCGTGTACCGGACGGCGATCATGTCGATCTCGTCCCGTTCGTAGGGCTCGATCGCCTCGCCGGGAAGGCACCGGATGAACTCCACCTGGCCGACGTTCCCCGACCGCGCCCCCGTGTATGCGTCCTGCCGGCCGAGCCAGACGTGCTCCTCGTCGGACCGAGTGATCGTGAACGGCCCGCTCACCACCTGGACGCCGAGCTTGGTCCATCCGTCCCCATCGCGTTCGATGGCGTGCCGTGGCTGGGGCCCCCCGTCCGGCCGGTTCATCACGCTCATGAAGTAAGGCGCCGGGGCTACCAGCCGGAACTCCACGGTGAGATCGTCCAGCGCCCGCACCCCGATCCGATCCGCGTCGGCGTTGTGCCCGAGGTAGTAGTCCTGACCGTTCTCCAGGACGAAGTAGATGGCCACCGACGCGCCCGGGCTCTCCGGCGAGAGCACGCGCTTGATCCCGAACTCCACGTCGCGCGCGGTGAGGGGGACCCCGTCGGACCAGATCAGGCCCGGTCGCAGCCGGAAGACGTAGCGAAGCCCGTCATCGGAGACCTCCCATCGTTCCGCGAGGGAAGGAACGATGGTCCGCTCGGGCCATTGCTCCACCAGTCGATCGAAGAGCTGCATGCACAGCTGGATGTTCGGCCACGCGATGGCGGATTTCGGGTCGGGGTCGGCTGGCAGGAAGCTCGTCGCAACCCGCAGCTGGGCCAGCCGCCCCGACCGCGACGGGTAGGGCTGGGGCGGACGCCAGTGGTCGAAGGCCTCCTGGTAGGCGCGGTTCGCCTCGGCGAACCGGAGGGATTGGTGCAGGGCCAGGGCCAGCTTGAACAGCACCAGGGCGACCGCCTGATCCTCGCCCCGTCGCTGGAGCAGCGGCAGCAGCGACCGGTAGTGGCCGATCGCCTCGTCCAGGGCGTACTCGAGCCGGGCCTTGTCGCCGGCCTTCGCCAGATAGGCGATGGCCTTGTCCTCGTCGCGGGCGGCCAGCCAGTGGTGGGCCAGGATCCCGTAGACCTCTTCGAGGTTGCCCGCGTGATGCGTCTCCAACCACTGCGCTGCCAGCCGGTGGAGCCCGGCCCGGCGCTCCGTGAGAAGTGTCCGGTAGGCGGCCTCCTGGATCAGCGCGTGCTTGAAGCGGTACTCGGGTTGGGGCCACCGCCGGCCCTCGCGGACAAGGTCGAGGCGTTGGAGCTCTCGAAGGGCGTCGCGGAGCGTACCGCCGCCGCTGGCGAGCTCTTCGAGGAGCGGAAGCCCGAAGCTCCGGCCGATGACCGATGCGGCGGTGAGCACCGAGTGGCACTGGGGCGTCAGCCGGTCGATCCGGGCCAGGATCACCTTCTCCACGGTCTCGGGGATGTCGAGGCCGACGTCGTGATCGAATCGCCACCCATCGCCTTCTCGCACCAGCGCGCCCGCGTCGGCGAGGGAACCGATCAGCTCCTCGAGGTAGAACGGATTCCCTTCGGCGTCGGCGAGGACCCGCCGCTCCAGGTCGGATGGAAGCGTCCCTTCGCCCACGACCGCGTGCAGGAGCTCCCTGTCCGCGTCGCCCGAGAGCGCCTGGAGGGCGATCTCCCAGGTTCGGTGGGGAAGCTCCCGGCTCGCTACCTCCTTCACCTGCCAGGCCGGGTGGTCCCGCTCCGGCCTCATCGTGATCACCACGAGGACCGCGGCCTCCTCGGAGAGGGAAAGGAGGCGCTCCGCGAGCTGGATCGACGTGGGATCGGCCCAGTGCAGGTCGTCCAGGGCCACCACGACCGGCCGATCCTCCGCCAGCCTGGCGATCAGAGCCCGCACCACCTCGAAGGTCCGGTACTGGAGGGCCTCGGGCGAGAGCTCGGAGAGTCGAGCGGCGGCCTCCGGCTCCAGGGCCAGACTCAGCATCGACCCAAGGTACGGATAGATCTCCAGCGCGCGAGGCGAGCTGAACAGTCCGTCGACGGCCCGGCGCAGGGCGACCCGGACCTTGAGTTCGGGATCGTCCACGCCGGCCCCGAGCCACCCGCGGAGCAGGTCGCGGAAGGGCCAGTACGGAAGGGACTCGCCGTAGGACACACATCGCCCCTCGAGCCAGAGGGGCGGGCGCTCGGCTCCTTCGGCGGCCGCCTCCGCAAGCTCGCGGAGCTCACCCACCAGCCGGGTCTTGCCGATCCCGGCCTCCCCATGCACGACCAGGATGCTTCCGCTCCCCCCGAGCACGTCCTCCAAGCCCTCTCGCGCGGTGGCAAGCTCCCCACGGCGTCCGACCAGCGGGGCCTGGATGCCCTGCACGCCGCGAACCTTCCGGGCGCGGACGTGGACCCCGCTCGCCTCCCACGCCACGACTCGGTCCGACCTGCCCTTCAGGTCCAGGTCGCGAGGTGGTCCCCACTCGAACAGCGGCTCGACCAGCCTGCGAGTGTCCGCCTCCACCAACACGGTGCCGGGCGAGGCTACCGACTGCAGGCGGGCCGCCACGTTGACCGTATCGCCGAACGCCCCGTACTCGATCCTCCGGCCGGCGCCGACCGCCCCGACCACCACCGGTCCCGTGGCCACGCCCACCCGCACGGAGAAGCTCTCGACGCCCCAGGCCGAGGCGACCTGCCGCCCGTAGTCGGCGATCGACTGGGCGATGTCCAGCCCGGCCCGGACGGCCCGTTCCGGGTCGTCCTCGTGGGTGGCCGGCGCTCCGAACAGCGCGAGCACGCCGTCACCGGCGAGGTCCTTGACGGTCCCCCCGTACTCCTCGACGGCGTGGACCATGCGGGCCACGGCTTCACCCACGATGAGCCGGACCTCTTCCGGATCGAGCCGCTCGGCAAGGGGCGTCGAGCCGACCACGTCGGCGAACACGGCCGTGACGACCTTTCGTTCCTCGCGCATACCCTGGGGTACGAGCGAGGGTGATTCGAGATCGCCGGCCATGGATGGATATTGTCGCCGACGATGGCAGCGGGCGGCGGGCCGCCAGGAGCTAGTAGATCGTTTCCAGCCCGTCCAGGTCGCCGAGGCCGAGCGTGTCCTCGGCCCGCTCGCAGGGATGGATGATGGGGCTCATCGTCATCAGCGGGTGCTGAGCCTCCGAGACGTGGGCCAACCCGAAGACATGACCGAACTCGTGGGTCCCCACCGCCTCGATGACGTACCGGTTCCAGCATCCCGCCCCCGGATTGGCCACCCAGCGGTAGTCGTACTTGTTGAACCGGATGTCGGCTTCCACGGTGTGGCCACCCACCGTCCACCAGCACGCCATGGCGATGTAGTTGGCCGACAGGTTGCCGAACCCCACGACGCTGATCCCGTCTCGCTGCAGACAGCCTGACGAGGTGCTGATGTTGACCCCTCTGGAGATCGTTCCCTGAAATCCGACCGTGGCCGTCACTTGATCGGACTGGTGACAGTCGTTCACCCCGTGGGTGATGTTGGTCGCCGCCGCT
>VAYG01000072.1 GCA_005885015.1 Actinomycetota bacterium | reverse complement strand
CCGGGGATCGCCCCGGCGTGGCGGATCGCCGTCTCCATCCGTTCCACGCACTCGAGGTTCCGCGGGTACGGGAGACCCTGACCGATCACGCTCGTCTCCAGCCCGACGACGGCACCCCCGGCGGCGACCGCCATCGCGACCTCGTCGGAGACGAGCAACGTCACGCGCCGGTCGCCTCCGGCCAGGTCGCATGGCTCGCCGCGACGAGCGCGCCCGCGTGACAGGCGCGGGCGAGCGCCTCTTCGGGCGCTCGCCCGCGCGTGAGCGAGGACAGCAACACCCCGTCGAAGGCGTCGCCGGCGCCCGTTGCCTCGACCTCCTCGATGGCCTCGCCCGCCACCGCGACGAGCCGCCCTTCGGCGATCAACGTCGCGCCGTTCGCTCCGCGCTTGACCGCGGCGAAGCGATACCGCTCTCCGAGCACCCGCGCGGCGCCCTCACCGTCGGTGCCCGTCAGCACCCGCACCTCGCGCTCGTTCGCGAGCACCACGTCGCACGACGCCGTCTCCTCGAAGAACCGCTGCACGCCGAACGTCTCGAGGAGGGGCCACGACGCGGCCTCGACCGCCAGCAGCGGCGTGCGCGCGCCTTCGACGGCAGCGACCGCGACATCGTGCCCGGGCTCCTGCAGGAACAGGTAGCCGGACACGAGGACGGCCTCCGCGTCGATCCCCTCGACGTCCGTCCTTGCGAGCTGCGCGTTCGCGCCACGGTCGGCGACCATCGAACGCTCGCCGTCCTCCGTCATCACGACCATGACGCCGGTCGGTGACGAGCGCCGGACCACGCCGCCGATGTCCACGCCCCGGTCTGCGACGGCATCGACGCAGAGCGCCCCCGCCAGATCGTCGCCGACGGCCGCGATCACGGCCGTGGACGCGCCGGCCCAGGCCGCCCAGACGGCGGCGTTCGCCGAGGTCCCGCCCGGGCGGATCGCGACGCGACCGTGCACGTCGCCGCCGCGCGCGAGCGCGCCGGAGGCGACGTGCACATCCAGCATCACGTCGCCGACGCAGACGAGATCCATGAGCGCACCACGCTACCGGGCCGGCATGGGCCTGACCCGGCTCACGCGCCGGACGCCGTCTCGGCCGCCCACGCCCCGAACGCGCCCCAGAACGGGTCGAGACCTGGATGCTCGAGCGGCTCTTCGACCCCTTCCCGGACGAGCGTCCGGCCGGCGTCCGCGGGCAAGACCTTCCCGACGACCGCGGCCGCGATCCCACGGTCGGTGAGCGCACGGAGGTAGCCGTCGGCACGGTCGGGCACGACCGTCGCGATCAGCGTGCCCTCGCTGATCGCGTGATACGGGTCCATGCCCACGTACTCGCACACGGCTCGGACCTCCGGACGGATCGGGATCGCGTCCAGCTCGATCCGCATCCCGTTGCCCGAGGCCACGGCGACCTCCAGGAGCCCGCCGAGGACGCCTCCCTCGGTCGCGTCGTGCATCGCCGTCACGCCCGCGTCGCGAACCCCGAAGCTGCGCGCGATCCCGGCCTCCGGGACCACCGACATCTGCTCGAAGAGGGCATCGGCGGCCTCGACGACGTCGGCGCCGACCCCCTCGGCGAGCCGCTCGGGGAACGTCGCGGCGAACAACGCCGTCGCCTCGATCGCCGCGCCTTTCGTCACGACGATCGCGTCGCCCGGTCGCGCCATCTCCGGGGTGACATATCTGTCAGCGGGGCCGAGCGCGATGCACGTCGCACCGCCGACCATCGGCCAGGTACAGCCGTCGTAGCGCGCGGTGTGGCCCGTGACGATCGAGATCCCGAGCGCCGCGCACGTTCGGTGGAACGCGTCCCAGAGCTGGGTCAGCCCGTCGTCGTCGAGCTCCGGCGGGAGGTTGAGATCGACGGCCATCCACCGGAGCGGCAGACCCGAGGTGGCGGCATCCGACGCCAGGATGTGGACCGCGAACCAGGCCGCCCGCTCCCACCCGTACGTGGGGACGACGAAGACCGGGTCGGTGGTGAGCGCCATGGCCACGCCGTCGGCCACGCGGACCACGCCGACGTCGACCCCGTGTTTCGGTGGCGTCAGCACGTCGTCGTCCCGAGCGCCGAGGCGACGCAGGATGATCCGTTCGAACAGCTCGGGGGTGGCCTTCCCGGTCACCTGCTCGGACATGTCAGCCTCCTCGTCGTTCGAGCACGCGGTCGACGACCCGCACGAGCTCCCGCGTCGCCTCGATGGGGTCGGGGGCGGCCGCGACGGCCGAGATCACGGCCACTCCCGCCGCTCCGGCATCCAGGACGGCCGGCGCGTTCACGGCGTCGATCCCACCGATCCCGACGACCGGGAGCGAGCCCTGCCCCGAGACGGTTCGGACCAGTGCGAGCCCGCCCGGCGTTGCCTCCGGTTTGGTCGGGGTCGCCCACACGGTGACACCGAGGTAATCCGCGCCCAGATCTTCGGCCTCGCGGGCGTCCGATGCGCCGTCGACGCTCATCCCCAGCACGCGATCCGGACCGAGCAGCCGGCGGGCCTCCGACGGGTCGTCCTCGCGCCCGACGTGGGCCCCCGCCGCGCCCACCGCCAGGGCGATCTCAGGACGATCATTGACCACGAACACGACCTGGGCATCGGCACAGGCCAGCGCGAGCTCAGACGCGACCGCGATCAGCTCGTCGTCGGGGAGCTCGGGTGCGCGGAGCTGGATCGCGCCGGCGCCGCCCTCGAGGGCGGCCATCGCCACGTCGCGATGCGACCTGCCGGCGAACCTCGCCGAGGTGACCACGTAGACACGGAGCGCTCGGGGATCGAGTCCCGCCATCGTCCTCCCTCCGCCGGCATGACCCGGGTCAGGTTCTGCGGGTCGTGGGCGCCTGCGCCCACCTCTCAGCCCGGCCATCGCCCGGGCTCCCCGGTCCGTCGTCGGGAAGGATACCGAGGAGCGGCGTCAGCGGGCGCGGAGGTACGTCGCCACCGCGCGTTCCCGGCGGAACTTCTTCCAGTCGCTGGTCTTCGTCGAGAAGAGCACGTCGGTGACGATCTGCAACACGCCGATCGCGGCCGCTGCGAGCACCGCCCATACCGGCGCGTTGGTCACGGGGGCGAGGGCGACGGCCACGAACGGTGCGATCTTCGTGGCGATCGCACCGGAGGCGTGGAACCAGGCCCGCATCGAGGGCTCGGCACGGAGATACGTGGCGTAGTCCGTCTTCAGACCCGGCCGCGGCGGAGGCGGTCCGCCCAGGAAGAAGTCGGTGAAGCGGATCCCGGCGAACCATCCGAAGGCCATGTGGGTCGGCGAATGCACCCCGATCGACCAGGCGACCGCCGCCACGAGCAGGGCGAGTCCGGCGGCCGTTCCCGTCCATCGCGCCGCCAGGAGGAGGGCAACCACACCGGCCGCGATCACCGCCGCCAGCACGAGAGTGCCGATCGCGACCGGTACCCGAGCCCGCACGCGAGCACGGAACGCCGCCCCGTCGATCCTTCCGACCTGGTCGGCGTGGTCGAGCACCAGCACCGGGTCGCGCTTGATCCCGGCGACCAGCCGCCAGAACCCCAGCGCCCGAAGGTCCGTCGAGCCGGCCCGGACCGCTCCCTCGACCCGGTCGAGCTCCTGCGCGATGCGGAGGGAGGCCGCCTCGTCCCCGGTGGGTCGCAGTGGCTGCACGGTTCCGGGCCCCCATGGCCTTAGGATGCCTCCGGACGCGCTCCTCCCAGCTTGAGCGCTTCCCCGAACGGGAGGCCGATGTCCAAGAGCATGACACAGCCGATGGCCTCGGCGAACGGCCAAGGCCAGGCGCTCGTGACCCTCGATGGCCGCTACCACGTGCTGGAGCGGATCGCCGCCGGCGGCATGGGCGAGGTCTTCCGGGCGCACGACGCCGTCCTCGCGCGCGAGGTCGCCGTCAAGGTGCTCCACCGCTCGCTCTCCAGCGACCAGGGCTTCGTCGAGCGGTTCCGCCGGGAGGCTCGCGCGGCCGCCACCCTCAACCATCCGAACATCGTGGCCGTGTACGACTGGGGCGCGGTCGACGGCATCTATTACATGGTCATGGAGTACGTGCGCGGACGGTCCGTGCGCGAGCTCCTCAACGCGGGCGGCCGCCTCGCGCCTGCGCAGGCGGCGGACATCCTCCGTCAGACGCTCGCGGCGCTCGAGCACGCGCATGCCAAAGGCATCGTCCATCGCGACCTCAAGCCCGAGAACATCCTGATCACGACCGACGGCGTCGTGAAGCTCACCGACCTCGGCCTCGCCCGGGCCTTCGCCGACGCGAAGAACACGCGGGCCGGGGCCGTCACCGGCACGGTCCAGTACCTCGCCCCCGAGCAGATCCGAGGCGAGCCCGCCGATCCCCGGTCGGACCTCTATTCGCTCGGGATCGTCGCGTACGAACTGCTCACGGGTGAGCTCCCCTACACGGGCGAGACCCCTATGGCGATCGCGTACAAGCACCTTTCGGACCGGGTGCCGAAGCCGTCGAGGTCGGCGCCGGAGGTCGGCGCCGACCTCGACGGCTTCGTGGCGAGCGCCACCGACCCGGATCGTGAGCTGCGTCCCGAGTCGGCGGCCGCGATGCGTGTGGACCTTGCATCGTTCGCCGGCTCGCTCCCCCGGGCCCGGTCGCTCGGTGCGCTCGTGAGCGACCTCCCCGAATCGCAGGAGCCGGCGGCGCCGGCTGCCGCAACCGTCACCGAGACGATCCCGCGTCTGCAGCGGGCCCAGCGCCGCCGATGGCGGCGCTGGGCCGCCGCTGTCCTGGTGGTCGCGGTGGTCGCCGGGGCCGCCTAAGGTGCGTGGGCCTACGTCATCCCGCATACCCACCCGGTCCCCCGGATCGTCGGTGCGAACCTCGACGATGCCACCGGACAGCTGGGCGCGCTCGACTTCACCGTTCGGGTCGCGCACGGCGAGTTCTCCCTGACCGTGCCGCGCGACGCCGTGCTCGCTGTGGATCCTCCGGTCGGAACCGCGCTCAAGTCGGGCGCGACGGTGACGGTCGTACCCTCTCTCGGACCGCCGCCGGTGCCTGTCCCGGACGTCACCGGCTCGTCGCTGAACGCCGCTGCCAAGGCGATCGAGGGCGCCAACCTCGTGCTGGGGGACGTCCATCGGATCTACAGCTCGACCGTGAACCAGGACAACGTTGTCCGCCAGGATCCTCCCGTCGGGAAGGCGCCGAGCGGCAGTCCCGTGGAGCTCTGGGTGAGCAAAGGTCGGGCGCCCGTTCCGATCCCGGCGGTCATCGGGAAACAGCAGGACCGGGCGGAAGCCCTCCTTCGCCATGCGGGGTTCGTTCCCGTGGTCCAGACGGCTTTCTCGGACCAGATCGGGCGGGGGATCGTGATCAAGGTCGACCCCGCCGAGGCGACGCCGACCACCTACGGTGACCCGGTCACGATCACCGTCTCGCAGGGTCCGCAAGAATTCCCGGCCCCCTCGTTCACCGGCCTCACCCCCGACGCTGCCCGGCAGAAGGCCCACCAGTACGGGCTCGAGGTCAGCTTCTTCTACGTTCCGAACACGCCACAGCTCCGGGTCATCAGCCAGACACCCGCGGCGGGTTCGACCGTTCGGTCGGGCGACACGATCACCTTGTTCGTCGCGTGAGCTAGGGCTCGAGCTCCGCTCGCGGCCCCTCCTGGTAGCTATAGCGCTCCTCCGCGAACGGCTCCGCGTGGACGTGGTACCCCCGCACCTCCCAGAACCCGCGCGTGTTCTTCGGGCTGAACTCGAGCCCGGTCAGCCATTTCGCGCTCTTCCAGGCGTAGCGCTTGGGGACGACCAGCCGCAGTGGCCACCCGTGTTCGGGCGCCAGGTCCTGGCCGTGGTTCCTCCACGCGAGCAGCACGTCGTCGTCGTCCATCGCGTCGAGCGAGAGGTCCGAGGTGTATCCGTGGGCGGAATGCGCGATCACCCACTTCGCGTCGGCCGCCGGCTTGGCGCGTTCGATGATCGCGCGGAACGGAACACCCTCCCAGGTGTTGTCGAGCGTCGTCCACCCGGTCACGCAGTGCATGTCCGCGTCGACCGTCACGGTCGGGAGCGCCCGCAGTTCCTGGAAGCTCAGCGTGAAAGGTTCCTCGACCGACCCGAACACCTGAAGATCCCAGTTCGCGCCGTCGAACGTGGGGATCGGACCGTAATGCAGGACCGGCCACGTTTTGACGAGTCGTTGCCCCGGTGGGATCCGCCCGGCGATCTCCGGCGGGTAGCTCTTCTGGAACAGGCCCATCACGGCTCCTTCGCAGCGCCAGCGACGACGGAGCGCCACGCGTCGATCGCACGCGTGATCCCGTCATCGTCCACATCGACGTGGGTCACCATCCGCACCGCACCCGTGACCGGGACCGCGCCCACACCGAGGGCCGCGAGTCGTTCGATCGTCTCGAGCGCATCCAACCCCATCGCTTCCGTGTGGACGAAGACCATGTTCGTTTCGACCATGTCCAGATCGATCCCACCCGGAAGGATGTCGGCGAGCGATCGGGCGAGCCGCCGAGCGCGTGCATGATCGTCCACGATCCTGGCTGGGCCCTCGTCGAGGGCGACGAGACCGGCGGCGGCCATGATGCCCGCCTGGCGCCAGGCACCGCCGTAGAGGATCCAGATCCTCCTCGCCTCCCGGATCAGTTCGGCGGGCCCGCACACGAGT
>VAYG01000067.1 GCA_005885015.1 Actinomycetota bacterium | reverse complement strand
TGAACCGGGAGCAGCTGGCCCAGATGAACGCCGACCCGAAGCTCGTCGATGGCATGTTCAAGGACGTCATGCTGGCCACGGTCGATCGGTGGATGGACATCGCCGAGCAGAAGCTCTCGGGCAAGGATCTCCCGTGCTTCGTGTGTCCCGGGAACGACGACATCTTCGAGGTCGACGATGTGATCGAGAAGTCCACCGTGGTGCAGATGGGAGAGGCGCGGACCGTGGACATCGGCGGGTTCTCGATGGTCTCCATGGGATGGACGAACCCGACGCCGTGGAAGACCTACCGGGAGGCCCCGGAGGAGAAGCTCCGCGTTCGCATCGACCGGATGCTGGAGAAGTCCCCCGACTACCGGCGGACGATCTTCAACTTCCACGCTCCGCCATACGGCTCCAACCTCGACGAGGCGCCCGCGCTCGACGAGGACATGAAGTTCATCTCCGGCGGGCGGGCGCTCCGTCCGGTCGGGTCCAAGGCCGTGCGGGACGCGATCGTCGAATACCAGCCGCTCATGTCGCTGCACGGGCACATCCACGAGAGCAAGGGTGGGGTCCGGATCGGCAAGACCCTCGCGGTGAACCCGGGCAGCGCGTACGAGGAGGGGGTCCTCCAGGGAGCCATCATCGAGCTGGATCCGAAGAAGGCGAAGATCAGGAACCACGTGCTGGTGAACGGGTGAAGAGGTCGAGTCACAGGGTGGGGGAGGTGGCGCGATGATGAGGACTCGTGGGATCGCTGAGATGACCCGCGCCAGCATCTGCATTGCGATGGCGATCGTCGGCTCCCTGATGAGCGGCCCGCCGGCCGGTGCGTCGATCAAGCTCGAGGGGGTGCCCCCCTTCAGTCACGTGTTCGTCATCATGGGAGAGAACACAGAGCTCGGTCAGATCAACAAGCAGGATGCCCCGTACCTCCTGAACACGATCAAGCCCCAGTCCGCCTGGCTCACCGGCTACTTCGCCCTCACTCACTTCTCGGAGGCCAACTACGTCGGCATGATGTCCGGGCAGTTCACGAGCTGCCAGCAGTTCGACGGGTCCGCGGCCTCCTGCCACCAGGATGTCGACAACTTCTTCCATCAACTGGATGGGGCGGGCGTCTCCTGGCAGAGCTGGATGGAGTCGATGCCGGAACCCTGTTACTTGACCAGCACGGGGGGCCGCAAGACGCTCAACCATTACGGGGCCAAGCACAACCCGGCCATCTTCTTCGACGACATCGAGGGGGAGGGCGGTGTGTGGTCGGAGACGAACAAGTCGGCTGAGTGCCTGGCGAACGACATTCCGGCTGGAAGCACGGGCCCCAATGACATGAGCGCGTTCGAGGCGGCTCTGGATTCGGGAGCTGTCGGCCGGTTCGACTACGTCGTGCCGAACGAATGTGAGGACGCCCACGACAACTGCGGCCCACAGGGCAACTCGATCTCCCAATTCGATGACTTCCTGGCTCGGGAGATCCCCGCGATCCAGGCCTACGCGAGCGCGTATGACCCCAGGACCGTCATCGTGATCACGTTCGACGAGGGAACCTCAAGCCGCGGCCTCGGCCACGGGCATCAGTTCGCGGGCGGTGGGAACGTCGTCTTCGCCGTCCTCGGCTCTCTGGTCCAGCCGGGCAAGTACGGGGGGACGTTCGACCACTACAGCTTCCTACGGACCATGGAGGACGGGTTCGGGATCCAGACGTACCTGGGTGGTGCGGGAACGGCCAGCCCCATCAACACGATATGGAGGTGATCTGAATGGCAGCAGTGGGTGAGGCGCCGACCCTGTTCCTTCGGAAGGCGACCGGGTTGGTCAAGGGGTGGAACCGGTTCGACGCCTTCGTGTACTCGTTCCTGTCGGTGAACCTCATCACGCTCGGGTTCTTCGGGGCGCTGTCGTTCGCGCCCTTCTTCCCCAAGGGGCAGCTCCTGCCGGCGGTGCTGATCACGGGCGTGCTGGTGACCTTCCTGGTGATTACCTACGCGTCACTCATCGCGGTGATGCCGCGGGCCGGCGGCGACTACGTGTGGCAGAGCCGGGTGCTCGGCGGCGGCGTCGCCTTCGTCCTGGCGGTGACCGGCTGGTGGTTCATCCTGTGGCACTGGGCTCCCATCTACGGGAACATCCTGTCGGTTCAGCTGTTCCAGCCGATCTTCGCCACGCTCAAGTGGCACTTCGCCGTGGGCAACACCACGATCGACGCGGCGTGGTGGGGGACGCACACGGGAATCTTCACCGTCTCGGTGATCACGATCGTCATCGCAGGGTTCCTGGTGTCGCTGGGCATGGAGGGCTACGCGAAGATTCAGAAGTACTGCTTCTGGGGCGGCATGATCGGCGTGGCCATCATGTTCTTGATCTTACTGTTCGGGAGCAAGAGCGGTTTCCAGAGCGCGTTCAATCAGGAGTCGGCCAAGCTGTTCGGCACGACCGGCAACGTCTACACGAAGACCATCACCGACTCGGTGAAATTCGGATATACCCCGCCTGGACTCAAGCTCACGCCCTTCTTCGGCCCGACGCTCCTGCTGATCCCGCTGCTGGTCTTCTATCTCCTGTGGCCCAACTGGGGCGCCACGCTCTACGGAGAGGTCCGCGGGGCGAGTGACTTCAAGCGGGTTCGAAATGGGATGTCGTGGGGACTGTGGGGGACCGTGATCCTGACCGTCCTGTTCTTCCTGCTGGTGGCCAAGACCATGGGGTTCCACTTCTACATGGCGGCCAACTCGAACTGGGCCAACTGGTTCTACGCGGTCCAGGGAGCGCCGGCCCCGGTCGGTGGGATCTGGCCGTACCCGCCCATGCTGGCCGGCTACTACCTGCACAGCACGGCATTCTCGGTGCTGTTCATCCTGCTGTTCAGCCTGTGGTTCTTCGGATGGGCCGGGACGCTGTTCCTGTCCTCGACGCGGGTCATCTTCGCCGCGGCGTTCGACCGGGTGCTCCCGGACTGGGCGGCGAACGTGTCCGAGAAGCGGCACGTGCCCTACTGGGCCCTGGCCCTCATGCTGGTCCCGTCCATCGTGGTGAGCGCCCTGTACGCGTACAACAGCACGTTCCTCAAGGCGACCTTGGACGCGACCCTGGTGATCGCGGTGACCTTCCTGGGGAGCGCCATCGCGGCCGTGATCCTGCCGTGGCGGAGGAAGACCCTCTACGAGAACTCCGCCATCGCCAGGTACAAGATCGGCGGGATCCCGCTGGTCACCGCCGCCGGGGCGATCACCGGGGCCTTCATCGGATGGCTGCTGTGGAAGTGGTTCACCAATGACACCTACGGCATCAACAACAAGACCTCGCTGCGATACATGGCCATCCTCTACGCGATGGCGGCGGTGATCTACGTGATCGCCTACATCGTGCGCCGGGCTCAGGGAGTGAATTTCAAGGCGATCCACGCGGAGATCCCGGTCGAATGAGCGTGGACGTCCCCTCCGTTCGCAGCTATCAGTCCCCGACGCGCCTGGTCCACGGGATCGGGGCCATCGCGTCGCTGGGCGAGGAAGCGGGCGCCCTGGGGATGACCCGGCCGATGGTGGTGACCGACGGGGGCATCGTCAAGGCCGGGATCCTCGACGAGGCGCTGGAGCCGCTGCGCAAGTCCGGCCTCGATCCCGTCGTGTTCGACCGGGTGCGGGCCAACCCGGACATCGCTCTGGTGGATGAGGGCGCGAGGCACTACGAGAGCGAGGGGTGCGACGGGCTGATCGGCCTGGGCGGCGGGAGCTCTATCGACACGGCGAAGGGAGCCGGCCTGGTCGCCGTTCAGGGCGGCTCGATCCTCCAGTACGAGTACGGACACGACCCCATCGACCGGCGGATCCCCCCGCTGATCGCCGTTCCCACGACGGCCGGGACCGGCAGCGAGGTCACGCTGTGGGCCGTGATCACCGATCCCGATCGGAAGATCAAGTTCAACGTGGGTGGGACGACGAACCTGGCCCCCTGGGTGGCGCTGATCGACCCGGCCCTCACCGTCAACCTCCCTCCATCGGTCACCGCCGGGACCGGCATGGACGCCCTGGCCCACGCGGTCGAGTGCTACACGATGGCCTATCACCAGCCGTTCACCGACGCGGTGGCGCTTCAAGCGATCGAGTACGTGGCCGATGGCTTCGGGTTGCCTTCGAAGAGGGCTCGAACCTGGACGCCCGCTACCACATGAGCCTGGCCGCCATGCTGGCGGGGATGGCTTACGGAACGGACTCGGCGGGGGCGGCCCACGCGATGAGCCAGTCGGCCGGTGGTGTGCACGACGTGCCCCACGGGGACCTGACGGGCCGGGTCCTGGGACCCGTGGTCGAGTACAACTACATGGGCGACCCGCCCCGGTTCGCCCGGATCGCGGAGGCCATGGGGAAGGAGACCAGGAACCTCCACCCGACCGACGCCGCCGAGCGAGCCGTCGATGAGGTGTACGCGATGACCGCGGACATGCGCATCCCCTCGCTCCAGGAGCTCGGGTTCTCCCCGGAGGAGATCCCGATGCTGGCCAAGATCGCCTACGAGGACCCCCAGACGATCGGAAATCCTCGGGAGGTCGACCAGACCGGCTACGAGCAGATCTACCAGCGGGCCTTCGAGGTCGGGAAGAGGTGAGCGGCGTGGGCGACCTCAAGATGTTCATCGACGGCAAGTGGGTGGACTCGGACGGCGGCGCCGCGTTCGAGGCGACCAGCCCGGCCACGGGCGAGGTGATCGGGACCGTCCCCGAGGGCACGCGCGGCGACGCCCAGCGCGCCATCGCCGCGGCCAACGCCGCCTGGGGCGACTGGGCCGCGCGGTCCGCGTTCGATCGGGCCGCGGCCATGCGCCGGGTGGCCCGGGTGATCGAGGAGCGCCGCGACGACCTCGCCCGGACGCTCACCCTCGACCAGGGCAAGCCGCTGCGCGCGGAGGCCTTCGACGAGGTGGACGAGCTCGTCTCCTATTACGAGATGGCCGCGGAAGACGCCACACGGCTCGACGGCCTCATGCCGCACTCGGTCGACGCCGACAAGCGCGTCTTCGTCTACCGCGTCCCGCGCGGCGTTGTCGGAGTGATCACGCCGTGGAACTGGCCGTACACGATGCCGGCGGAGATCGTTGCCCCGGCGCTGGCCGCCGGGAACGCGGTGGTGTGGGTGCCCGCGCCGACGACCTCGGTCTGCGCCGTGAAGCTTGCCGAGTGCATGGTGGAGGCCGACCTGCCTGCGGGCCTGTTCAACCTCGTGACCGGCCCGGGCCCGGTCGTGGGCGACGAGGTCGCGGGGAATCCGGGGACCCACGCCATCGGGTTCATCGGTTCCATCGCTACCGGCCACAAGGTGGCCGAGCGGGCCGCGGGGAAGGAGCTGCTCCTGGAGATGGGTGGGAACGGCCCCCTGGTCGTGCTGGAGGATGCGGATCTGGACGCCGCGGTGACCGCGACCCTGGAAGCGTGTTTCCTCAACGCCGGCCAGAGCTGTACAGCGGGGGAGCGGATCCTCCTCCACGAGGCGGCCCACGACGAATACCTCGATCGGCTCCGGGCGGCCGTGGGAACGGAGGTTCGTCTGGGCGATCCGTTCGACGACAGCACCACGATGGGCCCGCTCAACAACGAGCCCACGGCGGCCAAGACGGAGCGGCATGTGAGCGAGGCCGCGAGCAGCGGGGCCACTGTGGTGACCGGGGGGCATCGGGCTCCCACGTTCGGGACGCCCCTCTACTTCGAGGCCACCGTCCTGGATGGCGTGACCGAGGAGATGGATGTGGCTCGCGAGGAGACCTTCGGGCCGGTGGCCCCGATCACCACCATCCGGGGGGAGGACGAGGCGATCGAGATCGTCAACGACTCTCCGTACGGGCTACTCAGCGCGGTGTTCACCCGCGATCTCGGGCGGGGCCTGCGGTTCGCCGAGTCGGTTCGAACCGGGTGGGTCAACGTCAACGAGGGCACCAACTACTGGGAGTCGCACCTGCCGTTCGGGGGGCGAGCCGGCTCCCGGAGCGGCGTCGGCCGCGTCGGCGGGAGGTTCTCGCTCGAGCGACTGACCGAGCTCAAGACCGTGGTCGTGAAGATGCGGTGAACGGCCTCGGGCCGTTCACCCGGCCATGAATCTCCTGAAGCGGTCGCCGAAGTCACGCCCCACCCGGATCTTCTTCGCCTCGGACTTCCACGGCTCGGAGCCGACCTTTCGGAAGTTCGTCAATGCCGCCCGCTTCTACGAGGCCGACGTGCTGGTGTTCGGGGGTGACCTCATGGGCAAGGCGATGGTGCCCGTCCTGGCCCAGCGCGACGGAACGCACCGGGCGGAGCTCCACGGCCTCCCCCACGTGCTCGAGGACGCCGGAGCCGTCGACGCCTTCACTCGGAGCGTGGAGGCGGCCGGCTTCTACTGGTCGGTGATGGGCCGGGACGAGTACGAGGCGCTTCAGGCAGACCCGGCGGCCGTCGACCGGCTGTTCGTTCGCCTGGCCCGGGAGCGGCTGGCCAGATGGGTCGGGTTCGCCGAGGATCGCCTGGCCGGCTCCGGCGTCAGCTGTTTCCTGACCGGAGGGAACGACGACATGACCGAGGTCCTCACGGTGCTGGCCGAGGCCGCTGGCGAGCATGTAGTCCCATCCGAGCACCGGGTGGTGGACCTGGACGGCCGCCACACCATGATCACGGTGGGGTACTCGACGCCGACGCCGTGGGACACGCCACGCGAATGCAGCGAGGAGGAGTTGGCGGCGTTCATCGACGAAAGCGTCGCGAGTGTTCCCGATGCAAGGCGATGCGTGTTCAACGTCCACGTGCCGCCGCTCGACTCCGGACTCGACCGATGCCTGAAGCTCGACTCGAACGGTGAGCTTCCGTCCGTGGTCAAGGAGGCAGGGCGGCCCGTGTACTTCGGTGCGGGGAGCCGGGCGGTGCGAGAAGCCGTCCAGGCTTACCAACCGGTGGCGAGCCTGCACGGGCATATCCACGAGTCACCGGGCCAGATCCGATACGGGCGAACGCGGTGCTTCAATCCGGGGAGCGAGTACCCGCGCGGCGTCCTGTCGGGCCTGATCGTGTCGATCAGGGACGGCGACCTGGTCGGCTACCAGCACACGACGGGATAGCGTTCCAGACTCGTCCGATGCCTGGATTCGACTACGACACGATCGACGTCGACGACTATGAGCGTTACCGGCCTTCGTATGCATCGGAGGCGGTGGAGTGGTTCAAGCGGCGGGCCGGACTCTCCCCGCACGCGAGGGTCCTGGACTTGGCGGCCGGCACCGGCAAGCTGACGCGAGCGCTCTTCGCTGCCGGCATGGACGTCCTCGCGGTCGAGCCCTCAGCGATGATGCGGCGGAAGCTGGCCGAAGCCATTCCCGTGGAGCGGGTGATGCAGGGAACCGCGGAGGCGATCCCTCTCCCAGACGAGTCCGTGGACGCCGTCACCGTCGCTCAGGCCTTCCATCAGTTCAGGCTGAACGACGCGATCCAGGAGATCTACCGAGTCCTCCGCAAGGGCGGCCATCTGGCCCTGTTCTGGAACGTGTACCGGCCCGGCGACCCGACCAAGGTCGCCGTCGACGAGATCATCGATCAGTACATACCGCCCGAGATCGCGGTCCAGGCAGCATCGGGAATCTGGCAAGAAGCGCTGAGATCGAGCGACCGATTCGAATCCATCGAGGGCCGAGCGTTCCCGCATCCGCATACCCTTCCGGCAGCCCGTTTGGGCGCCTTGATGGCGACCTCGAGCGACATTGCTGGATTGCCTCCTGGCCCGCGGGGCCGGTTGCTCAATGAGATGGAGGAACTCGCCCGATCGGTGAGCTCAGCGGAGCTCACCATCGATGCGGGCACCCGCGTGGACCTGTTCAGGCGAATGATCGGCTACCAGCACACGACGGGTTGAGTCACTGTGGCCTATTGGAACTCAGGTGGAATAGGCGACGGTAGCGAAGTCGTCGAAAGTGCCCGAGCCGACGCTATCACCCGTGATGAACGCTCTGGACCCGTCCGGGCTCACCGCGATTCTGAAACCGAGATCTACATAGTTGCCGGGACCGTTGTACGTCTTCACCCAGAGCTTCGTGCCGTCGGTCGCGTCGTACGCGACGATGGCGTAATCACTGAGCGTGCCGTACGTCCAACCGGCGACGAAGGCCGTCGATCCGTCCGGGCTCACCACGATGTCGTTGGCCACGTCCGGCCCATCGCTGGCCCCGAACCGCTTGAGCCACAGCTTCCCACCCGTGGCCGAGTCATAGGCGACCGTGGCGAAATCGAAGTCCGTGCCGATGCCGCGGCTTTCCCCCGTGACCACTGTCATCGACCCGTCGGGAGTCACGGCGATACCGTGGGCGAAGTCGTCATCGCTCGCCGGGCCGTCGTAGCGTTTGGCCCACAGTTTCGCACCGGTGGCCGCGTCATAGGCCACGGTAGCGTAGTCGACGCTCGAGCCCGTTCCGAGGCTTAGGCCGGTGGCGAAGACCTTCGATCCGTCGGGACTCGCGGCAACGTCCTGCACACCATCGAAGTCATGCGCGGGGCCGTCGTATCGCTTGGCCCACAACTGTGACCCAGTCGAAACGTCGTAGGCCACGGTGGCGTAGTCAAGTCCGGAGCCCAATCCGGTGCTCTGGCCGGCGACGAACGCTCGAGACCCATCCGGACTGACCGCGATGCTGGTGGCCACGTCATTGCCGTTTCCGGGACCGTCATACCGCTTGACCCAGAGCTTCGTCCCAGTGACCGTGTCATAGGCCACGGTGGCGTAGTCGCTCGAGGTCGTGCCCGCGGCGACGCTCCCCCCTGTGACGAGGACCGTCGTCCCGTCCGGGCTCACCCCGATGCCGTAGGCGAAATCGGAGTCGTGAGCCGGACCGTCGTACCGTTGGACCCACAACCGCGATCCGGTCGCGGCATCATATGCAACCGTGGCGTAGTCATACTGCGTGACGGAGTCATAGCTCTGGCCCGTGACGAAGGCCCTGGCTCCGTCCGGGCTTAGCACGATCGCGTTGGCCACGTCATCGTCGTTTCTCGGGCCGTCATATCGTTTGGCCCAAAGCTGGGACCCGGTCGCCGCGTCGTATGCCAGAGTTGCGTAGTCACTGGCTGTAGTCGCGTCGTCGCTCCCACCTGTGACCAGGATCTTGGATCCGTCCGCGCTTACCGCGATGCCGTAGGCGGCATCGAATTCGTTGGCAGGACCGTTGTACCGCTTCACCCATAGCTTGGAGGCGGTCACGGCCGCCTCTCCGGGTGTGGTTCCAACCAGGAGCGTGGCGCAGGTCAGAGTGACGATCAGCGCAGTCAGTGCAGGGAATGGAAGGGGGAACGTTCTCAGCCGGCCCCGCCTCTCCCGAGGACCCGCCTGGCCCGGTTGCCGCTCCTTCACCCCATCGGAGCCCCCTTTGGGACGACCGGAGCCGGATCGCTTCTCTGCCCATCCCCTTGGCTGGTCTTCCCCCGCGATGCTAGGCAGCGCCACGGACCGGCGCAAGGGGCAACCACGAAGCCCTTGACGTCCCGTCGAGGACCGCCGGGTCGGGAGATTGACCCCGGTGTTGCGTCCTGCGTAACATGTTTCGCAATGCGAAACGCCCAGCCTGCCACGGTTCAGTCGGTGGGCCGAGCGGTCACCATCCTCGAGCTGCTCGCGAGCGGTGCGGGCGAACTCGGGGTAACCGAGCTCGGCCGGCGCCTCGGGGTCCACAAGGCCACGGCCTCTCGCCTGGTGGCCACCCTGGCGGAGCACGGGCTGGTCGAGCAGAACCCGGTCACCGACAAGTACCGGCTCGGGTTCGGGGTCGTTCGCCTGGCCGCGGTGGCCACCGCCGGCCTCGACCTGGTGCGGCAGGCCCGCCCCGTGCTGGAGCGCCTGGCCGAGGAGACCGGCGAGACCGTCAATCTCGCCGTGCTCGACGGCGACCGCGTGGTGAACATCGATCAGATCACCGCCCCCCACCTTGTGGTGAACGTCAATTGGGTGGGGAAGCGCACGCCGCTGCACTGCTCCTCGAACGGGAAGGTGCTCCTGGCCGGCCTCCTCGAGAGGGAACGCGCCCGGCTGCTCCGGGGGCGGCTCGAGCGCTTGACCCCTCACACGATCACCGACCGGGATCTCCTGAATGCGCAGCTCATGGAAGCCGGTGCCCGAGGCTACGCCTACACAGAGGAGGAGCTGGAGATCGGCCTGAACGCCGTGGCCGCGCCGATCCGGGACGGGGCCGGCTCCGTCGTGGCCGCGGTCAGCGTGTCGGGTCCCGCCTACCGGCTGACGCCCAAACGCATGCCGCCGGTCGGCGGGCAGACGCGGGAGGCCGGAGCGGAGATCTCGCGCCGCATGGGATTCGTCGAGGAAGCTGCCGCCAGTGAGAAGAGGCTCGCCTCGGTCGTGACGAGCCTCCGGAGAGGGAGGGAGCGGAATGGCCGTCGTTGAGCGCCCGGCGATCCTGCTGTATACGCGCCTGCGCAGGACCCCGTATTTCCATAGCTCGCGGAAGCACTGCTGCCAAATCTACAGCGTCTACAACCACTTCTATCACCCGCGCCACTACGGCGACCCGGTCGAGGAGTACTGGCACCTCCTGAACGAGGTCACCATGTGGGACGTCGGAGTGGAGCGCCAGATCGAGATCTCCGGTCCTGACGCGTTCACGTTCACCAACATGCTGGTGCCTCGGGACCTCAACAAGTGCAAGGTCGGGCAGTGCAAGTACGTCTTCGTCACGGCCCCGGACGGCGGCATCATCAACGACCCTGTTCTCCTCCGGACCGACGAGGACGTCTTCCGGCTGTCCCTGGCGGACAGCGACGTCGATCTGTGGGCGATGGGCGTGGCGTATCACTCCGGGCTCGACGTGACGATCCGGGAGGTCGACATCGCACCGGTACAGATCCAGGGACCGAAGGCGAAGGAGGTCATCCGCGCCCTGTTCGGCCCGGATGTCCCCGAGATCCCGTACTACGACATGGCGCTCGGCCTCACCCTGGACGGGATGGACGTCGAGGTCTCCCGGCCTGTACAACGCCCGACGGGACGCGGCGAAGCTGTGGAACACGGTGCTCGAGGCGGGGAAGCCCCACAACCTCCGGGTGATCGGCCCGTGCCACATCCGGCGGATCGAAGCCGGCATCCTCGCCTACGGCTGCGACATGTGGCTGGACAACAACCCGTACGAGGTGGGGCTGGGGTACGACTGGATGGTCGACCTCGAACAGGACGCGGACTTCATCGGGAAGGACGCCCTGAAGCGGATCAAGGCCGAGGGCGTGACCCAGAAGTTGGTCGGGGTCGACATCGATGGCGAATCACTCGGCAGCTACATCGACAACGAGATGATCGACTACTTCCCGGTCTACGCGGAGAGCGAGCAGATCGGGCGGGTCACCTCCGCCTGCTACTCGCCGCGGCTGGAGAAGAATATCGGCTACGCGATGCTCCCCGTCAGGTATGAGGCCCTGGGCACCGAGCTCGAGCTCGATCACCCGAGGTCCGGCCGGGTACGGGCGGTGGTCTCGCCCAAGCCGGCCTTCGACCCGACCAAGGAGATCCCCAAGCAGTGAGACGCCGGTGAGACGCCGCCCCTCTCCCGCCTCCCCGACCGAGGTGGCGCGGCTGCTGGCCCATCCTCGCTTCGAGCTCGTGCCGACCACCACGGTCGAGGAGCAGATTCGTTTCCTGCCCGAGCGAGCGGTCGTGTCGGTGACGTCGTCTCCTCGCCGGGGCCTGGAGCCGACGGTGCTCCTCACCGAACGACTGGCCGGGGCCGGGTTCCGGGCCGTCCCTCACCTGTCGGCCCGGTTGGTCGAAGGGCCCGGGCACCTTGCCCGGATCGCCCGGCGCCTCGGCGAAAGCGGGATCGAGGAGGTCTTCGTCGTGGGCGGTGACCCGCCCGCCCCTGCCGGCCCCTTCGATTCGGCGCTATCCCTGCTGCGGGCCCTGGCCGACCGCGGTCACCGCTTCGCCCGGATCGGGATCGCCGGGTACCCGGAGCGTCACCCGCTGGTGGACGACGAGGCCCTCCTGGAGGCCCTGCTGGCGAAGCAGTCGTTCGCCTCCTACCTGGTCACCCAGATCTGCTACGAGCCCGCCGTGATCCTCGGGTGGATCGGCCGGATCCGTCGCTCCGGGGTGAGCCTCCCCGTCCACATCGGCATGCCGGGCGCGGTGAGCCGCGGCAAGCTGCTCGAGATGTCCCTGCGAGTCGGGGTGGGAGACTCCATCCGTTATCTGAGGAAACACGGGACCCTGATGGCGCGCCTGGTTCGACGGGGGGGTTACCGGCCGGACGGCTTCCTGGCTACCCTGTCGCCGTTGCTCGAGGAGGGATCGACGGACGTGGCCGGCTTCCACATCAACACGTTCAACCAGGTGGAGAGCACCGAACGCTGGAGGCGGGACGTCCTGGCCCGCTACGGCTCAGCAGAGCTCCCAGCCTCCTGAGGAGGCCACCGCATGGATCAAGCGCCCAGGCAAGCCAGGGTCGTGGTCATCGGGGCGGGCATCCAGGGCAACAGCATGGCCTATCACCTGGCCAAGCTGGGATGGAAGGACATCGTGCTCCTCGACAAGGGCCCCCTGCCCAATCCGGGCGGCTCCACGGGTCACGCCTCGAACTTCCTCTTCCCCGTCGACCACTCGAAAGAGATGACGAAGTTCACCCAGGACAGCATCCTTCAGTACAAGGAGCTCGGCGTCTTCACCGAGAGCGGCGGGATCGAGGTGGCCCGGACGCCCGAACGGGTGGAGGAGCTGAAGCGGCGCCTCGCCTCGGCCACGTCGTGGGGCGAGCCGGCGGAGCTGCTCACCCCATCGCAGGTGAAGGAGCTGATCCCGTTCATCAACCAGGACATCGTCCTCGGTGGGTTCTACTCGCCCGGCGTGGGGGTCGTGGACTCGCTTCGAGCGGGGACCCTGATGCGCGAAGAGGGGGAACGGCTGGGCGCCTTGACCGTGCTCGCCAACACCGAGGTCACCGGCATCGGCGTGAAGAACGGTCGCATCGGTTCAGTGGAAACCTCGCGGGGCCGCATCGACACCGAGGTGATCGTGGTGGCCTGCGGCGTGTGGAGCCCGCGGATCGCCCGCATGGCCGGGGCGTCGATCCCGCTCACCCCCGCCGTCCACCAGATGATCGACGTGGGACCGGTGCCGATCCTGGCCGGTACGGTGGGTGAGATCGGCTACCCGATCATCCGGGACGTGGATACCAACATGTACGAACGCCAGCACGGCAGCGAGTTCGAGGTCGGCTCGTACGCCCACCGCCCGATCCTGGTCGACCCCGACAAGATCCCCTCCATGGAGGAGGCGGCGCTGTCTCCAACGGAGCTGCCCTTCACTCGGGAGGACTTCGATCCCCAGATGGAGCAGGCCCTGGAGCTGTTCCCGGAGATCCTCGGCGACGAGCGGGTGGGCATCAAGTACGCGATCAACGGACTGCTGTCCCTGACCCCGGACGGTATGCCGCTCCTTGGGGAGAGTCCTCAGGTCCGGGGCCTGTGGTCGGTGGCCGCGGTGTGGGTGAAGGAGGCTCCCGGGATCGGGCGGACGATGGCGGAGTGGATGACGGACGGCACGCCGGAGATCGACCCGCACGCTTCGGACATCGCCCGCTTCTACGGGAGGGCTACAACAAGACCTACGGGATCGTCCACCCGGCCGAGCAATGGCTCTCCAATCGCGACGTCCGGCTCAGTCCCTTCCACGCCAGGGAGAAGGAGCTCGGCGCGGTGTTCATCGAGACCGCCGGCTGGGAGCGGCCCAACTGGTACGAGTCGAACGCCGGGCTCCTCGACGAGTACGGCGACCGGGTCATGCCCCGCGAGGCTGAGTGGGACCGGCGATGGTGGTCCCCCATCATCAACGCCGAGCACCTGGCCCTGCGGGAGCGGGTCGGCCTGATCGATCTTTCCGCGTTCGCCCTCTTCGACGTGACCGGCCCCGGGGCGCTCGATCTCGTCCAGAAGGTGGCCGTTGCGCAGATGGACGTCCCGATCGGCAGGGTCGCGTACACGTCCTTCCTCAACGCGGCCGGAGGGGTAAAAGCCGACCTCACGATCATGCGGCTTGGACCCCATCACTTCCGCGTGGTGACCGGCGGCATCACCGGCCAGGCCGACCGGAAGTGGGTACGCGATCACGGGCCCGAGGACGGATCGGTGGAGGTCACCGACCTCACCTCGGCGTGGTGCACGCTCGGCGTCTGGGGCCCGCGGGCCAGGGATCTGGTCCAGGGCATGACCCAGGACGACGTGTCGAACGAGGGGTTCCCGTTCGCCACCTGCCGGTGGATCGACGTCGGCCCCGTCCGGGTGCTGGCTTCGCGGATCTCCTACGTCGGCGAGCTGGGGTGGGAGCTCCACACGCCGATGGAGCAGGGCGCCAAGCTGTGGGACACGCTGTGGGAGGCCGGCGCGGCCCACGGGGTCCTGCCGGTCGGACTGGGCGTCTACCTCACCACCGGCCGGTTGGAGAAGGGCTACCGGGCGCACGGCAGCGAGCTTGAGCTCGAGTTCGACCTGGTGGAGGCCGGCATGGCCCGGCCCAAAGTGAAGGACGAGGAGTTCGTCGGGAGGCAGGCGTACCTCGAGCAGCGGAACGGGTCCCCCGCCGCCCTGCTGTGCACGCTCATCGTGGACGATCACGCGTTGACGGCCGGGATCAAGCGATACATGCTCGGCCGCGAGCCCATCCTGACCCGCGATGGGACGCCTCTGGTCGACCGCAAGGGCCGGAGGTCGTACGTGACCAGCGCGGGATCCGGGCCCTCCGTCGGCAAGCACATCCTCCTGGCCTACCTGCCTCCCGAGCACGCCACGCCCGGGGCAGAGCTCGCCGTGGAGTACTTCGGCGACCGCTATCCCGTGACCGTTGCCGTGGCCGGCAGCACCCCGCTCTTCGATCCCGAGAACAAGCGGGTGAAGAGCTGATGGCGGGATCTGTTTGAACGTCCTGGCGTGCGTGAAGCGCGTCCCGGCGACCTCGGGAAGGATCACGCTGACCGCCGACAGGCAGGAGATCGACACACGCTTCCTCGGGTTCACGGTGAGCCCGCACGAGGAGTGCGCGGTGGAGGAGGCGGTCCGGCTGGTCGAGGCCCACGGAGGGACGAGCGCGGTCCTGACCCTGGGCCCGGAGGCAGCGGTCGAACAGCTCCAGGACGCCATGGCGCTGGGGATCGAGCGCGCCGTGCACCTGGTCACGGACGGGCGCGAGTGGGACCCCGTGGCCACCGCGGAAGCGATCGTCGAGGCCGTCCGGGCCCAGGAGGCCGCGGCCGGCCCGTTCGACCTGCTGCTGTTCGGCAACGAGGCGGCCGACTCCGGCGACTACCAGGTCGGCATCCGCGTGGCCCGGGCGCTCGATCGCCCCTGCGTGACGGGAGTGAAGGGCATCGAGCTTCAGGACGACGCCGTCGAGGCGAGGCGGGAGGGCCCCGGTGGCTGGGAGGTGTTCCGAATCGCGTTGCCCGCCGTGCTCACGTTGAAGGAGGGGATCAACCTTCCTCGCTACCCCTCGATCCCCGGGCGGCTGCGGGCGAAGAAGAAGCCGGTCGAGCGAACCGTCCCGGAATGGAGGAGCGGCGGCTTGGAGAAGGTCCGCCTGAAGCTGCCCAGCGAACGGGAGAGCGAGGTGGAGGTCCTGGGAACCGGTGCCGAGGCGGCTCCTCGGGTGGTCGAGATCCTCAAGGCCCTGGGCCTCGTCCGCGCATGATCCTCGGACTGGTCGAGCACGACCGGGGGCGGCCGAACGACCTGTCCTTCCAGATGCTGGCCTTCGGGCGGCGCCTTGCGGCCGGCCGGGGCGAGCCGCTCGAAGCCGTATTGATCGGTACGGAGGCCGAGCCGATCGCCGGGGCGCTGGGCGCGCACGGGGTGTCGAAGGTGCACCTCATCCGGCACGACGAGCTGACGGACTACGCGCCCGAAGCCTGGGCCGAAGCCATCGTCCAGCTCATCGCGTCGACCGGCGCCACCGTGGTGATGGCCGCCGGCAGCGACCGAGGCAACGAGGTGATGGCCCATGTGGCCGCCCGCACGGAGATGCCGATGGCGTCGAACTGCGTCGCCGCCGACCCGGGCGACCCGTTCCAGGTCACCCGCCAGCGATGGGGCGGGACTCTCCTGGAGGAGGCGGTCCTCCGCGCCCCGGTCACGCTGATCACCGTGGCTCCCCACGCGGTACAGGCGGACTCCTCACCCGCGACACCGACGGAGGTGGCCGTTGCGCCCTTCGACCCGAACCTCTCAGAGCAGGAATTCCGGGTGCGCGTCACCGACCGGGTGGAGAAGCCCGCCGGCCAGACGTCCCTGAGCGAGGCCCGGGTGGTGGTCGGCGGCGGCCGAGGGGTCGGGAGCGCGGCTGGGTTCGGGGCGCTCGAGCAGGCTGTTGGGCGGCACCGTGGGGTGCTCCCGCGCCGTAACCAGCGCGGGGTGGCGTACCCACGCCGATCAGATCGGCCAGACCGGCGTGCGCATCGCTCCGGATCTGTACATCGCCTTCGGGATCAGCGGCGCCACCCAGCACATCGTGGGGTGCAAGGGAGCGAAACACATCCTGGTGGTCAACACCGATCGCGAGGCGCCCATCCTGGCTAGAGCCGACTATGCCGTCATCGGCGACGTCGGCGAGGTCATCCCCGCGCTCAACGCGGAGATCAGGAAGGCCACCGGCGGCTGACGCCGGGCGTGCGGTTGAATACGAGGCCGTGAAGGCGTTCATCACCGGGGCGACCGGGTTCATCGGTGGGGCCGTGGCGAAGCGACTGCGGTCCCGTGGGGACGAGGTGGTCGCGCTGGTCCGTTCCCCGGACCGGGCCGAGGGGTTGCGCCGCCTCGGCTGCGACCTGGTGGCGGGCGACCTGACCGATGGATATGCCATCCGGTCGGGCCTCGAAGGATGCGACGCCGCCTTCCACATGGCCGCGGTGTACAAGGTCGGGATCCCGGCCTCCGAGCGTCCGGCAATGCACGAGGCGAACGTGGAGGGCACGCGCCGCGTTCTCGACGTCGCCATCGAGGCGGGTGTCGGCCGGATCGTCTACGTCTCCACGGTCAACGTGTTCGGGAACACGCACGGCAAGATCGTGGACGAGGCATACCGGCGGAAGGACGGCCGGTTCCTCTCCTACTACGACGAGACCAAGTTCCGCGCCCACCAGATCGCGGAGGATCGGATCGCGGCAGGCGCGCCGATCCTGATCGCTATGCCCGGCGGCGTGTACGGGCCCGGCGACTCGTCCCAGATCGCCACGTTCATCGACCAGATCCGGTCCGGCCGGCTGAAGTTCCTCACCTTCCCGGAGCTGGGGTTCAATTTCCTCCACGTCGAGGATGCCGCGGCTGGGATCCTGCTGGTCCACGACCGCGGCCGGATCGGGCAGGCCTACGTGCTGGGCGGCGAGCTCACCACGATGGGGTCCGCCGTGCGCATGGTGGCGAACTTGTCCGGCCGGAAGCCGCCGAGGTTCACGGTGCCGGCGGCCATGATCAAGATGTCGATCCCCCTGGCGCCGCTGATCACCCGGCTCATGCGGCTCCCCCCCAACCTCCGCGAGCTGATCACGGCGGCCGACGGCGTGACGTACTGGGCGACCGACCGGAAGGCCCGGACCGACCTGGGCTACGCCCCGCTCGACCTGGAGACCGGCATGCGGCAGACGCTGGCCGCCGACGTCTGAGTATGGAGCAGGGTGCCGGCCGGATCGTACTGATCCGTCATGGTGAGACCGAGTGGAGCGCGGCCGGCCGCCACACGGGGCGGACCGACGTCCCGCTCACCGAGGAGGGCCGGCGGCAGGCCGGAGCGGTGGGCACGTGCCTCGCCGGCCGGCGGTTCGCGCAGGTGCTGGCCAGTCCCTTGCAACGAGCCATGGAGACGTGCTGGCTGGCCGGGTTCGCGGACTCCGCCACGGCCGAACCCGACCTGGTCGAATGGGACTACGGCGATTACGAAGGCCGGACCACGGCCGACATCAGGGCGGAGCGGCCGGGGTGGTCGCTGTGGATCGACGGCGTGCCGAACGGCGAGACGGTCGAGGAAGTCGGGCGCCGGGCCGATCGGGTCATCGCCGAGGTACGGTCGGTCGGCGGTGACGTGGCCCTGTTCGGACACGGCCACATCCTTCGGGTGCTCACCGCCCGGTGGCTGGAGCTCCCGCCCGATCGAGGCCGGAACTTCGCCCTGGCCACGGCCACGGTCGGCGAGCTGGGCTCCGAGCGGGAGACCCCGGTGATCCACTCGTGGAACGTGCCGTGTCCCTGACACCTCGACCGTTTCCGTGCCGGCGAAGGAATACCCGGCGCGAGCGGCGATCGGGGTGGCCGCCACGACGAGTAGGGCGACGCCCAAGGCTAGGCCGAAGGTCCGGGAGAGCATCCGGACCAGTGAACGGGACGTGTGCCGATCGATCATTTCGCGAACGATACCTCTGGCCGCACGCGGCCCTTGACCTGGATGTCACGGAACCTCCGAATGAAATGCGGGCAAATGGGGAAAAGACACGGCTGAACGAAAGGGGGGTTGACGATGAGTCAGCCAGCCGAGGCGTTGCAGGACGACCTTCTCTACAAGCGGTATCTCCAAGCGCTGGCGCGCCACGGTGAGCCGGAGCAAAAGCAGCCTTCCCCCGGCCACGTGATCCGCTACTGCCACACGTGCGGGCAACGCGCCATGTTCCGTCTCGATCCGGAGGGGACCTGGTACGAGTGCCTGCACTGCAAGCACTACGACTGAGCCGCCGACTCTTCCGGCGAGGGCTCCC
>VAYG01000071.1:6500-13800 GCA_005885015.1 Actinomycetota bacterium | reverse complement strand
GAGCACTGCTTGGTACCTCTGCTCCACGACACTCAGCTCCCTCAACATCCCGGGAGTGTCACGGATCAGGCGGAGCCAGTGTCACCCATCAGCCGGAGCCACGTAACCCATCACCCGGAGCCGATGTGTCACGCATCAGGCGGAACCAAACACGTTTCCGAGTGGGGCGGGGAGGACTCGAACCTCCGACCGGCGGATTATGAGTCCGCTGCTCTGACCCACTGAGCTACCGCCCCTCGGGGGCAGTGTACGGCCGGGCCCGTTCCCAGTGAATCGACTGCGGCTCCGGGGGGGAGACTCGAACTCCCAACCTTGGGCTTAACAGGCCCCCGCTCTGCCGGTTGAGCTACCCCGGAAAGGTGACCAGAGACGGCCAGCGGCCAGTCTAGCAGCGGCCCTCGAGCCCTCTGTTTAGGATCGGGTACAGGAGGGCAACGAAACAACCAGCGAGGGGGCAGGAAGGAGCGACATGGGGCGGAAGATGGGCTTCATCATCGGCTTCGGGGCGGGCTACGTCCTGGGCGCTCGGGCCGGACGCCAGCGGTACGAGGACATCGTGCGGTGGTGGAACCAGCTCACCGGCAACCCGACGGTCCAGCGGGCCGCAGGGCGGACCAAGGACATGGCCAGCGAAGGAGCGCGGCGAGGGCTATCGGTCGTCCAGCAGGGCGTGGAGAAGGCGGGGACCGCCGTTCGGGACCGGCTGCACAAGGAAGAGCCCACCGACACGATGGTCGACCTCACGAGGAAGCAGTCGGGGAAGAGTCCGAGGGAGAATCCGTCGACTGCATCGGAGGGACTGGCCTCACCGGCCAGGGATGATCTCGGAACCTAGCCGGGGAGCTCGCCTGACGCGAGCTACTCCAGGTAGTCGCGCAGCTTCTGCGACCGGGAGGGATGGCGCAGCTTCGACAGTGTCTTCGACTCGATCTGGCGGATCCGCTCGCGGGTCACTCCGAACTCCCGGCCCACTTCCTCCAGCGTCCTCGGGTGTCCGTCCAGCAACCCGAACCGGAGCTGGATGACCTTCTTCTCCCGCTCCGACAGCGTGTGGAGGACGGATTCGAGCTGTTCCTGGAGAAGGATGAAGCTGGCCGCGTCGATTGGGACGATGGCCTCGGAGTCCTCGATGAAGTCCCCGAGATGCGAGTCTTCTTCCTCCCCGATAGGCGTCTCCAGGGAGACCGGCTCCTGCGAGACCTTCAGGATCTCCCGCACCTTGTCGGCGGCCACGCCCATCTGCACGCCGATCTCCTCGGGCAGCGGTTCGCGGCCCAAGTCCTGGAGGAGCTGGCGCTGGACCCGGACCAGCTTGTTGATCGTCTCGACCATGTGCACGGGGATCCTGATCGTGCGGGCCTGGTCGGCGATGGCTCGCGTGATGGCCTGGCGGATCCACCACGTGGCGTACGTGCTGAACTTGTAGCCCTTGGAGTAGTCGAACTTCTCGACCGCGCGGATGAGCCCGAGATTTCCTTCCTGGATGAGGTCCAGGAACAACATCCCGCGACCCACGTACCGCTTGGCGATCGACACGACGAGCCGGAGGTTCGCCTCGATCAACTTCTTCTTGGCGAGCTGCCCGTCGCGCTCGACTCGCTTGAGGAAATCGATCGTCTCGGGCCGCGTCTTCGGCCGGTACGCCCGCCCTACCTTCTCCCGCCCCACGCCCTCGTGGCGGAGCCGCTTCTCGGGGTCGAGCTGGTGCTCGCGGATCCGCACTACAGAGTCCACGATCCGGCGGAACTGCTTCTGGTCCACCTTGCCGTTGCCGTCGATCGACTGGAGGAGCGGAGAGGAAAACTCCCCGCCCTCGATGCGCATGGCCAGATCGACCTCCTGGGCCGCCGTGAGGAGGGGGACCTTCCCGATCTCCTTCAGGTACATCCGGACCGGGTCGTTCGTAGGCGCCTTGAGGAGCTCCTCCTCTCGAGGGAGCCGGATCCCGTGGGCCTCGCCTTCCGAATCGAACTCCTCGCCGGGGACCTCGATGACCTCGATCCCCTCCTGCCGGAGGTGGTCCTCGATCTGGGTCAGGAACTCCTCAAGCTGCTCCGGGGCGAGGTCCTCGACCGGAAGCCCTTCCAGGAGATCCTCGGAGGTGACGAACCCGCCCCGCTCGCGGCCGCGAGCCACGACGGCCTCTTTCGCGTCCTCGATGTTGAACGGGGCGGGGGACGCGGCCGCCGGCTCCAAGCCAGCTTCCTCAGCCAGTTGGTCCTCCACCAGGCTGCGGGATTCGGTTTCCGTAGGTGCGTCTATGGCCATGCCTCTGGTTGGAGTCAAGTGGTAGGCACACAGTGTCCCAGATGAATGGGCTCTTGCCCCGTGCCGAGATGCTTCTGGCTCATTGTGCTTGGCCTGCCGCCTCCGAAGCTGCCCGGATCCTCCGGCGAGCACCTTCCAGCTTCACGAACCGATCGTACAGGGCGTCGTACTCCTCCGACTTCAGCGGGTTCAGACGCTCGAGCTGCCGCTTGATCTCTTCGGCCTGACGCTTCAGCGCGAGCTCGTCCAGGCGCAGAAAAACCTGGGCGACATAGGAGGCCGTCACCTCCCCAACGATCTCCGGCGGCTCCACGGCCAGGGCAGCAACGAGCCGTCCCAGCTGGTCCCCTCGGGGTCGTTCGTGGGCCATGGCGACGAGCGCGGAAGCCCCCGTCCCCCAGGCCTCACTGATCAGCTCGAACGCCGCCCGATACTCGGCCTTGGCGAACCGATCCGGCCGGAGCTCACCGAGCGGGGCCCCGCACAGATCCGGAGCCTGGATGAGCAGTCGCAGCGCCTCCCGCTCCACCTTCTGCCACGGCGGGATCCGCCGCGCTTCCTTGTCTCCCTGCGCGGGCGAGGAGCCTCGGTCGAGCCTCCGCTGGATCTGGCGCCGCACCGCATCCTCGGTCAGGGTTCCATGACCCACCTTTCCTGCGAGGATCGTGCCGTACTTCTCACGGAGAATCGGGTCCTCGATCCTCGACAGGACTTCATCCACGACCGTGCGAACCGCCGTGGCTTGACCCTCGGGCGAAGACATATCCCTCCCCATCAGCTTTCGATCGATCATGTATTCGAGCAATGGCGAGGCCCGCTCGCTGAGCGTCTGGAGGTCCTCGCCCGCGGCCGCTCCCCGCGACTGGACGAAGTCGGCCGGGTCGAGGCCCTCGGGGAGGATGAGAACGGCCAGCTCGACGGGAAAAGCCTCGAAGAACGGGAAGGCCCGCTCCGCCGCCCTGGCCCCCGCCTCGTCGGAGTCGAAGGCCAGCACGACCTCCTGGGCGAACCTGGCCAACAGCCTGAGGTGCTCCTCGCCGAGCGCCGTCCCGCACGTGGCCACCGCGGTGCCGATCCCAACCTGATCGAAAGCGACGACGTCGGTGTACCCCTCCACCAGGAACGCCCGCCCGGTCCGCGCGATCTCCGCCTTGGCCCGATCGAGGTTGTACAGCAAGCTGCCCTTCCGGTAGACGACCGTCTCCGGGCTGTTCAGATACTTCGGGGCGCCGCGGGGGGCATGTGGACCATTCAGAAGCCTTCCTCCGAAGCCCACGGGATTGCCCGACAGGTCCCGGATGGGGAACACGACGCGCCCTCGGAACCGGTCGCGGAGTGTGCCCTGGTCGTCCTTGGCCACCAGCCCGGCCTCCACCAGGAGTTCGGGCGAGTAGGACTTGGTGAGGCGCTTGAGCAGGAAGTCGGGGTAGCCGGGCGCGTAGCCGATGCCGAAGCGTTCCACGCTCTGATCGGTGATCCCCCGGGCGGACAGGTAGTCCCGGGCTTCCGCCGCCTCTCCGCCCTGGAGCAGCATCCGCTCAAACAGGTGGCCAGCTTCCCCGACGGCGCGATGGATGATCTGCCGCCGGCCTGCCTCCCTCCGGTCCCCAGAGGATTGCCCTTCGTACCGCAGCGTGACGCCGGCCGGACCGGCCAGGCGCTCGACGGACTCGGCGAAGGAGAGGTTCTCCACCTTCTCCAGGAAGCGGAACACGTTCCCTCCCTCCCCACAGCCGAAGCAGTAATAGAGCTGCTTGGAGGGGCTCACCGAGAAGGAGGGCGTCTTCTCCGTGTGGAACGGGCACAGGCCCACCAGGGAATCGCGCCCGGCCTTCTTCAGCTGGAGGAAGCCAGAGACGACCTGGATGATGTCGGTTCTCTCTCGAACCGCCTGGATGTCATCGGGCCGGATGCGCCCCGCCAACGTGATCCCCCTCCCTCCGCCCCGATACCGCGGGCGCTACAACAACCACCCCTGGGGAAGGAAGAGCTGCTCGAACGCGCGAAGGGCGTACCGGTCGGTCATCCCGGCGATGTAGTCGGCGACCTGCGTGGGCAGATCGGCTCGGGTCGTCCGGTACTCGGCCGGCACAGCCTCCGGGTGCTCAAGGTAGTACGCGAACAGCGCCCTGACCAGCGACACGGCCTTCTCCTGTTCGGCCTTCGCCTCCGGCCGGACGTAGACCCGCTGGAACAGGAAGTCGCGGAGGACGTCCAGGGCGCCGAACACCGGCCCGGACAGAGCGATCTCCTCGGCGCCCTCGCTCTCCGCCACCAGGTCGCCGACCAGCGTCTCGATCCGCTCCCCGTGTGACTGGCCGAGGACGGCCAGCGCCTCCTGGGGGAGGTCGAGCGCGTGGAGCAGCCCGGCCCGGATGGCGTCGTCGACGTCGTGGTTCACGTAGGCGATCCGGTCGGCGAACCGGGCCACCTGGCCCTCCAGCGTTGCCGGCACCGGCATGGACCACGTGTGGTTGACGATCCCGTCGCGGACTTCCCAGGTGAGGTTGAGGCCACGCCCCTCGTTCTCCAGGACCTCGACCACCCGCAGGCTCTGCTCGTTGTGGCGGAAGGGACGGTCCAGGAACGGGGACAGGGCCTCCTCGCCCAGATGCCCGAACGGCGTGTGCCCGAGGTCGTGGCCGAGCGCGATCGCCTCGGTGAGGTCCTCGTTCAGCTGGAGGGCGCGCGCGGCCGTCCGGGCGATCTGGGCGACCTCGAGGGTATGCGTAAGCCTGACCCGATAGTGGTCGCCCTCGGGCGCCACGAAGACCTGGGTCTTGTGCTTGAGGCGGCGGAAGGCCTTCGAGTGGACGATCCGGTCACGGTCGCGCTGGAAGGCCGTCCGCAACGGATCGGGCGGTTCCTCGAGATCGCGGCCCTTCGACTCGGCGGAGAGGGTGGCCCGAGGAGAGAGGATCCGGCGCTCGACCTGCTCGGTCCGCTCGCGGACGCTTCGACTTGATCCGGTCACCCGGGGAAGGGTAGCACCGGCTCCCACGGTCTCCCGATGGTCCGCCCGCGGCCTCGCCCTACCGTCCCAGGGCCCTGTAGTAGAGGTACGCGAAGGTCTCACGCGTATAGCCGTCGAGACGGGTCCACTGGCTCCGGGCCGCCGAGTGCCATGTGGCCGAGACGTAGGCGTTGATGCCGAGGTCGTGAGCCATCCGCTTGATGCGCAGGTTGTGCCAGGGATCCGAGACCAGGAACGCGGTCCGAAGCCCTTGGTCGCGCATGAAGCTCGCCGCCGCCCGGAGGCTCTCCAGCGTGTCCGAGCCGACCGGCTCGGCGAACACGGCTCCGGTGGGGAGGCCCTGCCCCACCAGCCAGTCCCGTCCGGCCTCGCCCTCCGTGGTTCGGTCGCCGGGACGGCCACCGCCCAGGACGAGGATCCGCGGCGAGAACCCTTTCTCGTACAGGAGCTCCGCCTGCCTCAGCCGGCCCTCGAACGTGGGCGAGGGTCGACCGTTGTACTGGGCCGCGCCGAGCACGGCGATCACGTCCGCGTGGCCCACTCGACGAGCCTCGTCCGTGTGGGCCGTCCTCCACACCGCCACAGCCGTTGCCAGGAGGATGCCGGCCGCGGCCAGGACCACGAGGGACGCGCCGAATAGGATCGGATGCCGGCGAGCGAACCCCACCGCGCGAATGTAGCAGCCTGGTTTCCACGCTTGATCGTGTCCTCACGGCCGCCTCATGATCACCATCCCCGCGGGTTGCGGCGCCATCAGGTAGATGGCGCCGCCCGGGCCTACGGCGAGGTGCCGATGCTGCAGCTCGTCGCTGATCCCCGGCTGCGGGAGCCGCTCCCACAGCAACGGGTCGCGACCCACCCTCAGTAGCCATCGGCCTCCTCCCAGGTGCTCGGCATCGGTGGGCCTGCTCGGCGATACCTGCACGTACATCACCACGTCATCACCGACGGGCAGAGGCTCGAGGAGGCCCACGATAGCCGGCACCGACCTGGGCACTCCGCCGTGGCGGGCGATGAGGTCGACGCGAAGAGGGTGCACGCTCACCAGCCCCGGTGAAGCGAACGTGAGGCGGAACTGTTGCTGGCCGGATGGCCTCTCGTCGGAGTCGGCATCGAAGAAGGTATGGCCGTCCCCAACGGGAAGGCCCGGCACGCGTTCCCCGCGGCCCGATGCGGGATCGCGGATCAGGACGAACGCCCCGAACTCGGACCGGCCGGTGCCGGCCAGCCCACCGGACTGGGCCACCAGGCCGAGGGGGGACGAGACGACCTGGATCAGCGACAGGGGCGCCCCATCGACCGTGGCTTCGACGACACGGAATTCGCTCGAGCCGACCCCGCTCCCGCCCGGCTCCGCCACAGCTAGCCGATCGCTGGCCGTCCTAGCCAGAGCGACCACCTGGTTCCCGACGACGGCGAGATCCCACCCCCGCTCCCGAAGTCCCCCGATGGAGCCGAGGTAGCGGCCGCGGCCCGAGTAGTGGGCAACGCGCGAGCCGTCCGATGCGACGGCGATCGCGGAAGGCTGACTCCCCAGCCCTTCCGGCAGCACCAGGCGCCCCAGCTGCTCCTCCCGGGGCCCGAACGGTACGAAGGCGATCCGCTTCCATGGGGCCGGGCGCTCGTCCAGCTCCGCGCGCAGCACCACCCGGGCTCGGACCACCGGCGACGGTTCGACCGCCGTCCCAGAGGCCCTGCCCGGGGACGCCGACTGGGTCTTGGGTGGAGGCGGGCGGCCCGGTCCCGTGCACGACACGCCCGTCAGGAGCAGGCAGAGCAAGAGCCCGAGACGCTTCACGGCATCACCACTACAGGCCGAGCCGGATGCTGGCAGTTCGGCCAGCAGTCCGGCGTCCATCCCTCGCGACGGACGGCCACGTACTCTGACTGGGACCGGTAGCTCTCGTAGAACTTCCCCGTCCCCGCAGCGTCCCCCAGCGCCTCGATGATCAGGTCGGTTCCGTCCGGGGCGCCACTGACGACATAGAGCATGCCGACGTGTCCGTTCTTCGCGAACGCGTCCATGTACATCGTGGTCGTGGCGTCCTTGTCGGGCAG
>VAYG01000071.1:0-6421 GCA_005885015.1 Actinomycetota bacterium | reverse complement strand
GTGAAGCCGCTCCGACCGGTGGCGTTCCTCAGCTCCCACGTCTTGAAGGTGAACCCCGAACAGTCAGGGCCCTCGCCTCCCGAGTCGGGCTGGCCCGGGGTGTCGTCCCGGTTGTTGTTGTTCCAGCAGCCGCCGCCCCACTCGTAGCCTTCGCCCGCGGCGACGGCCGAGTAGGCCTGCGCATCGGATCGCCGCACGTAGTGGTCGGTGACATAGGTCCCGTGGCAATTGGCGCTGACCCATGAGGCCTGGGCAGGATGGACGAGCGGCCCGAGGACGACGGTCACGGACAGGCCGAGCGCGATGATCACGTTCCTCATGACTCCCTCCCGAGGTCGAAGCGCAGGATGCGCGCACCATCCGGAGAGGTCACCAGCTGGTACAGAGCTCCGTCCCCGCCCAGGCGGAACCGGGCCAGGGGCTGGGTGTTGACGAACCGGCGGTCCCCGACCGCGAAGGAGGCGAGGACCCGTCCCGGCGCCACGTGGAGAACCTGGTACTGATCCGCTGGGAAGGGCTTCCATCGCCAGAGGTGAGCCACGGCCCAATACCCACCCCGGCCGTCCGGCTCGGTCAGGGCGGCCTCGCCGATCCGTTCGCTGAACCGGACATCGATCGCGTCCATCACCTGCCCGCCGCTGACCTCGCCCAGCCGCAGCGAGCGGTCACCGACGACCCGGACCAGCTCGCCGCCTCCACGCATCGGCCGGCCGGTCGTGGGGGGACCTTCGGCCCGGGCACGGCCGCGTTCATCGGGAATGGCCAGCCATTCGTCCTGCGGCATCACGTCCACGAGTCCTCGATGGCCGTCGGTCCGCACCTGGCCCGGAAGGCCTGGGCCGATCGGGACCGGCGCACCAGGGCTCCCGTGCGCCGTGATCCGCCTGACTACGAGCCTGTCCCCCGACTGGTCGAGGACGAAGGCGGTTCCGTGGTCGGTGACCGCTATGTCGGCCCGGGCACCGAGGGGGAGCCGGGTCTCCCGGATGGGTTTCCCATGGCGGAACACGACGACCCTGCCCTGCAGCGGATCGACCACGTAGATCCGGCCGGCCCGATCGACGTCGAAGGAGGAGGGACCCGCCGGCGGTCCTTCAGGTGGATCGGCCAGACCCGCTCGGACGGCACCGCTCCCCCATGGCAGGAACAGCACCGTCCGGCCACCACGCGTCCGGCCGAACAGGATCGAGGGCGCCCGGACGATGGCCATCTCCTTGATCACGAAGAATCGGAGTGGCACTCGCCGGCCGGATGGCATGGCCACCGTCCGACCGCCGGGACCTTCTGCCCGGACGCGGAGAGCGAGCGAGGTGGACGACCTCGTTCCCAGGGCCCGTGCCACCGGACCCGTCAGGTCGAACTCCAACGAGGGGCCGGCCGGAGCACGGGTGGCCTGCCACGCGCCCGAGGGTCCCGACCTGGTGGCCAGGGTTACCTCTGACCGGCACGGCGTCCCCCGGGACGTGACACAGACCACGCGGACGGGTACGCGAACACGCTCTCCTCCCTTGGCCAGGATCGGCGAGCGGACGTAGAGCTCGAAGATTCGAGGAGGCGCTGCCCGGGCCCTGCCCTCGGCTCCGGCCGCCCACCGCAGCGTCGGCCAGACGGCCAACACCAGCACCGCCCCCAACCCGAGCCCCGCCCTGAACGGCGCTCTCATGGCGCACCTCCTCGGGAAGGACCGAGGGAAGGCCGGATCCGGGAAGGCGCCGTGGGCCGGTATCGAGCCCAGGTGATTCGACACGCTAGCGGATTAGAACGCCTGTTCGCATCGCCATCCCGGGGGATATCCGCCCGCGGCGCGGAGGATTCGGGACGCCCGGACGGGACCGCCGCCGGGCCTCTCGGCCAAGGGACCCCTTACTTGGAGGCTGCCTCCGCCGCCCCCAGGGCCGCCTGGCCGGCCGCCAGACGCGCGGTCTCGATCCGGTACGGCGAGCACGAGACGTAGTCGAGGAGGATCTCGTGGCAGAACACGACGGAATCGGGGTCGCCTCCGTGCTCGCCGCAGATCCCGATGTGCAAGGCGGGATTGACGGCCTTGCCCGCGCCGACGGCCATCTCCATCAACCGACCCACGCCCGGCCGGTCGATCGTGACGAACGGATTGGCCCGGACCAGTTTCCGCTCCTCGTACATCCCCAGGAACTTGCCGATGTCGTCCCGGGAGAATCCCCACGCCGTCTGGGTGAGGTCGTTGGTGCCGAACGAGAAGAAGTCGGCCACTTCCGCGATCTCGCCCGCGACGACCGAGGCCCGGGGGAGCTCGATCATGGTGCCCCAGTGCAGCGGAAGCTCGACCCGGCGCCGGACCAGGACTTCCCGGGCCGCGGGCTCCAGCTCCTCGCGCATCTGCCGGAGCTCCTCCTGGGTGGCGACCAGCGGGATCATGATCTCCACCTCCGGGTGGCCGCCGGCTTCCACGCGATCGCAGGCGGCCTCCACGATGGCCCGCACCTGCATGGCGTAGAGCCCCGGCTTGACGATCCCCAGCCGGACACCTCGCAGGCCGAGCATCGGGTTCGCCTCGTGCAACTCCTCCACCTTGCGGAGAACGTCCCGAGCCTCTTCCAGGGGGATCTTCTCGTCCCGCACGACGACCTCGGACTCGTGGCGTTCCTCGGCCACGGCCACCGCAACGGCGAGGTCGACGTGGTTCGGGAGGAACTCGTGCAAGGGCGGGTCCAGGAGCCGGACGGTCACCGGCAGACCGTCCATGGCCTCGAAGATTCCGACGAAGTCGCCCCTCTGCAGCGGCAGCAGGCTGGCCAGCGCCGCTTCCTCTTCCTCAGGTGTGTCGGCGAAGATCATCTCCCGGACCGCGGCCACCCGTTCCTCCCCGAGGAACATGTGCTCGGTCCGGCAGAGACCGATGCCTTCGGCCCCCCGAGCCCTGGCGTTGGAGGCCTGGTCCGGTGTGTCGGCGTTCGCCCGGACCCGGAGCCGCCGCTTCTGGTCGGCCAGCTCCATGAACGCCCGGAAGGCCTTCCAGATCTTCTCCCGGCGTGCGGCCTCGTCGCCGGCGACCGCGCGAGCCAGGGGCGGATCCTCCAAGTCGAGCTGCTTGAGGTAGACCGTCCCGTCGGTGCCGTCGATGGTGACCCAGTCGCCTTCCTGAACGTTGGATCCGTCCACCGTGAATGCCTTGGCCGCTCGCTGGATCCGAATCTGGTCCGCGCCGCACACGGCGGGGATTCCCTCGCCGCGGGCCACCACGGCCGCATGCGAGTTCGTCCCTCCGGCGCTGGTCAAGATGCCCTGGGATCGGATCATCCCGTGGTAGTCGTCGGGCGTGGTCTCCCGGCGCACCAGGATGACCTTCTCCCCGCGCTCCGCCCACTCCTCGGCCCCGTCGGCCGTGAACACCACCCGGCCGACGGCCGCGCCCGGCGACGCGTTCAGCCCCTTGGTGGCCGGCTTCTCCTTCTGCTTGTGCCCGGCCTCGATCACCGGCTTGAACAGTTGCTCGAGCCGGTTCGGGTCGAGCCTGAGCAGGCCCTCCTCGCGACCGATCAGCCCCTCCTGCCACATGTCGTGGGCCATCACCCATTCGGCGAGGGCCGTCCGCTTCCCCACCCGCGTCTGGAGGAACCACAGCTTTCCTCGCTCGATGGTGAACTCGATGTCGCACATGTCCCGGTAGTGCTTCTCGAGGATGTCCATGCCGCGCCGGAGCTCCTCCCACGACTTCGGGTCGATCTCGGCCAGCTCGGTGAGCTTCAGCGTGTTCCGGATCCCCGCCACCACATCCTCGCCCTGGGCGTTGGGGAGATAGTCGCCGTAGGGTTCCTTCTCGCCGGTGGCGGGGTTGCGGGTGAACGCGACCCCAGTCCCGGAGTCCTCACCCATGTTCCCGAACACCATGGCCACCACGTTCACGGCCGTGCCGAGCGCGTCCGAGATCTTGTTCTGCCGCCGGTAGGCGACCGCACGGGCGCCGTTCCACGATCGGAAGACCGCCTCGATGGCCTTCTCCAGCTGTTGCCGGGGCTGGTGCGGGAAGTCCTCCCCGGTCTCCTTTCGGACGATCTCTTTGAACTCATCCGTCAGCTCCCTGAGGTCCTCGGCGGTGAGATCGGTGTCCTTGGCGGCCTCGCCCTTCTTCGCCTTCGCCCGGTCGAGGGCCTCCTCGAAGCGATCGCCCGGGATGTCCAGCACGATCTTGCCGAACATCTGGACGAACCTCCGGTAGGAGTCCCAGGCGAATCGCTCATCGCTCGACTGCTTGGCCAGTCCCTGGACCGACTTGTCGTTCAGGCCGAGGTTGAGGACCGTGTCCATCATCCCGGGCATGGAGAACTTGGCCCCGCTCCGGACGGACACGAGCAAAGGATCGGCGTCGTCCCCCAGCTTCTTCCCCATCGTTCCCTCGAGTCGCTCGAGGTGTTCGTCCACCTCGTCCATCAGCCCCTCCGGGAACGTCCCCCGGTCCAGATAGGAGAGGCACGCCTCGGTGGTGGTGGTGAAGCCGGGTGGGACCGGGAGTCCGATGTTGGTCATCTCGGCGAGGTTGGCCCCCTTCCCGCCGAGGAGGTCCTTCATGTCCCTGTTGCCCTCGTGGAAGTCGAAGACGAGCTTGCGCCGACCGTTCCCTGCCATGGATGCCTCCCGCGCTCTGCCTTCCCCAGTCTATCGACCGACCGCACCGCGTCCTCCACCGGCGCTCAGACCACGGCTCACTTCGCCAGCCGAACCGGCCGAAACAGGGGACGTGGGTCGAGTAGGGTCTGCCCGTTGACCGAGAGCGCTTCCACCAACCCGGCGGCACGAGGTCACGGCCAGGCAGTCCTATTCGCAGCCGCCGGCCCCGCCCGGGGACCTCTCGGTGCGAACGCTCATCGACGAGACGATCGGGAGCCGCAACCTCCTCCAACGCACCCTGCGGATCCGGGGGCACGGGGAGTTCGTCACGCCCCCTGCCAGCGAGGAGGTCCTCTATCTGGTGGAAGGAAGCGCCTGGCTGTCCTCCGATCAGGAAGGAGGCGGGAACCCCCTGTGGCCCGGGACCGCGGTCCTGGTCCCCCCCGGACGGGGCTACGCGCTGTCGTCGACCGGCCCGGAACAGGTGACGGTGGTATCCATCCTTGCTCCGCCACCGGGGTCGGGCCTTCAGGACCGAGGGGCCATGGCCCGATCCATCGGCATGGCCCACGAGGACCAGGCGGAGGCGATCCCTGCGGGCGGCGACCGGTCCTTCAAGGTGCTCATCGACCCGAGTCGAGGCTCCAGGCTGGTCACCCAGTTCGTGGGGTTCATCGAGCGGGGGCGGGCTCCTCTCCACCACCACGACTACGAGGAGGCGATCTACGTCCTGGGGGGCACCGGGACCGCCCATGTGGGTGAGGAATCCGAGCCGGTCCGGCCCGGCAGCAGCATCTTCCTGCCGCCCGGCACCCCCCACTGCCTGGAGAACACCGGCGACGAGGTGCTCAAGCTCCTCGGGGTGTTCAGCCCGCCGGGGTCGCCGGCGGCGAAGCGACAGCCCGGCTGAGGCCTCTCCGGCCTGCAACCGAACGAGGCCCCCGCGCGTTCTTTTGGTGTGAGGCGCGGATGATCCGCACCGAGATGGAGAAGGCCGAGCGCATCGAGGGCGGGCGCCTGGCCCAACTGTACGAGCGGCACGCGGACGGCGCCCTGCGCCTCGCCTATCTCCTGACCGGTGACCTTCCACTGGCCGAGGACCTGGTCCACGACGCCTTCGTCAAGCTGGCGGGCCGCCTGCTTCACGTCCGTGATCCGGGGTCCTTCGACGCGTATCTGCGTCGGACCGTGGTGAACCTTGCGATCTCCCACTTCCGGCGCCGGAAGGTCGAGCGGGCCTACCTGGAACGGGAGCGCAGACTCGCCCGGGCCGACCCCGTCGAGCCAGAACCGGCTGCACGCGAAGCCATGAAGCGGGCGCTCCTTCGACTCCCGCACCGGCAGCGCGCCGCCATCGTCCTCCGGTTCTACCTGGATCTCTCGGAGGCCGAGACCGCCGAGGCCCTGCGGTGCAGGCCCGGCACGGCCAAATCCCTCGTATCCCGGGGACTGCGGACCCTTCGAAACGAACTCGGAGGTGGATGACGTGGCGCCAAAGGTCCAAGAGCTACTTCGCGAGATCGCGGACGAGGTTCCGCCCCGGCGAGGGATCCCGCCGCGAACGCTGCGGGAAGCCCGCCGCCGGGTGGGCCTGACGATCGTCCTGGCAGTGGGCCTGGTGGCGGCCATCGGTGGCGGGGCCTTCGCCGGCATCCACCAGCTCATTTCGGCCGGCCCCGAGAGGCCCGGCCACCGGAGTCCGTTGCCCAGCCATCCCGGACCTGGCACCGTCTCCTTCCCGACAGCTCCGTCGCCAGGGACTCTGCTCGGCCCTGGGTTCGTGCCGTCCTCCATGGCCTTCTTCGACCCGCGTCACGGGCTGGTGGCAGGAGGGATC
>VAYG01000070.1:7458-9220 GCA_005885015.1 Actinomycetota bacterium | reverse complement strand
CTCCTGGAACATCTGGAAGGCCTCACGCTGGTACTCGACCAGCGGGTCGCGCTGCCCATAGGCCCGCAGCCCGATGCCTTCCTGGAGGTAGTCCATCTCATACAGGTGCTCCCGCCAAGCGTGGTCGATGATGGAGAGCAGGACGATGCGCTCCATCTCTCGGAGGACCGGGAGCCCGGTCGCCTCTTCGACTCCGAGCTCCGCCTCCTTCTCCTCGTACGCTCGGGACCTCCCCCGGGTCCGTGACTTCTTCCAGCTGTTCCTTGGTCACCTGGCTGGGATAGATGGCGAGAAGCGCGTTGCCCAGCCCCTCCAGGTCCCACTCCTCCGGGTAGACCTCCTTGGACACGTACTGGGAGACGGCCTTGTCCAGGACCACCTCCACGTACTCGAGGGCCTCGTCGCTGAGGTCCCAGCCCTCCAGGATCTTGCGCCGTTCCCCGTAGATCACCTGCCGCTGGGTGTTCATCACCTCGTCGTACTTGAGCACGTTCTTGCGGATCTCGAAGTTCTGCTCCTCGACGTTCTTCTGGGCGGTCTCGATGGCCCGCGTGACCATCCGGGCCTGGATGGGCTCGTCCTCCGGCCACTTCAGGCGGTCCATGATCCGGCCGATCCGGTCCGAGGCGAACAGGCGCATCAGGTCGTCGCCCAGGGAAAGGTAGAAGCGGGACTCGCCGGGGTCGCCCTGGCGCCCGGACCGGCCTCGCAGCTGGTTGTCGATGCGTCGTGACTCGTGGCGCTCCGTCCCGAGGACGTACAGGCCACCGCGCTCGACCACCTCGTCGTGCTCGGCGTCCGACTGCGCTTTGAACTTCCGGTAGATGGGCTCGTACTCGGCCTCGTACTCGGCCTGCTCCTCCTCGTCCATCTCGAGCAGCAGGTATCGATCGTTGTCGAAGCCCCGGCCGGCCATCTCCTGCCGGGCCAGGTACTCGGGGTTCCCCCCCAGCAGGATGTCCACGCCACGGCCGGCCATGTTGGTGGCAACCGTGACCGTCCCCAGCCGGCCGGCCTGCGCCACGATCATGGCCTCCTTCTCGTGCTGCTTCGCGTTCAGCACGTGGTGGGCCACACCTCGCCGGTTCAGGTAGCCCGACAGGCGCTCCGACTTCTCGATGGACACAGTGCCGACCAGCACCGGCTGGCCCTTCTCGCTTCCGTCGACGATGTCCTCGGTCACCGCCCGCCACTTGGCGTCCTCGGTCTTGTACACGAGGTCCTGCTGGTCCGCCCGGATCATGTCCTTGTTGGTGGGGATGTCCACCACGCCGAGCTTGTAGACCTCTTCGAACTCCCGGGCCTGCGTCTTGGCGGTACCGGTCATGCCTGCGAGCTTCTCGTACATCCGGAAGTAATTCTGGATGGTGATGGTAGCGAGCGTCTGGTTCTCTTCCTTGATCCTGACGTTCTCCTTGGCCTCGATGGCCTGGTGGAGGCCTTCCGAATAGCGCCGCCCCTCCAGGATCCGGCCGGTGAACTCGTCGACGATCTTCACTTCGCCCTGCGTCACGATGTAGTCGCGGTCCCGCCGGTACAGGTCCTTGGCTCGCAGGGCGTTCTGGAGGTGATGGACCAGGGGCGTGTGGACGTGCTCGTACAGGTTGTCGATGCCGAGCTCCCGCTCGACCCGCTCCACTCCCGCCTCGAGCACCGAGACCGTGCGCTTGGACTCGTCGACCTCGTAGTCGGCGTCGCGCTTCAGCCGCGGAACCAGGCGGGCGAAGGTCACGTACCACTTGGCCGAGTCGGCCACCATGCC
>VAYG01000070.1:0-7395 GCA_005885015.1 Actinomycetota bacterium | reverse complement strand
ATGTCCTCGGACTGCATGGCCATGTTGTCGCGCAGGTAGTCGAAGCCGAACTCGTTGTTCGTGCCGAAGGTGATGTCAGCGCGGTACGCGGGCCGTCGCTGCTCCGGGGACATCGCGGCCTGGATGAGCCCCACGCTGATCCCGAGCGTCCGGTAGATCGGGCCCATCCACTCGGAGTCGCGCTTGGCCAGGTAGTCGTTGACCGTGACCAGGTGGACCCCCGTGCCCTCCAGCGCGTTGAGGTACGCGGGCATGGTGGCCACCAGGGTCTTTCCTTCTCCGGTCTTCATCTCGGCGATGTTCCCCTGGTGGAGGACAGCCGCCCCCATCACCTGCACATCGAAATGGCGCTGCCCGATCGTCCGCTTCGCCGACTCCCGGACCAGGGCGAACGCCTCGGGCAGGATGTCCTCCATGGTCTCCCCGTTCGCCAGGCGGCGTCGGAGCTCCTCGGTCTTGCCGGGGAGATCGGCCGTGGGAATGTCCTCGAACTCCGCCTCGAATGAGTTGACTTCGCCGATGGAACCGAGCTTGTCGAGAATTGGCACGCGGGAACTCCTCGCGAATCGAAGGGCCGGGACCCGGACTTCGATTATAGGGTCGGCCGTCCTGATGGCCGCCTGAGCGGCGGGTCACTTGATCTCGAGCAGCTTCTCCCGGACCGCGTAGACGACCGCCTCCATCCTGGAGTGCAGGTGGAGCTTCTCCAGGATGTTGCGGATGTGGTTCTTGACGGTGTTCTCCGAGATGAACAGGTCCTTGGCGATGTCCCGGTTGTTCATGCCCTGGGCCACCAGGCGCAGAACCTCCATCTCCCTGTCCGTGAGCCGGGGGGCTGGGAGCTGGCGGGCCTCGGCTGCCCGCTTGGACATGGCGGCGAACTCGCTGAGGAGCTTGGCCGCCATGGAGGGCGAGAGCCGGGACTGCCCGGCGTAGACCGACCGGATGGCTTCGGCCACGTCGTCGATCGAGATCTCCTTCAGCAGGTAGCCGGAGGCCCCGGCCTTGATGGCCTCGTAGAGGTCGGCCTCTTCGTCCGAGATCGTGAGCATCAGGATCTTCACGTGCGGCATGAGGTCCTTGATGTGCTGGGTGGCCTCGATCCCGGAACGGCGGGGCATCCGGACGTCCATCAGGATCACGTCCGGCATGGTCTCCTGGGCCTTCTCCACCGCCCCGTTGCCGTCGGCGGCCTCTCCCACCACCTCGATGTCGTCCTCCTGCCGGAGGACCATCTGGAGGCCCCGCCTGAACAGGGCATGGTCGTCGACGACCAGCACCTTCAGCTTCTCGGGCTCCGGCCTGCCGCGGTCGTTCGCCACCCTGCCCCCATCCGGTCCGGATGGAGCACGCAAGATGGCGTGGTCCTTCCGGACTAGTCGGGTGGATACTAGAGCACGGACCCCGGCGATTACAGGGCCGGAGGCTGCCGGCGGCGGCGCAACTTGCTCCGGTAGCTGGCGAGCTGGCTCTCCAGCCGATCGATCACCTTGTCCAGCGCCGAGTCGACGTCCGATCCGCCGGCGCTGGCCCGGAACACGTGGCGGGCCGTCGAGCAGGCCACCTCCACGCGATGGCTCTCGGTGATGCGAGGGTTGGTCTCCCTGGTGACCTCGACCTCCAGCCTGGTCACCCGGGGGTCGACGCGGCCGATCTTGGCCAGCTTGTGCTCAGCGCTAGCCCGGACGCGCGCGGTGATGCGAACCCCCCGGCCCTTGAGGACGAGATCCATCCATCCCCCTTCGTCGCTCCTCCGGTCGTCCGCTCCCGGGGAAGGGGTCCCAGCCTGGCTGACCTGGTCTTTGGCCCCACACTCGCCTGCAGAGGGGATCGCCGCCTGATTCAGGCGGCTTAGCGCCTTCTCTCGCCCGGCCGGAGCCGGACCGAGGCAGGGCTTACATCTAAGCCGCACCATGCTCAGCGACCAAGGGTCGCCTTACGTGGGTCGTTTCGCCTGCGGCTGGCATCGACTACCGAGAGAACGTCCCTCGGGCAACCACAGACCCAGGCTGGAACCCGCGCGGATTATAACAACGGGCCGGTACGGGCCCTCCGAGCGCGCGAGCCGCGCATACAAGGCCCACCCGTCGCGCCCCACCCGCCCGCAGCGCCTCCGCACACGACGCCGCCGTCGCCCCACTGGTGAGGACGTCGTCGACCAGCACGACGAGCTCGGGGGGAGTGGCCACGATCCCGAAGGCGCCCCGCAGCGCGCGGCGGCGCTCCCGCCCGGGACGGCGGGCTTGCGCCGCCGTCTCCACGGTCCGTTCGAGGAGCCGCCGAACGGGCCAGCGGGTGATCCGTCCGATCGCCCGGGCCAGGGCTTCGGCCTGATCGTATCCACGGGTACGGCGCCGCCCCCTCGCCAGGGGCACCCACGTCAGGACCACGGGTGTGCCGGTGACGGCCGGGGGCGGCCGGTCCGGGGGCGATCGTGCCAGCGCCCACACGCACCACGGCGCGAACGCGTCAGCCGTCGAGCGGAGCCCGGCGAACTTCATCCGCATGAGGGCCCGCCGCACCGGCCCCTCGTACAGGAACGGCGACCGCGCCCAGGTCACCGCTACGGGAGGGCAGTCCACGCATCGCTCGACCGCGACCTCCAGCGGCCGTCCGCATCTGACGCAACCCGGCGGGTCGAGCAACGCCATGTTCGACCAGCAGTCCCGGCAGAACGGCCACGACCCGTGCCCGCACCCCACGCACCGAGGCGGAAAGAAGACGTCGAGAACCCTGCGCAACGCTCAGCAGGGTATGGACCACCACCGACATGCCCAGTAGCTCGGGCGCCGATCGCTAGGCCAATGAGACCGGCAGGGGCTCGGAGCGCGATCCCTCGCCCAGGTAGACGACGACCTCGAGCTTGGTGGTTCCCTTTGGAACCGGATAGCTCACCGACCGGCGCTCACCCGGAACGCGGGGCGCGAACGCGCGGGAGCTCGCCCCGCCGGGCACCGCGTCGAGCCGGTCGCCGTCGGCGAGAAGAATGGCCTCACCGGCCGTCTCCTCTTGGGCCGCCTCTCCCTTCCGCGGGTCGGGCCTCCACACCACGATCGAGGCGTCGGCCCCGAGCTCGATCCGATCGACCAGGAACGTCGAGGTCCCCGCCAGGACCGAGCGCCCGACCACCACGGTCCCCCGCCGCACGTCGTTTCGCGGCCAGGGGATCGTGAACGGGCGGCTCTCGAACCCCCACACGCGCCCGCCGTCGACCCGGACGGAGGTCGTCAGGCGGTACCAGCCCGGTTCCATCTCCACCACCGCCACCTCGAACGGCACGAACAGATCCCGGGCCGGGGCCACGTCGAGCTGGCGATCCTCAAGGGGGACGGGCTTGACCACCCCGCCGGGAGACCGGACCACGTCGGCGGACTCGATGCGCACCACGTGCGGATTTCCGTCAGCTCCCGCCATGACGAACGCGCCTTTGATCGAAGCCGGGAAGCGCTCGAATCGCGTCTGTACCCGGATCGGCACATCGCCCACCGATGCATCGGTCGCCGGGACCATCAGGATGCCGCCTCCCATCCGCCGGATCCCGCCGCCTCCCCCGGCCGGACCTTTCGAAGGCGCCGGATCGATGCGCGGTCGGGCGGCCGGGCCATCCCTCGGTCGGTGATGAGGGCCGAGATCAGGCCAGCCGGGGTGACGTCGAAGGCGGGATTGGCGACCGGCGTGCCGGGTGGAGCGATCGGGATGCCCGATGGTCTCAGCACCTCTTCCGGGTCCCGCTCCTCGACGACGATGTCCAGCCCGGACGGGCAGGTGAAGTCGACGGTGGACAGGGGTGCAGCGACGTAGAAAGGAACGCCGTGATGGTGGGCCAGGACGGCCAGCTGGTACGTCCCCACCTTGTTGGCCACGTCGCCGTTCGCCGCGATGCGGTCCGCTCCCACGATCACGGCATCGACCGATCCCTTCGCCATGAGCGAGCCGGCCACGGTGTCCGCCACGAGCGTCATCGGCACGCCCTCCCGCCGCAGCTCCCAGGCGGTCAGCCGCGCGCCCTGGAGGACCGGCCTCGTCTCGTCGACCCAGACGTGGATCCTCTTCCCCGACCGGTGCGCCGCGACGATCACACCCTGAGCCGTTCCAACGCCTCCGGTTGCCAGCGCGCCGGTGTTGCAGTGCGTCAACACGTTCGCTCGGTCTGGCAACAGCTCCGCCCCCAGCCGCGCGATCGCCAGGCACGCCGTTTCGTCCTCCGATGCGATGGCCTGGGCCTCACGAGCGACAGCCCGGCGCGCGTCGTCGACCCGCCACGTTCCGCGCCCCGAGCCCGGCGTCGGAGCGGAGTCGTCGCTCCGAGCCGCGCCGAGGACCCTGTCCACGGCCCAGGCGACGTTGACGGCGGTCGGCCGGCTCGCCACCAGGAGCCGGCCGGCCCGATCGAGGTCGCGAAGCCATGCTTTCGCACTCCGCGCGTCCGATCGGTTCGCGGCGAGCGCGAGGCCGAAGGCCGCCGTGATCCCCAGCAGCGGCGCTCCTCGCACGGCCATGGCTCGGATCGCTCCGGCTACATCTTCGGGGGTGCGCAGGACCATGAACCGCTCCTCGGCCGGCAGCCGGGTCTGGTCCAGGATGCGGAGGACGCCGTCGCGCCACTCCACGGGTTTCACCGGCGCGTCCTTCCCACATCGCGACGGGTCGAGCGCACGACCTCCTCCACCGCCGCCTCCAGCTCGTCGGCGTAGGCGTAGACGCCGTGGGCCCCCGGTCCCGCCGCCCCCTCCGGCACGGTCCCGGGGGGATGGGCGTGGACGATGGCGCCCGGTCCGCGGCGCCCGTAGAGGCGACGATGCTCCTCCAGATCGACGGAGGCGCCGGGCAGGTCCGCGCCGAGGGCGCCAACCACCAAGTCCGCCGGTTCGATCTCGGCCAGCGAGACCCCCGAGCGGGTGATGACCAGCGTCCGGCCGTCGAACACGGAGAGGTTGCCCTCGCTCCCCTTCACCAGGGCCAGGGAGAACAGGGTCCGGCCCGCCGCCCTGAACTCGGCCACCCGGTCGGGCCCCGGTCGATCCGGGCCCGGCACCTAGGTGCCGTGCTCCCAGGAGGACAGGTAGGCCGCCTGTTCCTCGGTGAGCTCGTCGATGTCGATCCCCATCGCGGCCAGCTTCAGCCCGGCCACCTCCCGATCGATCTCCGCCGGTACGCCATACACCTTCGGCTCGAGCTTCCCTCGCTGCTGCACGATCCATTCCACGGCCAGGGCCTGGTTGGCGAAGGACATGTCCATCACCGCCGCCGGATGACCCTCCGCCGCGGCCAGGTTCACCAGCCGCCCTTCAGCCAGCAGGTTCAGCCGCCGCCCGTCCGGCAGCTTGTATTCGTCGACGAACTCCCGGATCCGCCGCACGTCCGTGGCCATCTCCGCCAGGGCAGACTTGTCGATCTCCACGTCGAAATGCCCGGAGTTGGCCAGGACCGCGCCGTCCTTCATCGCGTCGAAATGCTCGCGGCGGAGGATCGACGTGTCGCCGGTCACGGTGACGAACACGTCACCGATCCTGCAGGCCTCCCTGATCGGCATCGCTTCGAACCCCTCCATGACCGCCTCCAGGGCGCGGAGCGCGTCTACCTCCGTCACGATCACCCGAGCGCCCATGCCCCGAGCCCGAGAAGCCACGCCCCGACCACATTGGCCGTATCCGCACACGACCAGGGTCCGGCCGGCCAGGAGCCGGTTGGTCGCCCGGACGATCCCGTCGATGGTGGACTGCCCCGTCCCGAAGCGGTTGTCGAAGAGATGCTTGGTGTCGGCGTCGTTGACGGCCACGATGGGATAGGCGAGGACGCCCCCGGTCTGCATGGCCCGGAGCCGGATGACCCCCGTGGTGGTCTCCTCGGTGCCGCCGATCAGATCGGAAAGCTGGTCGCGGCGCTCCTTGTGCAGCGTGGCCACCAGATCCATCCCATCGTCCATGGTGATCTGGGGCCTGGTATCGAGGACGGCGTTGATGTGGCCGTAATAAGTCTCGTTGTCCTCACCCTTGATCGCGTACACGTCCGCGATGTCGTCTTCGCACAGGGCCGCCGCGGCATCGTCCTGGGTGGAGAGCGGATTAGATGCGCACACCGCCACGACCGCCCCGCCCGCCACCAGCGTCCGAAGCAGGTTGGCGGTCTCGGTGGTCACGTGCAGGCAGGCCCCGATGCGGATGCCGGCGAGCGGCTTCTCCTTCTCGAAGCGGCCCCGGATCTGGGCCAGGACGCGCATCTCCTGATCGGCCCACTCGATCCGAGCGCGCCCCTTCTCGGCCAGGCCGAGGTCCTTCACGTCGCAATCCATCGACCCTCCCTCGTCTCGCCCATCATCCGGGGGACCACCCCGCCCAATACGTCCCGAAGGGCTCCCACCGCCTCGGCCGCTCCCGCCAGCACGTCCTCGTGCGCGCCCGGCTCGCCGGCCACGTTCGTGATGCAGGAGACCCCGAGGATACGCATTCCGAGCGCCACGCCGGCCACCGCCTCCGGGACCGTCGACATGCCCACGGCATGAGCGCCGATCCTTCGAAGGAATTCGGTCTCCGCGGCCGTCTCGAAGGTGGGCCCCGGCACCGCCGCGTAGACCCCTCGCCCGAGGTCGACGCCGGCCTCGCCCACCACGTCCTGGACGTGGGCCCGGAGCTCCCGGTCGTACACGGCGGACAGGTCGACGAAGGCGGGGGTGCCGTCGGGGAACCGCCACCCGGCCAGCGGATTGGCCCCCAGGAGATTGATGTGGTCCTCGATGAGCATCAGCTGGCCCCGGCGGAGCGCGGGGTCCAGCCCCCCCGCCGCGTTGGTGAGGACGAGCGTGGCCGCCCGGAGCTCGGCTGCTAGCCGGGGGATCAGCGTGACGGCCCCCATCCCGTGGCCTTCGTACAGGTGGAAGCGACCGAAGAAGACTGCCGCGGGCACGCCGTGCAGGGTCCCCATCACCAGGCGGCCGGCGTGCCCGGGGACGGTGGACCGGGGGAAGCCGGGGAGCGTCTCATAGGAGAAGTGGCGCTCTGGTTCCAGGTCCTCCTCCACCGCTGCCCTGAGCCCGGACCCGACGACCACGGCGAGCGCGGGTTCGAGCGAGGAGCGCTCTCGCACGCGGGCGGAGGCTTCGGCCGCGAGCGTGTCCCCGGGACCGGGACGCGATGACGGCGCCCTCATCGGGGCAGGCGTTCCTTCAAACCGGTCAGGACCGGCACGGGCGTGGGATCGACACCCCGGAGGATCGCCAGATAGGTCGAGACGAAGTCGCCCTTCAAGATCAGAGAGAACAGCCACTCCAGCGCCGAGCTCCCCTCAGCCTCGACCTGCCGAGCGGCCAGACCGGACCCGGCCACTGCCTGGAGCGTGGCCGAGAGGCGGGCCTCCACGCGAGGATGCTCGCCCCGATGCCTGAGCGCCACGACGGCG
>VAYG01000069.1:7581-14525 GCA_005885015.1 Actinomycetota bacterium | reverse complement strand
CGATTCATCGAGCTGGCCGGCGGCAGCGACGCTCGCATCGTGGTCATCAGCACGGCCTCGAGCCTGGGAGAGGAGGCCACCGGCCTCTACCGTGAGCTGTTCACCCATGTGGGCGCGGGAATCGTTTCCGGGCTCCGGCCCGTCACCCGAGAGGAAGCCAACTCGGCCTCGGCGGCCGCCACGGTTGACGAGGCCACCGGGGTGTTCCTCACAGGCGGGAACCAGCTCCGCCTGGCCGCCGTGGTCGGTGGCACGGAGCTGGGGGCGGCCTTACTTCGGCTCCACGAGCGAGGCGGGGTCATCGCTGGAACGTCCGCCGGGGCCAGCGCGGTCAGCTCGCACATGATGGCCTTCGGGGCCTCCGGCGCGACGCCCAAGCACCGGATGGCTCAGATCTCGGTGGGGCTCGGGATCCTCAAGGACATCGTGGTCGATCAGCACTTCGAACAACGCACGCGCCTGGGCCGGCTGCTGTCGGCGGTCGCCCAGTCCCCATCGATGATCGGCCTGGGGCTGGACGAAGACACCGCCGCGATCGTTCACTCGGACCAGACTCTGGAGGTGCTCGGCCGCGGGGCGGTCACCATCGTCGACGGATCCCAGGTCGTGACGGACTCCTACCAGACGAAGGGGCACCGGCCGATGATGGTCTCGGGAGCCATCCTGCACTCGCTCCCCTCCGGCTATCGATTCGACCTGGCCACCCGTTCGCTCATCACCCATCCCTCGGAGGCCAGGGTCCGACTGCCACGAGAGGCCGAGACGGCCAGGCGGCGACTGGCCCGGCTGTCCCGGGAGATCGCCGCCGAGGGAGCCGACAGCTTCGTGGTCGAGCGGAAGGGACAGAAGGCCAAGAAGCAGCTGCCCGAAGCCTCGGAGTAGGGTCGATCGAATGGCCTCCCCAGTGCGACCGCCCTCCAAGGGTCCCGCCCGGCAGCCCTCGCGAACCGGGTCCAGGCCCGAACGACAGCGAGCCAAGACCGAGTCGCCGTCGGTGAAGCCGCAGGCGAGGCCGGACCTGAAGGCGCTGGAGACGCAGGTCTTCCGCGGCCCAAACTACTGGTCCTACGAACCGTGCATCCGCATGCTGGTCGACCTCGGCTCCCTCGAGCACTGGCCCTCCAACACCCTGCCCGGCTTCAACGACGCGCTGCTCGAGCTGCTGCCCGGGCTGGAGGAGCACTCCTGCTCGCTCGGTCGCCCCGGCGGATTCGTGGAGCGCCTGCGGGAGGGCACGTGGGTCGGGCATGTGGCAGAGCACGCGGCGCTGGAGCTCCAGCGCGAGACGGGCACCCACATCCCCAGGGGCAAAACGAGGAGCGCTGGACAGCCCGGTCACTACAACGTGATCTTCGGATACGGGGAGGAGAGCGTCGGGCTGGCCGCGGGAAAGCTCGCCGTCAGGCTGGTCAACCACCTGGTGCAGGCGGAGGAAGGCCTCGATTTCCTCGCGGAGCTGGAAGGGCTGATCCGGCTCTCCGAGCGGCGGGCCTTCGGGCCCTCCACGCAGGCCTTGATCGACGAAGCGACGGGCAGGGACATCCCGTGGATCCGGCTGAACGAGCAGTCCCTCGTCCAGCTGGGGCAGGGGAAGTACCAGAAACGGATCCGGGCCACGATGACGTCGATGACCGGCGCGCTGGCCGTCGACGTCGCCGGCGACAAGAAGCTCACCACCCAGCTCCTGGCCGCGGCGGGGCTGCCGGTGCCGCGGTCGGAGATCGTTCGCTCCGAAGAGGAGGCCATCGCCGCCGCGGGCCGGATCGGCTTCCCCGTCGTCACCAAGCCGATCGACGGGAACCACGGGCGAGGGGTGATGCTCGACCTGCGGGACGAGCAGGCGGTCCGAGGCGGCTACCGCAAGTCACTGGCCGAGGCGCACCGTCCGCTGGTCGTCGTGGAGAGCTACGTCACCGGCAGCGACTTCCGGGTGCTGGTCGTAGGAGGGCACATGGTTGCGGTGGCCCAGCGCGTCCCCGCTCACGTCGTCGGCGACGGCGAGCACACCGTGCGGGAGCTCATCGAGGTCACGAACGCGGACCCCCGTCGAGGGATCGGGCACGAGAAGGTCCTGACGAAGATCAAGGTGGACGAAACCGCGGTTGAGCTCGTCCGGAAGCAGGGGTTCGAGCTGGACGACGTCCCGCCGAAAGACGCCTTCGTGAAGCTGGTTGCCACCGGAAACATGTCCACCGGCGGCATCTCCATCGACCGGACGTGGGAGGCCCACGAGGAGAACGTGGAGATCGCCGAGGAGGCCGCCCGGGTGATCGGCCTGGACGTGGCGGGCATCGATTTCCTTACACCGGATATTTCCAAGCCCGTCCGGGAGACAGGCGGTGCGATCGTGGAGGTGAACGCGGCGCCGGTCTTTCGGATGCACACGCACCCCACCGAGGGCGACGCGCAATACGTGGCCAAGCCCGTCATCGACGCGCTGTTCCCGCCCGGCTCTCCCTCCCGCATCCCCTTCGTGTCGGTGACGGGGTCGAACGGAAAGACGACGACGGTTCGCATGATCGCCCACATCCTCAAGGGGATGGGACACAAGGTCGGGATGACCTCGACCGACGGCATCTACATCGACGAGCGGCTCGTCAAGCGGGCCGACGCCAGTGGCCCGAAATCCGCCCAGATGGTGCTCCAGAACCCCCGGGTGGACCTGGCCGTGTTCGAGGTCGCCCGTGGCGGGATCCTCCGGGAGGGTCTCGGGTACGACCGCAACGACGTCGCCGTGGTCACCAACGTCACCGGGGACCACCTGGGGCTGAAGGAGGTGCACTCGATCAAGCAGCTCGCGGCCGTCAAGCGGGTGGTGGTCGAGGCGGTTCCCCGGAACGGCTACGCCGTCCTGAACGCCGACGACGAGCTGGTCGCCGACATGCGCAAGCACTGCTCGGGGTCGGTCATCTTCTTCTCGATGCGGGAGGACAACGATCTGGTGCAGCGGTGGGTCCGGCGCGGAGGGAAAGCGGTCGTCATCCAGGGTCAACCGCGGGGAGAGATGATGGTCATCCGGGAGGGCCGGAGGACCATGCCCATCGGGTGGGTCCACCAACTGCCGGCCACGTTCGAAGGACGCGCCCGCATGATGGTGGCCAACGCGCTGGCCGCCGCCGCCGCGGCGCACGCCGCGGGGGCGCATCTTCACGACATCAGGGCCGGACTGCGGTCGTTCAACACCTCCATCTACCAGGCCCCCGGCCGCCTCAACCTGTTCGACCTGGACGGGGTGAAGGTCCTCATCGACTACGCCCACAACGCCCACGGGCTGGAGACCGTCGGCGACTTCGTCGAACGCATGTCCTCGTCCGTCCCCTCCTGGGTTCCGCCCGGGGCGGCCTCCTGGCAGGCGAACTTGAAGATGGCCGTCATCGCCACGCCGGGGGACCGGCGGGACGACGACATGCGCGAGCTGGGCAAGGTCGCCGCCCGGTACTTCGACGACATCATCATCCGGGAGGACCGAAACCCCCGGGGCCGCAAGCGGGGCGAAGCGGCCCAGCACATCCTGGAGGGGGTGCAGGAGGCAGCTCGATCGGGTCATCGAGTGGGGTCGGTGGAGATCGTGCTCGATGAGATGGCGGCGGCCCGGAAGGCGCTGTCCCGGGCCAGGCCGGGAGATGTGGTCGTCCTGTGCGTGGACTACGCCACCGAGGTGTGGAAGGAGCTCGAAGCCCGCAAGCTGCAAGCGACCCCCTTGATGCTCCAGGGACCTCCCGGGAACGGCCAGATCGAGCCCGCGGGCGGTGATCCCGACCTCATCGAGTTCGGTGTCGGTCTCTAGGCCTCATCAGTCCCTGCCGGCGCGCCTTCATCGTTTCGCAATCCCCTCGTAAGGCTCCGGTAAGGCCCGGCCCGTAGCCTCTGAACGAGTGGGCCCCACGGGCCCCCAAGGAGGTGATCCGGATGCGGTCACTCGCAGTGGCAGCGCTGATCGCCGGAGTGATGCTGGTCGGCTCGACGGGATCGGCCTCGGCCACCACCGGTAAGGGGCAGCTGTTCCACGACGGGAACATCGTCCGTACCGTCGTGAACCCGGCGCGGATCCCGCACCAAGGCAGCGACCCCTTCTACTCGGTGACCAACGGGGTGGATGGCCAGCTCGGCATCGCCGGGGTCGCACCCGGCGACGGTCCCTACCACGGCGGGGCTTGGGCGGTGAACGTCGTGACGTTCAAGGAAGGCGTCAGCCCCTACGTGTTGACCTCTGACGAGGCGGTCTTCGCTGCGGAAGCTGCCGGCGACGTCACGGTGGTGAGGACGCCGGACGCGGACTTCCGCTGCCCCGTTCAGCCCTAGCGACACGACCGAATGCGAAGGAGGACGCCCCAGGGGCGTCCTCCTTCGCCGATTCAGTACCATGCTGGGCCCGTGGCCAGGGCCCTGAAGTCGATCACGCCCCGAACCGCGCGCCGGCTGGCCATCGTCCGGCAGCGACTGGCCGGACCCAGGCCCACCCCGGACCGATCGGGCATCATGGAGGTGGTCCGCGATCTCGGCTGCCTCCAGGTCGATCCGGTGAGCGTGGTGGCCCGAAGCCACGAGATCGTCCTGTGGAGCCGGTTGGGTCCGTTCCCCGTCCCCGAACTCGAAGCGCTGCGCTGGGACGAGCGCAGGCTCTTCGATTACTGGGCCCACGCGGCCTCGATCGTGCCCACCGAGGACTTTCCGATCCACCAGCTGTTCATGCGGACCTACCCGAGTGGACGAACGATCTACGGCCGCAGGGCGGCCGTCTGGATGAAGCAGAACGAGGGACTCCGCCGGCACGTCCTGTCCGCATTGAGGCGACGCGGTCCCCTCCGGATGCGCGACCTCGAGGACCGATCGGTCGCCGGATGGCGTTCCAGCGGCTGGACGAACGACCGGAACGTGAGCCAGATGCTCCACTACCTGTGGTTCCAGGGAAAGGTCCTGGTCGCAGGGCGTTCCGGGATCGAGCGATGGTGGGACCTCGCCGCGAAGTGGCTCCCGGAATGGACCCCTCGCCAGCGACTCCCGGAACGACAGGTCGTCCGCCTGGCGGCGCAGCGATCCCTCCGCGCGCTGGGGATCGGCACCCAGCGCCACATCGACCGCCATTTCACCGTCGGCCGCTACCCGGGGTTGCCGAGCGTCCTGAAAGGCCTCCAGCGGGAGGGACTGATCGAGGCCGTCCAGGTGTCCGACGGGGAAGTCGCGTGGCCGGGGCCCTGGTACGTCCACGCGATGGACCTGCCGATGGTCGAGCGACTCGAGGCCGGTGAATGGGAACCCCCAACCACCTTGCTGTCCCCCTTCGACAACCTCATCAACGACCGCGCTCGGGTGGAGCAGCTATACGGTTTTCGCTACCGACTGGAGATCTACGTGCCGAAGGCCAAGCGGAGGTACGGCCCCTACGTCCTGCCCATCCTGGACGGGGACCGATTCGTCGGCCGGGTGGACGCGGCTACCGACCGGCGGCGTGGACGACTGGTCGTCGCGGGAATCCACGCGGAGCCGGACGCGCCGATGGCCCTCGAAGCGGGGTGGCGGATTGCCGAGGCGGTGCGCAGCCTGGCAGTCATGGTGAACGCACCCGACGTGGAGCTGGCCGGCGCCGTCCCAGATCGCTGGCGACGAGCGTTCGGCTAGCACTCGAGCCTTACGAGAGTCTTACGGCCACGCCGTCGTCGGGCCGGCCCCCTCACGGCCTCGTACGCTTGCCGCAACGATGGGTCGCGAAGTCGTCATCATGGGATCCGTGGACCGACCTCAGCACATCCTGGTGGTCGAAGACGACCCCACGGTCTCGGAGGTGGTCGCCCGTTATCTGGAGCGGGAAGGCTTCGACGTGGAGACCGTGACGAACGGGCACGCGGCGCTCGACCGGGCGCGGGCCCGGCCGCCCGACGCCATGATCCTCGACCTCATGCTGCCCGGCCTGGACGGCCTGGAGGTGTTTCGGCGGCTGCGCTCGTTCGCCCCAACGCCGGTGGTCATGCTGACGGCTCGGGGCTCCGAGGAGGACCGCGTGCTTGGACTGGAGCTCGGGGCCGACGACTACGTCAGCAAGCCGTTCTCGCCGCGGGAGCTGACCGCCCGGGTGAGGTCCGTGCTGCGGCGAACCGAGGTGCCGCAGGGCAACGGGGCGAGAGTGATCACCGCAGGCGACGTCACGGTGGACCTCTCTGCGAGAACAGCCCACCTGGGTGCCCGCCCCGTATCGCTCACGGTCCGCGAATTCGACCTGCTGGTCTTCCTGATGCTCCACCCACGCCGCGTGTTCCGGCGAGAGGACCTCCTGGAGCACGTGTGGGGATACACGTTCGGGGACACGTCCACGGTCACCGTGCACGTTCGCCGGCTACGCGAAAAGGTCGAGGCGGACCCGTCGACGCCCGTGCACATCCAAACCGTGTGGGGCGTGGGCTACCGATTCGAACCATGAGAGCCCGAACCGCCGTGTTGATCGCCATGGTGGGGGCGGCGTCGACCACCGCCGTTGCCATCGCGCTCCAGATGCGGCTCGGTGAGGCGGCCCGGCTGGTTGGCGTGGCCGCCGGGTCCGCCGTCGTGGCCGGCGCGATCGGGACCGTCCTGTTGTTCGCACTCCGCAGGCGTCCCGTGGGGATCCAGGTGGCCGTGGTCGCCCTGGTCTCGGTCGGCGCGGTGGGGGTGGGAGCCACCGTGGCCGCCGAGGAGATGTTCCTGGGCAAGCACGACCTCGACGCGCTTCTGGTCATCCTGCTGGCCGCCGGGACCGTGGGGACACTGATCGCGTTCCTGCTCGGCCTCCGGGTCAACAGGGCGAAGGTAGCGCTCGAGGCCGCCACCCGAAATATCAGCCTCTCCCCAGGCGATGCCCCCATCGACCCACCGGGGGGCAGCGCCGAGTTCGCCGCCCTGGCCGAGGAGCTGGAACGAACCTCTCGCCGGCTGACGGAAGCCCGAGAACGGGAACGTGCCCTCGACGCCTC
>VAYG01000069.1:0-7558 GCA_005885015.1 Actinomycetota bacterium | reverse complement strand
GCGGGCGATCGCGGAGGCGCTGGAGGACGGCCTGGCATCGGATCAGGCGACCCGGCAGCGCTACTACCGAACGCTTCGCATCGAGGCCGAGCGGATCGCCCACCTCGTCGACGAGCTCTTCGAGCTGTCCGTGATCCACGCAGGTGCCCTGCGATTGCGCATGGAACGGACGTCGCTGGGCGACCTCGTCTCCGACGCCGTGGCCACGGCCAGGGCCTCGGCTGAGGCCAAAGGGGTCACGGTCAAGGGCCGGCCGGAGAGCGCGCCCGAGATCGACCTCGATCCTTCCGAGGTCGCCCGGGTCATCTTCAATCTCATCGACAACGCCATCCGCCACACGCCCAGTCGGGGAACGGTCTGGGTGGAGACCGGTATCCAGGAGCGCGACGCGTACGTGTCGGTGTCGGACCAGTGTGGCGGTATCCCACGAGCCGACCTGGCGAGGGTGTTCGACCCAGCCTTTCGCGGCGAGATAGCGAGGACGCCGGCGGGGAACGGAGGAGCGGGACTGGGGCTGGCCATCGCCCGGGGGATCGCCGAGGCACACCATGGGCAGATCACCGTCTGCAACCAGGACGGGGGATGCCGGTTCACCTTCAGCCTCCCTCTCACCCAGCCGGCTTGACCGGAGGGCTCAAGGCGCGGGGAGGGCCCCCGGCCGCGACTTGGCCCGCCGGAACACCCACAATCCCAGCGCCGCGAGGATGGCGATGACCAGGACCGGCACCAGGTAGCCGAATCCGACGACCACGGCCGTCACGACCGCCACGGTGCCGTGAACGGCAGCCCGCCACGCTCGGACGAACGCGTTGGCCCTCGTGTGACCGGGGACCGGAACGGCCTCACTCATCGACAGGGTGATCGTGGACATGTCGGTCTGGTCGGTCAGCACGCGAAGCTGCCCGCGGATCTCCTCGATGGCCAGCTGGACGTCCTGGAGGGCCCGCTGGACCTTGAGGCTCTCCTCGATCGACGTCGACTTCGCCATGAGCTTGAGCAGGACGCTCTCCTGCGCCTCCCAGTTTCGGAGGCGAGCCTGCAGATCGACGAATTGGGCCGTGACGTCCTCGCCGCTGATCTGCTCTCCCTTGACCTTGCCGAGTGCCTTCAGCTCGCCCAGGGCCACCTCGAACTGGGTCGCCGGGATCCGCAAGACGAACGTGCCGGAGAGGAACTTGCTCCCAGAGGTTCGCGACGACGAGACGAAGCCGCCGTGCCGGCTGGCCACGAGGGTGACGTCCTGGGCTCGCTGCTCGAACGTCCCGTCCTTGACGTCGAGTGTGACCGACGCCGTCTTGATGATCCGCGGGCCGAGCGTGGGGAGCTGGAAGGTTCCTCCGCCCGCGATGTCGGCCGGTTGCGGGGCGAGGGTCGGCCCCGCGATTGGGCCCAGGTCGAGGCCGCCGCCGGGCTCGGCGGGTGCCGCGCGCGGCACCGCGGCCGTGCCCTTCATCGCGCCGCCGCCGCCGCAGGCGGCCCCGGTCAGTCCGGCCACGACCACCAGGCCGATCACCGCCACCATACTCCTCGCGCTCATGGGCCCCTCCTCCGTATGCTCGATTGGTTCCTTGGACGGGAGGCATCCGGTGCACGTTCCCCGGAGCGACGGCTCGAACGAAGCCGGACTCGCCGTCAGCGAGCCTGGCGGGCCTGGCGGGCCAGCTCGCGGACGCGCCGCGGACCGACACGCTCGCCTCCCAGTTCCTGCATGAGGGCAAAGATCTCGGAACGCTGGATCAGGGCCGTCACTGCCACGAGGTCGCCCGGCTTCGACCGCTCGAGCATCCAACGGAGCGCGTGCATCTCGTCGATGAACACAGGCACCTCCGTCGCGCCTCCGTCGACCGCGCCGGCCCGCAGCCGCTCCACCAGATCGCTGCGGTCCCTGCCTCGCAGGTAGTGGAGAAGCTCGCCGATGGCCACATGGTCGGCGCCGCGCGCGGCCGTGTACCCCATTGCGTGGAGGATCTCGTTGCTCCGGTCCCCGGCGGTACAGAAGCCGAGCCAGATCTTGCCGCCGGGCGGCCGCAGTCCCCGGCAAATCTCCACCAGGCCGACCAGGCCAGCCTCGTTGTGTGCGTAGTCGGCGACGACGATGCGGCCGTCCAGCTCGAAGAGATTGGCCCGGCCCGGATTGGTCTCCGGGTCCAGGACGAACTCCGCCAGCCCCTCGACCACGGCCTGCTCCGGCAACCCGATCCCCAGCGCCGCGGAAGCCACGGCCATCGCGTTCTGGGTGTGCTCCGTAGAGACGCCGGCCAGCGTCAAGGGGATGTCCTCGACGGGGAGGAGGGCATGCGGCCGCATCCCCGAGGTGAGGTAGGTCAGCCGGCCGTCGATGATCGTGGTGGCCCGGCCGCCCTCGGCCAGGGCGGTTCGGATCGCCGGGTGATCCGGGTCGATCGAGAACAGCCACGGCTGGCCCCGGATGGTCCGTCGCATGGCCAGCACCCGAGGGTCGTCGGCGTTCAGGACGTCCCAGCCCCTCGGACGGGTGATCTTGGTGACCGCGGCCTTCACCTCGGCGAGCTGGTCGAGGGTGTTGATCCCGTGGAGCCCGAGGTGGTCGGCGGAGACGTTGGTCACCACCGCCACGTCGTTGTGCATCGTCCCGATGCCTCGCAGAAGGATCCCGCCTCGGGCCGTCTCCAACACCGCGAGTTGCACGCCCGGCTGGGCCATCGCCTTCCCGGCCCCGCCGAACCCGGAGTAGTCGCCCTCCTCCACGAGGCGGTCGTCGACGTAGACCCCGTCGGTGGAGGAATAGGCCACCCGGAGACCGGCGGTCCGGGCCAGATGGGCCAGGGCTCGAACGGTCGTGGTCTTTCCGTTGGTGCCGGTCACCGCGATGACGGGGATGGCCGGCTCGGGAACGACCGGAGCGGAGCCCGGGTCCACGGCGCTCAGCCGTCCGGCGGCACCGTGCACCAGGGCATCGAAGGGAACGCGGGTCGATAGCAGATCGGCGAAGGTCCTCGCGAGCTCTCGGCCGAGCGCTTCCGCGGCTCCTCGCCTCCGCCACGGATATGCCACGACCACCTGATCTCTCTCCGGACCCGGTCGAGACCGCACGGCAAGGTTCGTCCCCGCGGCGTGGGCCACTGACCTGGCCACGTGGGCAGCGAGCCTGGACACGAACCGGCGTCGGTGTTCGGTGCCCGGCAGGCCCGGGCGGAGCCGACCCGCGGCCGACTCCAGTTCGCTTCCGGACATCCCCGCCCGCGCGGCCGCGGAAGCGGCCTCATCTTCGGACCCCTCGAGCCACTGTGGGACCGACAGCGTCAACTTCACTGCGGGCCGGGTGAAGTAGATGTTCGGCCCGTCCAACACGCGAAGCTCCACGATGCCTGTGGGCTCGGGAGAGGACATAGCGAGTACCCTAGTTCGTGCCGTGAGCGAGCTGCAGGAGGTCCTCCGCGCGGTGGAAGAGGGCGCCGCTCGCGGCGAGCGTATGGCGCTGGCCACCATCGTCGGGGTGTCCGGTTCGACCTACCGCAGGGAAGGGGCACGGCTGCTCGTCCCGGAACACGGAAGGCCCGTCGGAACGATCAGCGGCGGGTGCCTGGAGGGCGACGTCCGCGCCGCCGCCGCGGAGGTGATGGCGGAGGGTCGGGCCCGCCTGATCCATTTCGACCTCACCGCGGACGACGAGGTGGTCTGGGGATGGGGCCTCGGCTGCAACGGTGTGATCGACGTCTTCGTGGAGCCGGCGGACGGCGCGGTTCATGCCGCCGGGACGATTCGCCGAGCTGTGGACCAGCAGCAGGCGCTGGTCGCGGTCACGGTGGTGCAGTTGTCGGAGGACGGTGGAGTGCGGCTCGGGGCACGACTGATCGTGCACGCCGACGGAACGGTGGACGGATCGCTGGGCGATCCCTCGATCGACCGCCAGGCCCGAAGCGAGGGCCTGCGCGCGTTGGAGGATGGAAGGTCGGGCACGCTGCCGCTCGGCGAGGAGATCCGCGCCTTCTTCGAGGTCTTGGTCCCGCCGCTTCGGCTGATCGTCTGTGGAGCGGGACACGACGCAGTCCCACTCGTCCGATTCGCCTCGGGACTGGGCTGGAAGGTGGAGGTGGTCGACGATCGGGAACAGTTCCTCAAGCCTCGACGCTTCCCGGATGCCGACCGTTTCGTCAAGGCCGAACCCGGCGACGCCGCCCGGAGAGCCGGGGTGGACGAACGCACGTACGTCGTGGTCATGAGCCACAACTTCCTCCGGGACAAGGACTATCTCCGCTCGTTCCTGGGGAGCCCTGCCCCCTACATCGGCATGCTCGGGCCCGCCGCCCGGCTCGAGCGACTGCTGGCAGAGCTCAGACGCGAGGGATATGACCCCGATCCCAGGGACCTCGAGGTGGTCCACGGCCCCGCCGGCCTCGACCTCGGCGGGGACGGCCCCGAGGAGGTGGCCTGGGCCATCGTCGGCGAGGTCCTGGCTGTGGCCAAAGGAAGGCGGGGAGGGTTCCTCAGGGATCGAGGAGGGCCGATCCACGATCGGGCCGGGCCGGCGCATGACCCCGTCGCCGCGAAGCGCGGCTGAGCGGCCCACCGGCCACTCCCGGTGATCTCCGGCATCGTCCTGGCAGCGGGGACGTCGTCGCGGCTCGGCCACCCCAAGCAGTTGCTCTCCTTGGGAGGAAAACCTGTGCTCCAGCATGTCCTGGACGCCGCCACCCGCGCCCCCCTCGACGAGATCGTCGTGGTGGTCGGCCACGCGGCGGAGGAGATCCGGGGCGCGATGAAGGCCCCCGCGCGGGCCCGGTACGTCCTCAACGCCGACTTCGCCGCCGGACAGGCCACGTCGCTGCGGGCGGGCCTCCGAGCGGCCCATCCGGAGTCGGCCGCTGCCGTGATCCTGCTGGGTGACCAGCCCGGCGTTCGGAACGCGGCCATCGAGGCGATCGTCCGGGCCTGGCTCGGCGGCCTGGGGCCGGTGGTCCAGGCCTCCTATGGGGGCCGGGCAGCCCACCCCACCCTGATCGAGCGGTCGATCTGGCCGGTCCTGGACCGGGTCGAGGCGGACGAGGGGGCCCGGAGCGTGCTGGCCGACCACCCCGAGTGGCACCTGGTGGTGGAGGTGGGGGGCGACCCGCCCGAGGACATCGATACGCAGGAGGACTACGAACGGGCCCGCGCGTCGTTCGGCCCCGGGTGACCGGGCAAGTCAGGAGGCCGGGCCGGGGGGGCGAGGTCCCTTGACGCATTGATCGCCCGCCTGTCAGTATTCCGGCGTCGAACGGGGACGACTTGAACGAACAGAGCCTTCAAGCTGCTAACGCATTCCTGCGCGTGGCTGCCGAATCTACGCAGCCAGGTGAGGTTCTCAACCACCCGCCTGCTGAGATTGGGAAGCAGGCAGGGCTTCCCAATCCACTAGCTGTAGCCCGGGCGGTCCGGGCGCTTGCCGCGCGAAGGCGACTGGAAGTGGAGGACGGCCAGTACCGGTTGCTCGATGCCCGGCCCCTCGATCCGGGAGAGCCCGAGTCGGTCCCCCGGGCACCCCGTCGACGGAAGGCCAGGCGAAAGGGATCCGCTCGCCCCGAGGCCACGGGGGGCGACCGCCGGGCCACGTACGCCGACCTCGGCCGGACGGTTCTCGAACGGGTGATCGAGCTCGGCCGGGAAGCTGCCGAAGCTGTCGCCGCCGCGGACCACCTCCGCCGCGAGGTGAAGGAGAACAAGGCGGCCCGGGTCGACGCGGAGCAACGGGCCTCCCGGCTCTTCGAGCGTGTCAAGGAGCTGGAGACGAAGCTCGAGATGGCCGAGGTGAACCTTCGCACCGTCCTCACCGCGGCCCGGGGACGCGGGGCCACCGCCGCCCCCGCCGACAGCGAGATGGAGGCCGTGCTCAGGATCCTCAAGGGACCGACCGGAGCCCCCGCTCCGAGCGGGGGCGACGGAGGGCCCGAGGAGGCCGCCGGCGAGTGAGCCCGGCCGGCGAAGGGCGGCATCCCGACCTCCAGGCCATCCGGAAGATCGCCGAAGGCGCCTTCGACGCCTACCTTGCCACCTGCCCGACGGCGTCAATCGCGTCGCCGACATCATGCAGGCTTCGTTCGAATCCCGGGGGTGGTCCGTCGAGCGGATCGCCCATCGTCCCGAGGCCGGTCGCCCGCGGCTCGGCGACGTCCTGGTGGCCACGCTTCCGGCGCCCGGGAATCGGAACGTCCTGCTGGTCGGCCACATGGACACCGTCTTCCCGGATGGGACCGCGACGGAGCGCCCGTTCCGCGTGGAGGGCTCAACGGCATATGGGCCGGGCGTGTCGGACATGAAGGGGGGCCTCCTGGGGGGTCTGTACGCGGTGGGGGCGCTCCGGGACGCCGAGGCCGAGGCCCTTCCCACGATCACCTATGTCTGCAACCCCGACGAGGAGATCGGCAGCCCGTTCTCCGGGCGGATCATCCTGGAGCAGGCCCGATCGGCGGACGCATGCTTCGTGCTGGAGGGGGCCCGGGAGAACGGGGACATCGTCTCGGCTCGGAAGGGCGTCACCGACTTTCGAATCGTCATCCGGGGACGAGCCGCCCATGCCGGCGTGGAACCGGAGCGCGGCCGCTCGGCCACGATCGAGGCCGCGCACATGGTGATCGCACTGCACGAGCTGAACGGGAGATGGCCCGGCGTGACCGTCAACGTCGGGGTGATCCAGGGTGGGACCCGACCCAACGTGGTCGCCGACCGGTGCGAGCTCCACGTCGACCTGCGGGCCCCGGCGGCGTCCTCGTTCCGGGAGGCGGAAGCGGCCCTGCGGGCGGCGGCGGCGCGCCGGGTGGTGCCCGACACGGAGGCGGAGGTCATCGCCCTATCCGGCTTCCCCCCGATGGAGAAGACCGAGGCCACCGCGCGGCTGGTGGACAGGGCGAAGAAGATCGCCGCCGATCTCGGCTTCGAGGTCGACGACGCCGCCACGGGTGGGGCCTCGGACGCGAACCCGGTGGCCGGGCTGGGCGTCCCGACGCTGGACGGGCTCGGCCCGATCGGGGGCGCGGATCACTCTCCTGCCGAATGGCTCGACCTGGAAACCGTGACGCCCCGCATCGCGCTGCTGGCCGGCTTGATCGCGGGCGTCGGCTGAGCCGACGCCCTGTTCAGCACCGAGCGAAGAAGATGCCCGGATGCGACGTCGCGTAGTACGGCAGCGTCTTTAGATTCGCCGGGGACCGGAAGCCCCACGTCGGCGTGCTGTACTGGAAGTGGACGGTGTGGAACCTGCCCACGTAGTTCCAGTACTGGATGGCCAACAGCCGGCCTCCGGGGAGCATCTGCATGGCCGCCCCCGAGAACCTCAGCCTGTTCCTCGCAGTCCCCCAGGTGCGGGGCCCCACGATCCCATCGGCGGTGAGCCGGTAGGCCTGTTGCCACCTCCGGGTAGCAGATTTCGTGATCGAACCGAAGACCCCGTCGATCCCCGAGGCGCCGCACTTCGCCAGGTACCCATCGGCCCACAGGATGGACTGCCACGCGCCCACCTGGTTGCCCCTGGTGACGCACGGCGCGGTGGCGCAGTCCGTGTCCACGTTCGTCCAGAGATAGCCGCTGATGCTGTGCGCAGATG
>VAYG01000068.1 GCA_005885015.1 Actinomycetota bacterium | reverse complement strand
CTCCTCGTCCGGATGCCCGACGAGACGGAACGGAGGTCCAAGGCGGGCCTGGTCATCCCGGCCACGGCGGCGCCACACATCAAGCGGTGCGTGTGGTCCGAGGTGGTCCTGACCGGTCCGGAGAGCAGGAACCTCAAGACCGGCGACTGGGTGCTGTTCCTCCCGCAGACGGGCCTCGAAGTGGATGTGAACGGGGAGGGGTTCCTCCTCCTCCGCGAGCGCGACGTGCAGGCCATCGCCCCCGCCACGGACCGGAAGGAGCCGGCGAGCGGCCAGTATCTCTAGGTCGCCGGCCGGCCCCGTCCCGTCACGCCAGCTCCGCCGACAGCCCCATCCGATACACGCGCTGGCTTCGACGCTCGTCGACCAGCACGACCTCCTCCACCCCCCGGTCCCTGAGGTCCCGCCACGCCTCGCCCATCCATCCCTCGGCGGCGTCCTGGTCGGGGAATGGATCGGATGCCCCGAGCTCGCCCCCGGTCTGGTCGAGGTAGTGCCAGACGAACATGGCGGCGCATCCTAGCGGATCAGGCGAGAGAGCCTCCGGTCCGCCAGGATCTTTCCGCCGGTCTGGCAGCGTGGGCAGTACGTCACCTCGTGGGACTGATAGGAGACCCGCCGCAGGTCGGATCCGCACACCGGGCAAGGCGTGCCGTACTTGCCGTGGACCGTGAAGTGGTCCCCCAGCTTGGGAGGGAGTCCACCGACCCGGCGCCGCTCGGCCTCCAGCGCCTCGGTCAAGACCGAATGGACTGCATGGAGCAGCCGTTCTCGCTCGGCTTCGTCGAGCGAGGCCAGCGACCGGTAGGGGGACAGTCCGGCCCGATGCAGGATGTCGTCCGAGTAGCCGCGCCCGATGCCGGCCACGGTTCGCTGATCCCGAAGCAGGGCGTGGATCCTGCCGGTGTCGGATCCGGTTCGCACCAGCTCGGCGAACTCCGGAGCGAAGGGATCGGGCCCCAGCTTGGCAAGCGGGCCGTCGTCGCCGGGACCGAGCATCCACCACCCCGCCTTCCGCTCCGTGCCGAACTCCTTCACCAGCACCGCAGGGTCCCGGTCGAATCGGAACCGCACGACGCCCCCCTTTGGTTTGGAAGTCACCGACCGCGGCTGGAGATCGATGCGGCCGCCTTGCGAAAGGTGGATCAACACGGCAAGGTCGTCCCCGACGTCCAGGCGAAGGAACTTCCCGCGCCTGCCGGTGCTGAGCAGGCGCTTCCCGGGGAGGAGTTCCGGAGCGGGGGAGACGGTCTTGAGGGCCGAGAACGACAGAGGTTCGACCCGCTCGAACCGTGCGCCGGCCAGCAGCTCATGGAGCCGCTCGGCCAGCGCCTGCATCTCGGGTAGCTCGGGCACGCGTCCGAGTGTATTGCTCAAGGCTCGCGGGGCCCCGGTCGATACCAGTGGTATGCGGCCGCTCCCCCTACGCCTCGCCCTGGCGGCGGCCCTGGTCCTCGGATTGCTCATTCCGGCCCGCGCAGCATTCGCTTTCGACGATGTCCCAACCAATTACTGGGACTACACGGCGATCAAGTACATGGCAACGGACAACTTGTGGATGCAGGATTACGGCCCCACGGTTTTCCAGCCCCGGACCAACGAGCGTCGCAAGCTCGTCGTGCGAACCCTGGTGAAGATCTACGCCCCGGAGGAACCGGTCGACCCCACCATCCACTTCCCCGACCTCCTCGACGGCGACCCGTTCTATCCGTTCGCCAACGTCGCCGTGAAGCTCTCATGGATCGCCCGGTACGGCGACGGCCGGTTCGGGCCGGACGACCAGATCATGTCCAGCACCTTCGACCGCGTTCTGGTCCGGGCCATGGGCCTGTGGGATCCGATCGCCGGTCTCTCCAACATCCACCAGGAAGACGGGACCAAGTACTCGATCCCTGAGAAGTTCGCCGAGATGCAGCTGGCCAGGTGGCTGGGGCTGCATTACAACCACACCGACGAGACGAAGGATCTGCAGAAGACCTCGTACGTCCCTCGGGACGAGATCGCCTATTCGATCTGGAAGGCCCTGACGCTGCCGCAGTGGAAGATCGACGGGGCGTCCATCTTCGACGACGTCACGCTCCCAGTGGTCACGCCCGTCGTGCAGGCCTTCACCCAGTACATGATCAACCAGGAGGGGTACCCGTACATCTGGGCCGGTGAGTGGAAGGTGAAGAGCCCGCCGGGTTACTGCTGCGGTTACCAACCGCAGGGGGGCATGGATTGCTCGGGGTGGGTGTGGTGGACGCTCAAGAGAAACGAGTCGAACTACAACGCCGCGCAGTTCCACCCGAGTTACGTCGGCTGGCACGTGGGCGAGCGCGTCAGCCGTGACATGGCGGCAGCGGCCGCCACCCACGTGTCCTTCGCCAACCTGCTGCCCGGCAATCTCATGTTCTTCGCGTCGAACGGGGGGCACACCGCGGCGGACGTCGACCATGTGGGGATCTTCCTGGGCAACGGCTGGATGTCACACTCCACCGGCGGAGGGCCACAGCTCGCCTGGGTGGCCAGCGGCTGGTACTACGACCACTTCGTGTGGGGTCGGTCGCTGAAGGCCTACACGGGGCCGGAACGCCGTCTCCCGATGCGCGGGAGCGAGCAGGGGAGTGGCCTCGGGGGCGATCCGGCCGTCGGCCCCTGAGCGAGAACCGAGCAGCCACCCGGACAGGCGCGATCAGGCCCGATCAGGCTTGGCCGATCACCCGTTCCACGGCCCCGATGAGCTCCCGAAGCGTGAACGGCCGGCGCAGCTCGGCGTCCACCGGGACCAGGACGAGCTGGGCCGTCTCCCCCTTCGGAGCCATCAGCACGACAACCTTCAGGTGCTTCTGCTCCGGATCCTTTCGGACAGCTTTGAGCACGTCCCACCCGTCCTCGTTGGGAAGCTCCGAGTCCAGGATCAGGAGGTCGTACCGGCGCGACCCCAGCGCCTTGAGCCCCGCCTCACCACTCGGGGCTTCGTCCACGCGATACCCCGCCAGCTGGAGCCGCAGGACGGGCTGCCGGACGTGCTCGGGCCGGTTGTCGATGAACAGGATCCGCTTCTTCGCCATCGCCGTGTCGCAGCGTACACAGGCAAAGACATGATCGGGCGTTTGACACGGGCCCGGTCCCCACATAGTCTCCGGATGGGCTGCCACGGCAGCCCGTTTGTTATGCGAGGGACGAGAGCGATCCGGCGCCCGCCAGCAGCGCGGCTGATGATGGCCGCGCTCCTCGCCAGCGCCTTCCTCCTCGGCAACGTCGCGGTCTCCTCGGCCCGGCCCACCCAGCAGGACCTCCAGGACGCCAGGGCGAAGCTCGCCGGGCTGAACCATCGCCTGGACGTCCTCGTGGAGAACTTCGATCAGGCCCGGATCAAGCTCCACCAGGTCGAAGGACGGCTCGCCGACGCCCGGGTCGCGGCCGACCGGGCCCACGCGACCGCCCAGCGGGCCAATGAGACGCTCGGGGAACGGGCACGGCTTGCCTACGAGGGCGCCGGGTCCGGCATCGACGTGATCCTGGGCGCCACCACGCTGACGGACTTCAGCGACAGCCTCGAGTTCCTGAACAGCGTGGCCCAGAGCGACGTCGACGCCGCCATCCAGGCAGAAGCGGCTCGGGAGGCGGCTGCCCGCGCGTCGGCCCAGCTCCGGATGGCCGTGAACGATCGCATCGCCGCGCTACGGGTCCTATCGGCGAACCGCTCTCAGATCGAGAGCGCCATCGCCGCCCAGCAAGCGCTCGTCGCCAGGCTCCAGAAGGAGCTGTCGAAGCCGGCCGTGGCGAAGATCCTCTCGCAGCCGAGCCAGGACAGGGACCCCGGCGGTGGCGGGGGGCCGCCGCCGTCACCACCACCTCCGCCCCCGTCTCCCCCCCCGGCCTCCGGGGCGGCCGTCGCGGTGAAGGCCGCGCACTCGGTGATCGGCGTTCGGTACAAGTGGGGCGGGGCCAGCCCCGAGGAGGGATTCGACTGCTCCGGGCTCACCATGTGGTCGTGGGCCCAGGCCGGCGTCTCCCTGCCCCACTCATCCGCGGCCCAGTACGACACGGTGGCGCACGTCTCCCGGGCGGACCTGCGACCGGGGGATCTCCTGTTCTTCTACCACCCGATCTCACACGTGGCCATGTACATCGGCCACGGAGCCATGATCCATGCGACCCACCCGGGCGGTTCGGTGACGCTCGAGTCGATCAGCCGTTACTGGTGGGATGTGTTCACCGGCGCGGGGCGTCCGTAGCGACGTTCGCCGCGGCCGCCAACAGCACGGCGTGGGTCGCCGGGGAGCCGGCCATTACGTTTCCGGACAGGTAGTTCGAACCTCCATCCCAGTCCGTGACGGCGCCACCAGCCTCCTGCACCAGCAGCGCACCGGCCGCGACGTCCCACACGGACAGGTTCAGCTCGAAGTAGCCGTCGAACACCCCGGCGGCGACCCAGGCGAGATCCAGCGCGGCCGCTCCGGGCCGCCGGATGTCCTCCACGCGGTCGAAGACGGCCTCCAGCACCGGCAGATACCGGGGAAGGATCGAGCGGTCCCGGAACGGGAGGGCCGTGGCCACGATGGCACGGGCCACGGGCCTCTCGCTCACTCGCATCCGGTCTCCATCGCACCAGGCTCCACGGCCCCGCGCCGCTGAGAAGGAGAGGCCGAGGAGAGGGGCCCGGACCGCCGCGACGGACGGCTGTTCGTCCTGGACCAGGGCGACCGACACGGCCACGACCGGGAAGCCCAACAGGAAGTTGGTCGTGCCGTCGAGCGGATCCACGGCCCAGTACGCCTCGCCCCGCCGGCCCCCTCCCTCCTCGGCCAGCACGGAGATGTCCGGGGTGGCGTGTTGGAGGAAGTCTCGGATCGCAGCCTCGCTCTCCCGATCGACCGTACTGACCCAGTCCCCCGTTCGGCCCTTCGCCTCGACGTGGGCACCGGGGCGGCCGAACCGCGACGCCACGATCCGCCCTCCTAACGCGGCAGCCTCCTCGGCCTGGCGAAGGAGCTGCCGGGAGTCGGCACCGGACGCCGGCGGGCTCATTGGTCCGGGTGCCTGATCCGCGCGAAACCCTCCGATGGATTCCACCGCATGGCCAGCGGATCCTTCCCGAACCGGATATAGCCGGCGCTCTCGACGTCCAGGGCGAACAGATGGAAGGGCTCGGAGGGCCGCCACTTGATCCGCTCCTCGAGGACGTCCCCATACCGGGTCCGGGCTCCCGCGTCCGGGACGTCCACGGCCCGGCCGTAGACCTTGAGGTCGCCTTCGACCCCATCCGGATCGCACGCCGCCGTGTGGACCACGACCCGGGGGTCCCGCAACAGGTCCAGCGCCTTCCTCGACCGCCACATCATCCCGAGCATCAGCTGCCCGTCCGAGAAGAAGACCTCGATCGGGCTGATGCGAGGGGACCCGTCCGCCCGCAGGGTGCCGATCAGCCCCAGCCGGTTCTCGGCGAACCGTCGCCGGGCCATGTCGGCGAGGTCTGGCGCGGCCGCGGCGAATCCCGACCAGTCCATCGCGACGAGACGTTACCGCGGCTGCCCGTCGGGACGATCGGCAGGGATTCCGCCTCCAGGCAAGCGTGAGGATCTGACCGGGGGGGAATCGTCTTCCACGGGCCGCGCGTACCCTCTGCAAGCCCCGGACCCCAAGGAGAGGCTCATGAACGGAACCCCGATCCGGGTGACCCTGGCTCTGGCCTCCTTCGGCGCTGCGGTCATCCACTTCATCGTGACCCCCCAACACCTCCAGGAATCCACGTTGTTCGGCGCGTTCTTTCTCGGCCTCGGCCTGTTCCAGGTCGTGTGGGGAGGAGCGATCCTGGCCAAGCCGAACACGGTCGTGGTGCTGGCCGGGGTCATCGTGAGCGCGGTGACCATCGGGATCTGGGCGCTGTCGCGGACGGCGGGGCTTCCCGTGGGCCCAGACCCCGGGATGCCCGAGGCCGTCGGATTGCTCGACACGCTGGCCGGTGCCATGGAGGCCATGATCGTCCTCGGCGGCATCTATCTGTTCCTGGCCGCAGCGACGTCGGAGCCCCGGACCATCAGCCCGCACTTCGAGTCGCGGGAACGGCGCGCCGCCGCCTAGCCCCAGACCGGCACGCCGAGCCGGAGGGCCATGGAAATCGAAAGGGGACCCCCTCTCAGAGGGTCCCCTTTCGGCCTCGTCGCGGGATGTTTGGACTAGAAGTCCATGTCCCCGCCGCCGCCCGGCATGGCCGGCATCTTCTCCTTTTCGGGCTTCTCTGCCACCAGTGCCTCGGTCGTCAGGAACAGCCCGGCGATGGAGGCCGCGTTCTGGAGGGCAGAGCGGGTGACCTTGGCGGCGTCGACGATTCCCCCCTTGAACATGTCGACGTACTCCCCCGTGTCGGCGTTCAGGCCCCATCCGGAGTCCAGCGTGCGCACCTTCTCCACCACCACGCCGCCCTCCAGGCCGGCGTTGTGCGCGATCTGCTTGAGCGGTGCCTCCAGGGCCCCCTGCACGATCCGGCCGCCTGTGGCCTCGTCGCCAGTGAGGTCCAGCTTCTCCAGGGCCTCCTGGGCGGCGAGCAGGGCGACTCCTCCGCCCGGAACGATGCCTTCCTCGACGGCGGCCTTGGTCGTCTGGACGGCGTCCTCGATGCGGTGCTTCTTCTCCTTGAGCTCGACCTCGGTGGCCGCGCCCACGCGGATGACCGCCACCCCCCCGGAGAGCTTGGCCAGGCGCTCCTGGAGCTTCTCCCGGTCGTAGTCGGAGTTGGTTGATCCGGCCCTTGATCTCGTCGGCCGAACCACCCCCCTCCACGACGGTGGTGTCGTCCTTGGTCACCACGATCTTGCGGGCGCTCCCCAGCAGGTCGAGCTTGACGTTCTCCAGCTTCAGGCCGACCTCCTCGGAGATGACCTGCCCCCCGGTGAGGATGGCCATGTCCTGGAGCATGGCCTTCCTCCGGTCACCGAAGCCGGGAGCCTTGACCCCAACGCTGCGGAAGGTCCCCCGGATCTTGTTGACCACCAGGGTGGCGAGGGCCTCGCCCTCCACGTCCTCGGCGATCACGACCAGCGGCTTACCGGTCTGCATGACCTTCTCAAGGATCGGCAGGAGGTCCTTGACCGCGCTGATCTTGCTGTTCGCCAGCAGGATGTAGGGCTCCTCCAGCACCGCCTCCATCCGCTCAGGGTCGGTGATGAAGTAGGGCGAGATGTAGCCCTTGTCGAAGCGCATCCCCTCGACCAGCTCCAGC
>VAYG01000081.1 GCA_005885015.1 Actinomycetota bacterium | reverse complement strand
CCGAACACGTACCATCCCTTCAGAGCCGGGATGGCGTTGCCTCGGTACACGTAGCCGCCCGTCACCGCGCACCCACCCCCGTGGTGGTCGTATTCGTACACTGGAGGGACGGCGTCGGGCGGCGGGCTTCGCCACTCCACCGTCCCCTCCATGGCGTTCCACCCGTAATTCCGACCGGAGTCCGACCCGGCCGGCTGCAGGTCCACCTCCTCTCTGGCACCTGCCCCAACGTCGCCGATCCACAGATCACCCGTGGCGCCGTCGAACGAGTAGCGCCAGGGGTTCCGCAGCCCGTAGGCCCAGATCTCGGGCTTGACGCCCGATCGGTCCACGAAGGGGTTGTCCGGAGGGATGGCGTATGGAGCTCCCCCCGGTGGGAGCGATCCGTCGGGCAGGCGCGGCTCGATCCGCAGCATCTTGGCGAGCAGGACGCCGAGGTTCTGTCCGTTCCGGTCGGGATCGCCTTGCGGATCGCCCCGCGAGTAGTCCGAGCCGCCGTCGCCCAGCCCGATGTACAGATCGCCGTCGGGTCCGAACACGAGATCACCGCCGTTGTGGTTCGGAAAGGGTTGCCGAACGAACAGGACGACCCGCCTGGAGGAGAGAACCGCGGTGCCGTTCCTCCACGCGTACTCGACGACGTTCGTGTTCCCTCGACGGTCGGTGTAGTTCACGTAGGCGAAGGCGCCGGAGGGAGAGAAGGCCAGGCCCAGCAGCCCCTGCTCGTCCCCGCGGCTGACCTGGCCGGAGAGATCGAGCGCCGGCACCCGGTCCACCCGGCCACCTCGGAGGGCGAACACCTTCCCCGCCTTGCTCACGACGTACAGAGCCGGATCACCCGGCCGGACGGCCATCCCGAGTGGAAGCGGCACCCTGGCTACGGCCACGGCCCGCATGGTGGGAGGCGGCGCCAGGTTGGAAGGAGAAGCCTGGGGTCCGGAGGGATTCGCCGGCGAAGCCGACCTCGACGGCCGGGGCGCTCCGGGCGCACCGCCGCACGCCCCGGAGGTCAGCGCGGCCACCGCGATCGCGCCGATCGTTCGCCGTGCCTTCGTCATCTCACGGGTGTTCGGAGGCCGAACGGCGATCAGGCTGTCGAAAACGTGCTCAGTTCCGATGGCCGGATGCCCAGCGACCGCCGGAACGACGACGTGAAGTGGCTATGGTTGCTGAAACCGAGCTCCATGCCGAGCTGCCCGACCGATCCCGCCGATCCGCGTCCCAAGCGGTCCAGGCCCTCGCGGAGCCGGAGCTGGGTCTGGTAGGCGTGGATCGAGTAGCCGGTGGTGGCGCGGAAGATCCGCGCCAGGTGGTACGGGGAAACGTACAGCCGGGCGGCGAGCTCATCGAGCCGGATGCGATCGGCCGGCTCCCGGGTGATGGCCTCCTTCGCCTCCTCCACGATTTCCTTGCGAGCGCGGGCCGTGCTCCCGCGAGCCCCCAGCCGAGCAGCGGGCATTCGGAAGGACGAGAGGACGACGCGCCGGAGCACCGCGTACAGGCCCTCACGCGCCGGTAGCCCGCCAGGGCGGCCGGCGGCAAGCTCGCCGGCCAGCCGGCGCCCGAGCGCGAACACCGGGCCGTCAACTGGGGCGGCACTGACGGGGAAGCGAAACGACGCGGACCAGGCTGCCTCCGGGTCGACCTCGGCCGCGATCTCGCGGACCAGGGCGTCGGACGGGAAGAAGAAGACGCAGCGGTAGCCCTTCCCCAGGAAGCGCTGGCGATGGTAGTGACTGCCCGGGTGATGGAACACCGCGTGGGTCGGGCTCATCAGGGTGCGCGGGCCGCCGTCATGCGATTGCCAGACGGGTGTCGAGGGCAGGGCGACGATCGGCCGGGAGATCAGGTTCTCCTCGCCCCACTCGGGATCCTCCGGGTAACAGACCAGCTCGGCGAAGTAGAGATCCGGGCTGCGGAAGAGGGGCCTGGCGATCGCCACGTCGCCTGGGGATACGCCGCCACCGCCCGGCCGGGATTGGACCGGACGCCCGAAGGGGGCGGGTCGCCCCGCCCCCTTCGATGGAGATCTTCGATCCGGGCGCCGGCGCCTAGATCGGCAGCGGCAGGCCCGTCGTCTGGTGGTCCGAGCGGATGCCCGGGATCGCCACGCGGCCCACGGAGTTCGTTCCGGCCAGAACGGGAAGTCCACCGGTTGGCGCGACCATGTTCTCGTGGCACGCCTTGACGTCCCCAAGGACGCACGTGCCCCTCGGTGCGTTCGCGAACACCGTGTCTGCATTCCCGTTGCCCAGGATGGACGTCGAGATGTAGTCGCCCACCATGCGGCCCAGCGAGGTGTCGGGCAGCGCGGTGAGCTTCATCGCCCCGGCCAGGGTGACCGGATTCGTCCAGTTCGCCCCGCCGTCCGTCGAGGAGACGTAACCGACCTCGAGCTGGCAGGTACTCTCGCTGCAGTTCGCGTTCGGGTAGAAGTAGTAGGTCAGCGCCAGGTGGGCCGAATTTCCCGACCGCGTTCTGTCGACGCCGATGCCGGGAATGAAATGGTCCCGGCCACTTCCGGTCGAGTCGATAGGGATGCGGACCACGCTGCTCCAGTTCGTCCCGTTCGTCGACGTCGACATCACGATGTCGTTCGAGGAGCACCCGCTCCGGAACCGGCAGTCAGGCCAGACCACGTAGATCTTGCCGGCGGCGTCGACCTCGGCCGAGGGGAGGGGGTACACGGCACGCAGCCCTCCGGCCACGCCGTGGTCCGTGACGTTCGCCACGGAGTGGGTGGTGTAGGTCTTGCCCCCGTCGGTGGAGACGAGCGCCTGGATGGAGCCGCCGAAGGTGAGGAAGGGCACGATCACGGCGCCGTTCGGCTGGGCCAGCGGCTGTCCACCGAGGCCGAACGCGCCCGAGACGGTGGCCGCGGTCCAGGTGAGCCCGCCGTCGGTGGACCGCACCATCATCACGTCGCCTCCGCCTCCGGCGTCATCCCACTCGACGTAGCAGTTGCCGTAATTGGGGCTGCTGGTCCAGGTGTCGCAGGCGATCCAGCTCTTGTCGAAGAACGAGCCGGGGTTGTGGGCGGCGGTAACGGGGTTCTGCCACGTGAGCCCGCCGTCGGTCGAGCGGTTCACGATCACGTCCTCACCCGTCGTCCCCGTGAGCGTCAACCCCTCCGCCAACCACACGTCGTGCTTGGGGTCGTAGGCGATGGCCGGGTCGCTGATCCGGTCCCACGGTCCCGGAGGGTTCGCGTAGACGGTTGTCTTCGGCATGAACCCATGGGTCCACGTGGCCCCGTTGTCCGTGGAAGTCGCCCACCCGATGTTTGACGAGCCCCCGTCGTAGAAGCGTCCGGTCTGGAAGACGGCGACGATGGTCGAGCCCCACGAGAACGTGTCCGGCTCGACCTCGGTCTTGTGGTTGCTGGACGTGTTCTTGTACGGGTCCCTGCTGACCTTGGTGCGAGCGATGGTGACGCTCGCGAACGAGTTCGCGCTCAGCGCGAGGACCCCCGCCGTAACCACCAACACGATGAAGAGCCGACGTGAACGAGAATGTGCCGTACCGGACCGTCCCAGGTTCACCGCATCCCCTCCTTCTCCGAGAGACCGAATCGACGGGCGCGCCAGTTTACGCGCCTTTCACAGATACGGCCGCTGGCAGGCTGCGGTTTTCTCAGGGGGCCGGAGAGTGGCCGGATAGGTCCGGCGTCTTCAGGATCGTCCAGGCCGTACCGTCCCACGCCTCGGCCAGGCCTACCTCGACCAGGGATCGTTGCCGGTAGCTCCCCGCGGCCAGGCACGAGGTGGCGGCTGCGCACTCGATCCCGTTCAACGTGCTGTCGGCCGCTCCCGGCGGGCCGGAGATCGGCTGGATCGCCCAGCGGGCGCCGTCCCAGGATTCCGCGAGCACCACCGCCCCGGATCGCAGCTGCTGATAGCCCACGGCGAGGCACCGATCGGGCTCGGGGCAGGACACGGCCTCGAGCTCCGCATCCGGCGACTGGTTGGGAGAGCCGGTGGGCACGATCCTCCAGGCCTCGCCGTTCCACGACTCGACCAGCGGCGCGTAGACGCCCGAGGGAAGCCGCTGGAATCCGACGGCCATGCATTGCCCGGCGGATGGGCAGGCCACCGCGTTCAGCTCGGCGTCCCGCGATCCCGCCGGGGTGGGCGAAGGACGGACGCGCCAGGTCCGGCCGTCCCACGACTCGACCAGCGTCGCGGTGGCGGAGAAGATCGCGTTGACCTCGTGCTCGTAATAGCCCACCGCGACACACGAGGTGGCGGACGGGCAGGCCACCCCGCGCAGGACGCTGTCCTCGGCGAACTCCGAACCCGGGGTCGGCAGGAGGCTCCACGCGGTACCGTCCCACATCTCCGCGAGGGGACCGCCCGCACCCGAGCGGTTCTCGTAGTGGCCGACGGCCATGCACATCGAGGATGTGCAGGAGACGTCGTAGAGCTCGCTCTCGACCGCGCCGGTGGGGACCGGCACCGGACGGATGCTCCAGGTGAGTCCGTCCCAGACCTCGGCCAGCGGCTTGCCCACGGGAACCGCCGCGCCGAAGTACTGGGGCGCCACGTCCTGATGCCCCACAGCGACGCAGGAGGTGGACGACGTGCAGGCCACGCCTTCCAGGAGGCTGCTCTCCGCCCCCGCAGGGCTCTGGGTCGCCTCCACCGTCCAGGTGCGCCGGTCCCAGGTCTCGGCGAGGGGCGCCTGCACGCTGGTCAGGCTCGATTGGAACCCCACGGCCAGACACCGAGCGCCCGAGGGACAGGCCACGTCCTGGATGCTGCTGGCGACAGACGCGGCCTGAGAGGGAGTGGAGTGCGTCGTCCACGCGGCGGCGGCGGTGGCCGCGACCGCGAGACCGATCGCCAGGGCCCTGAGCGCCGTCACTCCGGCTCGCCCCTCACCCAAGCGCGGATCCCGGCTCCACGACCCCCCGAGCTCACGTGGAGACGATGCAGCCGTCGAAGACGTACAGGGGGTTGATCACCGTCCGACGGTGTGCGTCGCGGATGTGCAGAGGGCCGACCACGGAAGCCGGCCCTTCCGCCGTGTAACAGCCATTGGGCTTGACCGTGATCCCGTAGGAGACCGAGATCTGTCCGAGGCGCGGTCCCGTCACGTTGAGCGAGCACACCCAGTCGTCGCCCGATCCCTTGCTGGGGCCGCGGATCACGCTCTCCCGCCGGCAGAACGCGAAGACGTTGAGCGAGCGGGCCTTGTCGGGGCGGCCCAGCATGGTCTGCTCCACGGCCACGAGGTTCTTGAAGGTCGGCGCGATGGACCGCTGCAGGCGGTCCGATGTGATCCACGTGCGATCCAGCGCGCTGGCCAGCGCCAGCACCCCCACGGCCGCGGCCACGACCAGGATCCCCCGCCCCAGCTTCCCCCAGCTCGGGCGGACGGCCAGGTCTCCGGAGAAGTCCCGCCGCATGAAGTTTCCCCGGGCCACGTCGAGTGAGAGGTAGGCGTAGGACGCGGCCACCACGGCACCCAGCAGCAGAGGCCGGAAGCGGGGCGGGGAGACCATCAGACCGTGCCACGCCTCGAACGGCGTGGTGAGCAGCAGCGTCCGAACGATCACTCCGCTGCCCAGGAGCGAGAGCAGCAGCATGATCATCCCCAGGACCGGTGGCCCGAGGACGCCGGCCATGCTGTTGCGGGACACGACCGAGAACAGGATCCCGACGCAGGTGAATGCCAGCACCGGGATCAGGGCGATGGCCCAGCCCTCCAGGCTCAACACGACGGCCCGGCCGGGAGAGAGGAGCCCCCCCGACAGACTGACCAGCGGTTGGGTACCGACGACCAGGACGCCCGCCAGCAGGCTGCTCACGGCCAGGAGGGCGACCATCGCCACGGAGTAGGTGAAGGCGGCCAGGGTCTTGCCGATGAAGACCTCCTGCCGGGAACACGATCGGGTCAGCACCGTCTTCCACGTCGCCAGCCGATCCTCCCCGGCGAAGATGTCGCCGGCCACCAGGCTCGTGAGCAGTGGGAACCCGGCCGTGCCGGCGAAGCCCAGGACCACGAACGGGATGGCGAAGCCGGAGGAATGCACCCACCGCCCGAACAACACGTCACCGGGTGCCGAGCTCTGGGTCTTCATGATGATGGCGAAGGCGAACGGGCCAAGGAGGCAGACCAGCGCACCCAGCCGAGGGAGCGACTGGGCCGCGATCTTGGCCACCTCGACGCGATAGACGGCCCCTACCCCCGGATGGACCGCCCGGCGGACGTGGGCATCGGCTGGCCTCGTGACCGCGACGCTCACGTCGAGACCCTCATCCCGTCCAATTCGCCGGTCTCCGCTCGCTCGTCGCCGGCCCGTTCGCCGGTGAGCTCGTAGAAGAGGGACTCGAGCGCGGTCATCAGCAACTCGAGCCCGCGGACGGCGATCCCGGCCCGACCCAGGGCGATGACGAACCCGTCCAGCACCGCGCGCTCCGCGGAAACCACCAGCCCCCCTTCGGGGGCGGGCGTGGCCGTGACGTTCGGATCGGAGGCAGCGATGTCCAATGCTCTTGCGTCGTCGCTGGTCCACATCCGATGGGCCGGCGCGGGCGCCTCCGCTCGGAGGCGTTCCATCGAGCCGTCCCACACGGCCCGGCCGGACCGGATCACGGTGACGCTGTCACAAAGTCCGTCCAGCTCGTCCATGTTGTGGCTGCTCAGCACTACGGTCGTGCCATCCGAGGCGAGCCCTCGGATCAGCTGCCGCATGTCGCGGGCCCCCGTCGGATCCAGCCCCACCGTGGGCTCGTCGAGCAGGAGCAGCAGGGGGGACCGCAGGAGGGAGGCCGCCAAACCCAATCGCTGGCGCATCCCCGAGGAGAATCCCCCGACCTTGTGCTCGCTGCGATCGGTCAGCCCTACGGTCTCGAGAGCCTCGGCCACTCGCCGCCGGTCCAGATCGCCGTCGAGGGTCGCAAGGAGCTCGAGGTTCCGGCGGGCGGAGAGGTATGGGTAGAAGCGGGGATCTTCGACGAAGCCGGCCACGCCCTCGACCGTGCGGGCCGCCGACTCGTTCCAGTCCCTGTCCAGAAGCCTGATCGATCCGCTGTCGGGCTGGATCAGACCGAACAGGNNNCCGACCAGCCCCCCGCACCTCTCCCCGTTCGACGCGGAGATCGAGCCCGTCCAGTGCGGCGATCGCACCGAACCGCTTGACCAGTCCTCGGGCATCCAGCGCCGGAGCGCTGCCCGGTCCCGAATCTATCCCCGCCACCTACCCCGTCGTCGCGCTGAAGATGTCGTTGTTCCCGAAGCTTCCCGGGCAGTCCCCGAGAGGCCACGGCGCCGGGAAGACGAGATGCCCGGCATCGTGGGACTGCTGCCGCCACGTGTCCATGGCGGGGCAGTCCTGGGTTCGGCGCGTATCGTCCCACACGCCGACCCCGTACGTGCGGGTGGCGATGGCGTAGACGTAATCCCCGAGGAACTCGTTGTAGAGGATCCGGCCCTGGGACGTCCCGCGGGCGTCTCCGGTCGGGCCGTCGTACACCGTGGTCCAGCCGGTCGGTG
>VAYG01000082.1 GCA_005885015.1 Actinomycetota bacterium | reverse complement strand
GGGAGGCCGTCTCGAAATCCATCCCGGGATAGTGGAGCCGGACGATGAGATGGAACTCCTTGCGGCCGGCGAACGCCTCGATCATCGGCCGGAGGGCCCGGGCGACCTCCGGTGAGTTCCCCGTGGGCGTGAGCCGGCGCATCGTTTCCTCGTCCGGTGGATCCAGGATGAAGCCCTTCCCCGGCGTGTCGCCTCCCTTGTCCCACCCCCGGTAGATCCCGAGCTGATTGCCGACGTAGGGCCCGGCGACCTCCCAGGCGTCACCGTCGTCCCAGGCGAACGTGTTCTGCAACTGGGCGAAGGCCAGCGAGGAGGGGTCCCGGCCGGCCTCCCTGGCCCCTTCCTCGGCGAGCTGGACGTCGCGGCGCATCTTGTCCAGCTCCGGACCACGGGTTCGGATGTATCCGTCCGCGACGCGGCCGGCCCGCCGGATGGCGGGCTCCACGCTCCCCCCGAGCCATATGGGTGGCCCGCCCTCCTGGGCCGGCGGGGGAGTCACCTGCACGTCCTGGAACGAGAACACCTTGCCCTCGTGGGAGAACCGCTGGCCGGTCCACGCCCGGCGAAGGATCTCGATCGTCTCCACCGTCCGGCGAACCCGCTGCTCGAACGGGACGCCGAACATGCGGAACTCCTCCTCGCGCCACGCCAGCCCGAGCCCGAGGATCAGCCGGCCGCCCGAGATCAGGTCGATCGTCGCCGCGTCCTCGGCCAGACGAAGTGGATGGTGGAAGGGCGTCAGCAGCACTCCCGTCCCGAGCTTGATGCGCTCCGTGGCGGCGGCGAACGCGGCGAGGGTCGGCAGGAGGGAGGGCATGTAGCCGTCGCCCGAGCCGTGGTGCTCGCTGACCCATGCCGACTCGAACCCGAGGGCCTCCGCGAGCCTGGCCATGTCCACGATCTCGCGGTACTCCTGGGTGAAGGTGCGAGAGGAGCCGGGGGGGACCTGCGCGGTGAACAGCCCGATCCCGACGTGGACGGCCATGGCGCAGGAACCCTAACCCACGACCCATGCGGGCGGCACGTTCGCCGCGCTTCGCCGATTCCGCGCCCGGCCGTTATGGTGAGAGATGTCAGGTCATTCGGTTCTCAGGAGGGCCCCTCCGAATGGACAAGGTGCAGGAGTGGAACGAGCTGGCCGCCCAGCTCTGCGTCGACAGCATCCGGTGCTCCACCGCGGCTGGCTCGGGCCATCCGACGTCTTCGATGTCGGCGGCGCATCTCGCCGCGGTGCTGTTCTCCGACCATCTCCGTTACGACGTGGACGACCCGAAGAACCCGGGGAACGACCGATTCGTGCTTTCGAAGGGCCACGCCTCGCCGCTCCTGTACTCCGTGCTCAAGGCCACCGGCGCCATCACCGACCAGGAGCTGGTGTCGTTCCGGAAGTTCCGGAGCCCGCTCCAGGGACACCCGGCCCCCGTACCCGAGATGCCCTGGGTGGACGTGGCCACGGGGTCGCTCGGGCAGGGCCTGTCCATGGGGCTGGGCATGTCACTGGCCATGCGGCTCGACGATCTCCCCGGCCGCGTATGGGTGCTGATGGGGGACTCCGAGTTCGTGGAGGGCTCCGTCGCCGAAGCCATGGCGACCGCCTCGTTCCACGGCGTCCGCAACCTCGTCGGGATCCTCGACATGAACCGACTCGGGCAGCGCGGGCCGACCATGCTCCAGTGGGAGGGCGATCGATACGCGGCCCGGGCGGAGGCCTTCGGGTGGCGGGCGATCCAGATCGACGGCCACGACGTGGCCCAGGTCGACCGGGCGTACCGGGAGGCCGAGGACGGGGCCGCCCCGACGCTGATCGTGGCCAGGACGATCAAGGGACACGGGGTCTCGTTCCTGGCCGACGCGGAGGGGTGGCACGGCAAGGCCCTGGACCTGGACCAGGCGAAGCAGGCCATCAAGGAGCTGGGGGGCGAGCGGAGCATCGTCGTCACGCCGCCCAAGCCCGAGCTGATCGCGCGGGAGCCGGCGCCGGTCGGCGCGGGCACCGCGCTGCCCTCCTACGAGAAGGACGAGGCCACCCGCAAGGCCTTCGGCGAGACGCTGGCGGCGCTTGCCCCCGCCCGTCCGGACATCGTGGTGCTGGACGGGGAAGTATCGAACTCGACCCACACCGAGGACTTCCAGAAGGCCGCTCCTGACCGCTTCTTCGAGATGTACATCGGCGAGCAGAACATGCTGGGGACGGCCGTGGGCCTCCAGGCCCTCGGGAAGGTCCCGTTCGCGGCGACCTTCGGGGCCTTCATGACCCGCGCCTACGACTTCATCCGCATGGCCGCCATCGGCCGGGCGAACCTGCGAATGTGCGGCTCGCACGCGGGGGTCTCCATCGGGGAGGACGGGCCGTCCCAGATGGCCCTTGAGGACCTGGCCATGATGCGCGCGGTGCACGGGTCGACGGTCCTGTACCCGGCGGACGGCAATTCCACGGCGAAGCTGGTTGCGCGGATGGTGGACCTGCCGGGCATCACCTACATGCGGACGACCAGGGAGAAGACTCCCCGACTGTACGCGACGGACGAAGAGTTCCCCGTGGGCGGCAGCAAGGTCATCCGGTCGAGCCAGGCCGACCGCGCCACGATCGTGGGGGCAGGGGTGACGGTGTTCGAGGCACTCGAGGCCGCCGACCAGCTCGCCGCCGACGGCATCGCCGTCCGGGTGATCGACGCCTACTCGGTCAAGCCGATCGACGCGGCGACCATCCGGGCGGCGCTCGACGAGACCGGGCTGATCGTTGTGGTCGAGGATCACTGGATCGACGGCGGCCTGGGCGACGCCGTGCTGGCAGCCCTGGCCGGCGGAGGAGCCGAGCTCGCCGGGAGGGTCATCAAGCTGGCCGTGACGGAGATGCCGGGATCCGGCACTCCCGAGGAGCTTCGTGACTGGGCGGGCATCTCGGCGGCGAAGATCGGCCGCGCGGTGCGCACCGCGGTCGGTCGCGGCTGAGCCCTTCCGCCGTCGCCGACCCTTGACCGAGCCACGCCCCCGTGCTTGGTGGCCATGCGGAAAGAGGCTACGCTCGGACGACCGCCGAGGGGAGTGACCAAGCGTGAAGGCGTGTCCCTACTGCGCCCGATCGATCGAGGACGACGCCGTCCGGTGCCCGTATTGTCAGGGGGACCTCACGGCCCACTCCCCCTCATCGGACTCGCCTTCGTCGCCCGCGCCGCCCTCGACCGCCGCGGCGACCCCGCCGGGCACGGGGGCCCTCCGCTTCACTCACTCCGGCTTCCGGTTCGTGCTCGGTTACGGCACCGACTTCTTCGGCATCTGGGAACGGGACCGATCGGGAGGGCCGATGGAGCGATTCCCTCGGACCGACCCGGGGTGGATCCAGGCGTGGAATCGCTTCCACGCGCTCGAACCCCAGGCCGTGGAGGTTCCGTCGTCCACCACTGCGCGGCCATCTCCCGGCCGGCCCCAGCCGGTCACTGGTCAGCCGGAGCCGTCCCCTTCAGCTGGTGCGCAACCGACCATCGCTCCGACCCAGCAGCAGCCGGAGGGTGCCGGCGAGGCTCCGGCCCGGCAGCGGATCGGTGAGGGCGCGCTCAGGTTCAGCCATTCGGGATCCCGGTACATCCTCGGCTACGGTGTCGACTTCTTCGGCATCTGGGATCGACAGACCCCGGGGGAACCGGTCCTCCGGTTCCCCCGCACCGACGAGGGATGGAGCCAGGCCTGGAACCGCTTCACGGCGTGGGAGCCCAGGGCCATGGAGGTGGCCAAGGAGGGAACGCCAGCGCCCGATCCGCGCGGCGCCCCCGTGGGCATCTATCGTTCCGGCCACACGCTGGCCGGCGTCATCGTGGCCGCGATCTCCCTCACGGTGATCCTGGAGCTGGTGGCGGCGGCGTTGTGGGCGGCCCACGTGGGCACGGTCTCCTCGTTCGCGCGGGGCACCGCCACCTACGCCCAGCTCCGCGACAGCAGGGACGCCGCGCTCGGAGCCGACGGGTTCACCGTTGCCCTCGTCGCCATCACGGCGGTCGTGTGGCTCATCTGGCAGTTCCGCGCGCACACGAACCTGCGCGCGCTCGGGGCCGCCCAGCTCAAATACACGCCGGGGTGGGCCGTGGCATGGTGGTTCATCCCCATCGCCAACATCGTCATGCCATACCTCACCATGCGCGAGCTGTACAAGGCCAGCGACCCGGCTGCCGGCTCGGTCGATTGGGCGACTCGAGGAGGCGCCGGGCTGCTCGGGATGTGGTGGGCCGCCCGCCTCATCACCCAGGTGCTCTTCCAGATCGGGACGGCCATCGACATCCGGTCCGTGCCGGCGCTGCGGGCCGAGGCGTGGTTCTTCCTCCTGGCGAACATGAGCTTTGCGGGCCTGAGCGTGCTGGCCATCCTCGTGGTTCGCGCCGTCGATTCGCGCCAGTCGCAGAAGCGCGAACGGATGTCGGCGTGGATGAGGAGCTTCGGCCAACCCGGGTGATCGCTTCGCTGCTCATTTCTGGCGATCACCGTGGCTGAGCTGGTCACCGAGGACGCCACCCTCCACGTCGAGGTCGACGGGAGCGGGGATCCCATCATGGTGCTGGCCCATGGCTTGACGAACTCGTGCCGGGAGCTTTCCCGACTGACGCCGTTCGTGCCGGGGACCAAGGTGCGGTTCTGCTTCCGGGGCCACGGGCACAGCTCCTCGCCGGAGCACGGGTACCTGTTCGCGGACTTCGCCCGGGACGTGGAGGCCGTGGCCGACGCCTATGGCGCGAACGTGGCCCTGGGGACGTCGCTGGGTGCGGGAGCGATCGCCAACCTGGTGGCCCGCAGGCCCACGCGGTTCCAGAAGCTCATCTTCCTGCTGCCGGCCGGGTTGGACCGGCCGTTCCAGTACAAGGACCGGATGCTTCGGACCGCGGAGCTGGTCCAGGGCAAGACACGGGAGCAGGCGCTGGAGGCGATCCTCGCCGAGCCCGAGCGCGTGGCCACCTACGTGCAGTACCCGTGGCTGGAGGACTTCGATCGCGCCATGCTGGCGGACCTCAACATCGTGGGAGTTCCTCGGGCCATCCGTGAGGTGATCGACGACTGGCCCCTTCGCGACCGGGAGGACATGCGCAAGGTGACCGCGCCGACATTGCTGATATGCCGGGAGGGCGATGTCATCCATCCGGCCGAGGTCGGCCGGATCCTGGCCGGCGTCATGCCGAACGCCGAGCTCATGGTGTTCGACGACGGCATGCAGATGTACGACGCCATCCCCCAGATCCTCCAGCGGGTCGTCGACTTCCTCGGGTCTCGATGAGGACCGGCCGGCCGGACCCTTCTCGGGTGGCGCCCCGGAAGGCCGACGGGGTGGGCGTGCTTCTCACGGTCGTCTCGGCCACCCTGTTCGGGGCCGTGGTCGTCCTCGGCAAGGTCGCGACCAGGCCCGGCGGCCTGCCGGTCCCTTCGCTCCTGGCCTATCGGTTCGGGCTGGCCACGGTGGTGCTGGCGGCCCTCCTGGCGGCCCTTCGTCTCCCCCTGACACCGGCCCGGGGAGAGGCAACGCGGCTGGCCGCCCTGGGCATGTTCCTGTACGCGGGCGACGCGGCGATGTTCTTCACGGCGCTTCGCCACGGGTCCGTGGCCGCGGTCACGCTGCTCTTCTACACCTACCCGGTGTGCGTTTCGATGCTCGCGTGGGTCCTTGGGAGAGGGAGACCGGGTTGGCTGCTGGGGGGAGCGCTGGCCTCCGCCGTTGCGGGAGCGGCGATCGTGGCCATCGGGGGCCGAGGCGTTTCCATCGATGGCCTGGGCGCCTTCCTGGCGATCGGCGCGGCCCTCTCCATCTCCCTGTACTTCGTCGGCGCCGAAGCCGTCCTTCGTCGAACGAACTCGTTGACCGGAGCCATGTGGGTCAGCGCGTGGGCCGCCCTCGGTCTGGCGGCGTTCGCTCTCGCCACCGGCGCTGCATCCGTGCCGCATGGGGGACGTCAATGGGCGCTGGTCCTGGGGATGGGCGTCTTCACGTCGGGGGCGTTCGTCTGCCTGTTCGGCGGGCTGCGCCGGCTGGGAGCCGTCCGCACGGCGATCCTCTCCACCGCCGAGCCGCTGGCCGCCGTGACCCTCGCTGCGATCTTCCTCGACGAGGTGGTGCGGGCGGGGACGCTGGTGGGTGGAGCCCTCATCGTCGTCGGGGCGATCGCCGCCTCGGTGGCCCGAGGGCAGACTCGATCGGAGCCGCCCATTCACTGAGGCGGGATTAGTATTCGCCCAGTGGCCGGCGCGTTCGGGCTCGACCGCGGACCGCATGCGTCGACGCATGGGGGTGGCACTGGTGGCCCAAGCCGCTGACGGCGCGTTCGAGGTAGCCGAGCGTGTGGCCCGCGACGCATCGGATCGCGGCGTGCCGCTTCGACTCCTGGGCGGGCAGGCCGTCCGCCTGCTGTGCCCAAGCTTCCCGGCCCGGGCTCGGCAAGGCCAGGACATGGATTTCGCATCGGTCTCCTCCGCCAAGGGTGCGGTCATGGAGTTCCTGGCCGGGCACGGGTTCCTCGGAGACCGCCGGTTCAACACCATCCACGGGGACCGGCAGATGTACTTCACCACCCCGGACGGCCAGACTAGCGTCGACGTGATCATGGATCGCCTCCGGATGTGCCACGTCCTGGAGTTCAAGGCCCGGATCGACCGGATGCCCTACACGCTGGACGTCACCGACCTCCTCCTCACCAAGCTCCAGGTGGTGGAACAGAACGAGAAGGACGTCCAGGACATCGTGTATCTCCTGGCGGCCTTCGAGGTCCGCGAAGGTGATGTCCCGGGGACCATCGGGCTCGGCCGCATCGGCGACGTCGTCGGGAGCGACTGGGGTTGGTGGCGCACGGTGACCCGCAACCTCGATCGGGTCATCGAGCTGGCCCGGGGCGACCTCCGGCGCCTCGTCCCGGGCGAATCGCCGCACGACCCTGTGGAGCAGGGCCGGAGGCTCCGGGAGCATGCCGACGCCACGCCGAAGACCCTCAAGTGGAAGATCCGGGCCAAGGTTGGGGAGCACGCCCAGTGGTACGAGCTGCCGGAAGAGACGGGACACTGATCGTGAGCAGATCTACGGCCGCCGTCTTGCCCCAGGGACCTGGGACACCGGATACTGCGCGGGGATAAGCGATGCTCAGGATCTTCT
>VAYG01000066.1 GCA_005885015.1 Actinomycetota bacterium | reverse complement strand
GGGTCGAGGCCCTGGGGGGCGTGTTTCACGTCGAGAGCCCTCCCGGCCGCGGAACCAGACTCACCGCCGAGATCCCCCTTCGGGGTGAAAGCTCATGGCGATGAGGCGAGCTCGACCGATCTTGGTGCAGCGATGACGAGCGAGTCAGCTCCGGCACACAGAGAGGGCGAGCGAGTACTGGCCACCGTCCTGTTCACCGACATCGTCGGCTCCACCGACCTCGCTTCCCAGATAGGGGATCGAGAGTGGAAAGAGTTGCTCGAAACTCACCATCGGGTCATCCGTTCCCACCTCGAGCGTCTCTGCGGACGGGAGATGGACACGGCCGGCGACGGGTTCTTCGCCATCTTCGATTCACCCGATCGGGGGATCGAATGCGCGAAGGCGATCATGACGTCCCTGCGGGAGCTTGGCATCGAAATCCGGGTGGCACTCCATATGGGCGAGTGCGAGGTCATCGGCAGGAAGGTCGGTGGCATCGCTGTGCACGTCGGGGCCCGGATCCTGTCGACAGCGGGGGCAGGCGAAGTGCGGGTTTCGAGCACGATACGTGACGTCGTCTCGGGAGGTAGCGTGCAATTCCGCGACCAGGGGATCCATGCTCTCAAGGGCATCCCGGGGGAATGGCATCTGTACTCCGTAGCGGGTGATCATGCCGCCTCCGTGCGGCGGGTCGTGGTGGCTGAGGACGTCATGCTGATGCGGGAAGGGATCGTCCGCCTTCTCCGCGATGCGGGATTCGACGTCGTCGGCGAAGCCGAGGATCTGGACGGGCTGATGCGGGCGGTGGCCCTTGCACGGCCGGATGCGGTCATCGTGGACATCCGGATGCCGCCGACCCACACGGACGAGGGCCTTGTCGCAGCTCACCGGATCAGGACCGAATACCCCGAGACGGGCGTGCTGGTCCTGTCCCAATACATCGAGCCGAGCTACGCGATGCGCCTGATCGAGGACCATCCAGATAGCGTGGGGTACCTGTTGAAGGAACGGCTCTTCGACGTTGCGGTCCTTGTCGATGCACTGCGTCGGATCGCCGATGGTGAATGCGTGATCGACCCCACCATCGTCTCCCGCCTCGTCGGACGGAGGCGCCGGGAGGACCCGCTCTCCGAGCTGACCGAGCGAGAGCGAGAGGTGCTCGGCCTCGTGGCCGAAGGCATGACGAACCACGCGATCGCCGCACGACTGTCCGAGACCGAGGATGCTATCGACTCGCACGTCTCGGAGGTGTTCTCGAAGCTCCAACTACCCGAGTCGCCCGACGAGCATCGCCGCGTATTAGCGGTCCTGGCGTTCCTCCGTTCCTGAACCGCAAGCGCTCCGAATCGTCAGGCGATCTTCTTCCAGGGCTTGGCACCCCACACCGTCCGGTCGAACAGGTCGTCCGGCTCGATCTGGGCGAACCGGAGCTCGCCGTTGGCGAGCGTCCAGCGCGCGCTGAACAAGAGACGGTCCGACGCGGTCCCGCACTGGATCCCGTAGTCAGCGGCGAACGACACCCGCTCCCCGTCATACGAGACGTCGGTCCCGCAGTCGGGGACGGGTCCGTGGTCACTCTTGGTGCGAAACGTCGCCCGTCCGGGCTCCAGGATGATCGTCAGGATCCCGCCCTGGTCCCTGGCCTCCGTCGCACTGAGCCCGGCGTCCAGGAGAAACTGTTCGCTCACATCCGCCCTGTACACGCCGTTCGGGATCTTCGCTACGGACTCCCCAACCCCAGGCGGATGCTCCCTGAGCGCCGGACCGGTGCATTTGGGCGGGATCACCAAGGCAGGCCCTGCCGGGGTGGACTGCTTGAGCTGCTGGATCTGCTGGATGAACGCCCTTGTCTGGGGGTCCTGCTCGAGGTGGGCGTAAACGGGCGCGAAAGCCTGACGCAGTGCGGAAAGGTCGGCTTCAGAAGCGTTGGCGAAACGGCCTCCCGCCTCGCACGCGGCTGGAAGCACCTCTGCATCGCTTTGGACAAGGCTGGTCGAGTGGGCGGCAGCCTCTTCCGCTGCCTGGTGAAGCCATACTCGCTCATGGTCGGTGAGCCCGGACAAGCGGGCGGGATTCGCCAGCAACACGTCGGTCTGCGGCCACAGGTTGACGTTCGCCGTGACGTATGGGGCAAAGCTGTACAGGTTGCCCAAGAAATAGCTACGAACGCTCATCTCGCGGCCCTGCACCTTGCCTTCGTCGAGCGCTTCCTCGAGTGGATGACTCCACAGGTCACTCGGCTGTGCCCCAAGCGCCCGGATGGAGTCGGCCTGTCCTTGCGACCGAATGGCCGCGAAGGTGATGCCCCGCCAGCCCGAGGGGCCGAGCAGGGGGCGCTCGACGGCGACCGGCTTGCGCAGGCCGTCGGCGAGCACCGCCAGGCCGGTCACGTCGAGTGCGCCTAGGCTTGCGAGCATCCGACCCGGGATGTCGCTCTCGATCACGGCCTGTTGGAGCGGATAGCTGTCGATCAGCATCGGCGCGGTCAGCGCCTGGAACCCGTTGACCCCGAGTGTGTCGAAGACTCGGGTCCCGACCCACGCCAGGTCCGCCTTGCCGGCGGCGACGTCCTTGACGATCTGCTGCTCGAATCCCGGGGCCGAGTCCTTCACCCAATCGTCGACGACCTCGACGTGAATGCGGCCGTTGGAGAGCTCCCCGACCCGCTCGACGAAGTACGCCACAGCCGGCTCGCCATCCAAGTAGCCGTATCCGTTGGCCATCCGGAGCACGATCGGCTCGCCGCCACCACCTGCTTTGTCCCCGCCAGCCGCCCCGCCGGTGCAGCCTGCCGCCACCAGGGAGACCACCCCGACGAGGCCGATCGTTCTGAGCACCACTTGTCCCTTCATCCCGCCCGCCGAGTAACCCAAACCGAACCCTCGCCCGCTGCGAGCGCGATCGCCCCCTTGCCCACGTGGATGGTGGCCACCACCGTGTTCGTCCCGGGATCGATCCTGGTCACGGTCCCATGCGTCGGGTTGAGGACCCATACGGCGCTGAGTCCTACGGCCACCCGGGTCGCGCCGCTCCCGGTCCCGATGAGCTTGACCACCTTGTTGGTCTCCGGGTCGATCCTGGCCACTTCACCGTTAGCACCCACCGCCCAAACCGCGCCCTCGCCGACCGCCACCCCGACCAACGGGAACTCGGCTTGGATGGGGATCGAGGATCCCGTAGACGGATCGACGCGCCAGACGGACGACGGCCCGCTGGGGGGCGGTGCCCCGACGGCCCAAACCGCGCCCAGACCGGCTGCGACCGATTGTGAAGCCCCACGCTGATGATCGCCCGACCAGGGGCCTCCAACCGCACGCTTGCCGCCGCGTACCGAGATACAGCCAGAGCACAGGATCATCCCGACGTCGAAGCCCCGGTCGCGGCGGCCGGTGGTGGCGTCGACCCTGCCGAGCCCGGAGATGACGAACGTGACCCAGACCGACCCTTCGCCGGTAGCGACAGCGCCGGTCGGCTCCCCCAAATCGCGCATCCGGACGGCCTCGTTCGTCCGCGGATCGAGCTCCCTGATCTGGTCAATTGTGGCGACCCAAACCCCCTGGACTCCTCCGCCGATGGCAAGGCCCCGAGGCTCTTCGTCCAGAACGATGGTTGCCTGGACCTTGCTGGTCGCCGGGTCGAGCCGGAGGACCGACTTGTCGGCGGCGTCCGCTACCCACACCGAGCCCTCGCCGACCGCGACGGCCCTCGGATCCTCACCCACTGCGTACGATTGGGCGGCGACCTTGTTCGTCGCTGGGTCGATACGAAGGAGCGCGCTCGTGACTGCGCCAGATCCGTTTGCCGAGCTGAGAACAGATGGCTCCCCCCCGCCGCCGGCCTGCTTCCCGTGTGCAACGCCGCCGGTGCAACCCACCGCCACGAGAGCCCCCAGCAGGAAGAGCGCCGCCGGCCGGCCTCGAAGATTCATCCCGACCTCGTGAACGGGAAGCTTGCGAACAGGGTGGCGCCGGTTGGATCCAGCAGTGTGGCGCCTGTTGGATCGAGCTTCACTCCGTGAAGTCGGAGGGTGTCGCCGCTGAGGTCGTACCGAAAGGTCGTGGTGCAGCAGGGTTCGTCCAGAGTGACGGTGCCATCGTCACCGATCTCATAGGTTCCCCTCGAGCCTGGGACCGTCGCGGGCCGGCCGTCACCGGTGGCGTACTCCGCCCACGCGCCGTCCTGAAACGTGAGCGTTACGACGACGTAGTGCTTTGTCTCCTGATCATCGATCCTGGAGAAGGTCGCGTGACCGTCCTTCTCGGAGCCGCCTGCGGCGACGAAGGCCCGAACCATTTGGCTCTCCGTAAGCTTCGCCGTCTGCCAGGTTCCGGTGAGCGGATCGTTGGTGCCCTGACCCTTGGACGCCGAGCCGGTACACCCCGCCGGAATGGCCAGCGGAGCGCCGGAAGGCGTCGACTCCTTGAGCTCTTTGATGCGAGCGATGAACGACTTGGTCTGCGGGTTCTGCTCCAAGGATGAGTAGACCAGGCCGAAGGCCTGGCGCAATGCTGTCAGGTCGGCCCGGGAGGCGTTGGCGAAGCGCGCTCCGGCCCGGCACACAGTCGCGACGATCTGGTCCTCTTCGTCGACCAGACCGGTGGAGCGTGCGGCGGCGTCGGCTGCAGCCCGCCGGAGCCACCCTCGCTGCTCGTCGGTCAGCCGCGTCAGCCGGCCCGGGTTGGCCAGGAGGACGTCCATCCCTGGCCACAGGTTGACGTTCGCCGTCACGTAGGGGGCACGAGGCTCCATGATGTTGATCTGGTAGTCGAGGAGGTTCTTGTCGAAGCCCTGGATCTCGCCCTTGTCGAGCCCTTCGTCGAGTGAAGGCCCGAAGACGTCGGTGGGCTGAGCCCCGAGCGCCTGGATCGCCTCGGCCTGACCCTGCGACCTGAAAGACCGGAAGGTGATGCCCTTCCAGTCCGCCAGGCCAATGAGAGGGCGCTCCACGGCGATGGGCTTATGGAGGCCATCTCCAAGGATCGCCAGGCCGCTCACGCCGAGCTTCCCGAGCCCCTCGAGCATCTGGCCGGGGACCTCGCTCGCGATCACCGCCTGCTCCAGCGGATAGCTATCGATGAGCATGGGAGCAGTCAGGGCCTGGAGGCTCGTATCACCCATCGTGTCGAAGAGACGCGTCTCGGCCCAGCCCAGGTCGGCCTTACCGGTGGAGACCGCACGCACGACCTGCTGCTCTGCGTCAGGCGAGAAGTTCCCCCAGGAATTGACGACCTCGATGCGAAGGTCGCCACCGGACAGCTCGTGGATCCGCCCGACGAAGTACTGGATGACGGGCGTGGAGCCCAGTCCAGAATTCATGGCCATCCGCAGTACGACCGGCTCGCCCCCACCGCCGGCCTTGTCCCCGCCCGCCGAGCTGCCGGTGCAACCCGCCGCCACGATGGCCACCACCCCCAAGAGGGCGAAGGGCCTGAGCCAGCCGTGTGTCCTCATCGAGATCCTTACTGGCCGGACCATCAGGTCGACCTGGTGTACGGGAAGCCGGCGTACGCTGTCGGGCCGATGGGGGGCAGTGCCGCGTAATCGCAGCCGGACCCGCAATCGCCCTTCACGAAATGGAGCCGGAGGGTGTCACCGTTCACCTCGTACCGAAAGGTCTCGGTGCCATCCGTGTAAAGATCGAAAGTGCCGTCGTCCCGAATCTCGTAGGTTGCGGTGTTACAGACCTCCCCGGGACGGCCGTCGGCGCTGCAGTAGTCCGTGAACACACCGTCCTTGAAGGTGATCGTCTCCACCTTGTACTTGCGGAAACTCCCGTCGTGGGCGTCCTTCTCGGAGCCCCCCATGGCGATAAAGGCGTGGATCCACTGGCTCTGGGTGATGTGCCCCGTGTGCCAAGTCCCGGCCAGGGGGTCGGTGGCCAGCCCGCCGGTTGAGCCAGTACAGCCCGACGGGATAGCGACCGCCGGCCCGGCCGGGGTCACCCGCTTGAGCGTTTCGATACTGGCGATGAACGCCTTGGTCTGGGGATCCTGTTCAAGCGAGGAGTAGACGGGGAGGAACGCGTGGCGCAGGGCTGCCAAGTCGATCTCCGATGCGTTGGCGAAGCGGGCGCCTTTCTGGCACACGTCCGCGACGATTGAGTCCTCGTTCTCGAACATGCCGGTCGAACGGACGGAGGCATCGGCTGCCGCGCGCCGTAGCCAGCCACGCTGCTCCTCGGTGAGCCTGGAGAGACGATCCGGGTTCGCCAGAAGGGCCACCGTCTGGGGCCACAGGTTCACGTTCGCGGTGATGTAGGGGAACTTGGTCGTGTACACGGCCACCTGGTAGGGCAGCAGGTTCTTCTCGACGCCCTGCAACTCATCGCAGGCGAGGGCGCCGGAAAGCGCGGCGCTTCCCCAAAGGTCAGTTGCTCGAGCGCCGAGGGCTTGCACCGCCTCGGCCTGACCCTGGGACCGCGAGGCCGCGAACGTGATCCCCTGCCAGTCCGCCGGGCCCAGCAGCGCCCCCTTCACCGCGATCGGCTTGCGCAGGCCGTCGCCCAACACGGCCAGACCGGTCACCCCGAGCTCGGAAAGGTTCCCCAACATCTGACCCGGCATGTCGCTGGCGATCACAGCTCGCTCCAGCGGGTAGTTGTCGATCAGCATCGGGGCGGTGAGGGCCTGGAAGCTGTTGATGCCCAGGGTGTCGAAGACCCGGGTGCCCACCCAGGCCATGTCCGCCTTGCCCGCCTTGACGTCATGCACGATCTGCTGCTCGAATGCAGGCTGGTAGTTTCCCCACCCGTCGACGACCTGGATCCGGACGTCGCCACCGGAGAGCTCCCCGACCCGCCGGATGAAGTAAGCGACCGCGGGCTCCACCTCCAGCGTTCTTTCGTCATAGCCGCTGGCCATCGTCAGGACGACCGGCTCGCCACCGCCGCCTGCCTTGTCCCCGCCGCCTGCGCCGCCGGTGCAGCCCGGGGCCACGAGAGCTCCGAGCAGGAAGATCGCCGCGACCCGGCCGCGAACATTCATGGCGACCTCGTGAACGGGAAGCTGGCGTACGACGCCGGGCCGATAGGAGGAATTGCCCCGTAATCGCAGCCGAGGCCGCAATCGCCCTTCAGGAAGCGGAGCAACAAGGTGTCACCGTCTCGCTCATACCGATACGTGTCGGTGAAGTCACCGCGGAGGACGACAGTGCTGTCATCCCCGATCTCGTAGGTTCCGAAGCCACACAGCTCCGGTGGACTTCCAGACGCCGCAGTACGACCTGAACACACCGCCTTCGAACCTGAGCGTTACCACTTTGTAGGGGTGATTGGCGCCGAAAGTTTCGTGTCCTTCTTTCTCTGAACCGCCCATGGCGATAAAGGCGTGCAGCCACTGGCTAGGAGTGATGTGTCCGGTGTGCCACGTCCCGGCCAGCGGGTCGGTGTTGGGGCCGACGGTCGAGTCGGCACACCCCGCCGGGATCGCCAGCTCCGGCCCGGTAGGGGTCGTGCGCTTGAGCGCGTCGATCCGTTCGATGAACGCCTTCGTCGGCGGATCCTGCTCAAGCGTCGAGTAAACGGGGACGAACGCCTGGCGAAGGGATGCCAGGTCGGTCTCCGATGCGTTGGCGAACCGGGCTCCCTTCTGGCACACATCCGCCACGATGGCGGCCTCGTCCTGGAACATGCCGGTCGAACGGACGGAGGCATCGGCCGCCGCGCGCCGTACCCACCCACGCTGCGCTTCGGAGAGCCCGGAGAGTCGGGCCGGGTTCGCAAGAAGGGCCACCGTCTGGGGCCACAGGTTCACGTTCGCGGTGATGTAAGGGAACTGGCTCGCGAACACGCCCACTTGGTAGATGTGCAGGTTCTTCTCGGCGCCCTGTATCGCACCCTGGACGCTCTTGCCGCCTTCGATGGGCCGCGCCCCCAGGGCCCGGATGGCCTCCACCTGTCCCGTCGATCGGAACACCTGGAAGCTGGTCCCTCGCCAATCCGCTGGAGCCACCAAGGGAGCGGCGACGGCGATCGGCTTGCGCAGACCGTCGGCCAGCACGGCCAGACCGGTCACCCGCATTTTGGAGAGGCTCGCCAGCATCTCGCCCGGCATGTCACTGGCGATCACTGCTCGCTCCAGTGGGTAGTTGTCGATGAGCATCGGTGCAGTGAGGGCCTGGAAGTTATTGACCCCGAGGGTGTCGAAGATCCGGGTCCCCACCCAAGCCAGATCCGCCTTGCCGGCCTCGACGTCGCGCACGATCTGCTGCTCGAACCCGGGCTGGTGGTTCCCCCAGTCGTCGACGACCTGGATGCGCACCTCGCCGCCAGAGAGGTCCCCCACCCGCTTGACGAAGTAGGCGACCGCAGGCTCGTACTGCAACGGATCTGTGGTCGATGGCGATGACCCATATCCATTGGCCATCGTCAGCACGATCGGCTCCGCTCCGCCGCCAGCCTTGTCCCCCGCTCGCGCGCCGCCGGTGCAGCCCGCCGCCACCATGGCCGCGACACAGGCGAGGGCGAAGATCCTGAGCCGAACTGGCGCCTTCATCCCGCCATCCTTGGGCGCCGCATCGCTAGCCCGACCTGGTGAACGGGAAGCTGGCGAACAGGGCTGTGTTGTATGGCGCGTCATGAGAAGAGCACTGGGTCAGCGTGTGGAGCCTCAAGGTCTTGCTGGTGAGGTCGTACCGATACATCGCGGGGTGGGTGCAATCCCCACTCCAGAGGGTGAGGGTGCCGTCGCCATTGACTCTGTACAGGGTGTTGTATCCGATCGAGCCATCCTGCTGGATCAACATGAAGGAGCCGCTATCGAACCGGAGCGACCAGTGCGTGGTCCCCGTTGCGCCAAAGGACGAGTGCGCCTCCTTCTCGGTGCCACCTGCGGCGATGAAGGCCCGGACCCACTCGTTCTCGGTGATCTTCCCCGTCGTCCATGTGCCGGCAATCGAATCCTCGCTGGTGACCCCGCCCCGCGCCGAGTCCGGCGCGGGACCGGTACATCCCGGTGGTATGGCAAGGGCTGCACCAGCGGGCGTCGATCGCTTCAGCACCTCGATGCGGGTGATGAACGATTTCGTCTGCGGGTCCCGCTCCAGGGACGAGTAGACCGGGGCGAACGCCGCGCGCAGCTTCGCAAGGTCGGCCTCGGAGGCGTTCGCGAACCGGGCCCCTGCCTGGCAGAGATCCGTGACGATCTGATCCTCGTGCTCGACCAAGCTCGTGGAGTGGGCGGCCGCCTCCTTCGCCGCTTGCCGAAGCCACCCTTCCTGCACGGCGGTGAGCCGGGACAGCCGGTCGGGGTTGGCCACCACAGCGACCGTGCGGGGCCACAGGTTGACGTTGGCAGTGACGTACGGCGCGTTGCCCTGCCTGCCTGCTGCGCGGTAGACGAAAAGGTTGTTCTCGAACCCCTGGACCTCCCCGCTGGCCAGGGCGCTGGTGAGCCCAATGTTCCAAAGGTCGGTCGCTCGAGCCCCCAGGGCCTGCACCGCCTCGGCCTGACCCTGGGACCGGAATGCGGCGAAGGTGACCCCCTGCCAGTCGGCCGGGCCCAGCAGCGGCCCCTCGACCGCGATCGGCTTGCGCAGGCCGTCACCGAGCACGGCCAGACCGGTCACCTTGAGGGTGCCGAGTCCCCCCAGCATCCGGGCCGGGATGTCGCTACCGATCACCGCCTGCTCGAGCGAATAGCTGTCGATCAGCAT
>VAYG01000065.1:11444-20713 GCA_005885015.1 Actinomycetota bacterium | reverse complement strand
GAACCAGGCCGCCAGCGAGATGCGGCCCGAGACCGACGGCGCGCTGCTCGCCCAGAGCGTGTCCGAACAGCTGGTCGGCCGGGTCTCGTTCCGGCGGGCGATGCGCCGCGCCGTCCAGACCGCCATGAAGGCGGGAGCGCTCGGCGTGCGGGTCCAGTGCGGGGGGCGGCTGGGCGGAGCGGAGATGTCCCGCCGCGAGTGGTACCGCGAAGGCCGGGTTCCCCTTCACACCCTCCGGGCCAAGATCGACTACGGGACCGCCGAGGCCAAGACGACCTTCGGGGTCATCGGGGTGAAGGTGTGGGTGTACCACGGCGACGAGATCCCCGCGCAGGAGCAGGAGATCGAGCGGGCCCGGGCCAGGGCCCTGGCCGGCGTGCGGGTCGGGGGCGGTGCGTCCACGGGCGCCCTGATCACCGACGTCCGGGAGGTCGAGGAAGGGGTGCCGGTGCCTCCGGCGGAGGTGCCGGAGGCGCGGGAGGAGCCCGGCCGCGGGGGGGCCAGGCCGGTGGGGGCCCGTACCGCCGGAGCGAAGCCAGGAGCGGCCAAGCCCGCGCGCCGGGCGGGGGGCCGTCCCACGGGGAAGCGGCCGGGGGGTCGGACGTAGATGCTCGCGCCCAAGCGGGTCAAACACCGCAAGCAGCACCGGGGCCGCATGAAGGGCCGGGCCACCGGGGGAACCGAGGTGCACTTCGGCGACTACGGCCTGCTCGCCCTGGAGCCGGGATGGATCAGCAACCGGCAGATCGAAGCGGCCCGGGTGGCCATGACCCGGCACATCAAGCGGGGCGGGAAGGTGTGGATCAACGTGTTCCCGGACAAGCCGGTCACCAAGAAGCCCGCCGAGACCCGCATGGGGTCGGGCAAGGGCAACCCGGAGGGCTGGGTGGCGGTGGTCAAGCCCGGACGGGTGATGTTCGAGCTGTCGGGGGTCGGCGAGTCGGTGGCCCGAGAAGCGATGAGCAGGGCCGCCCACAAGCTGCCCATCCGATCGAAGTTCGTCGTCCGGGCGGGGGCGCCGGAATGAGACGGGGCGGAGGTGCGCGATGAAGGCCGCGGAGATCCGCGAGCTTCCGGACGAGGAGCTCCTCGCTCGTCTGGAGTCGCACAAGGAGGAGCTGTTCAATCTGCGCTTCCAGTCGGTCACCGGCCAGCTGGACAACCCCATGCGCATCAAGCAGGTGCGGCACGACATCGCCCGCATCCTCTCGGTGCTCCGCGGCCGGCAGACGGAGGAAGAGCTGAGGACCGCGGTGGCTCGGGCGGATCGGCTCTCGCTCGAGGAGCGACGGGAGGCCATCGCCTCCGGCGAGCTGAAGGGTCGTTCCCTGGGTGAGATCGCCGAGGAGTCGATGATCGAGCAGGAGGCTACCGTCGGAGCGGAGGGCGCTCCCGACGAGGAAGAGGAGCAGGCGGAGTGACCGAACAGGCCGGACGGAATCAGCGCAAGGTGCGGACCGGTGTGGTCGTTTCCGACCGCATGGACAAGACCGTGGTCGTCCGCATCGCCGGCCAGGTCCGGCATCGCCTGTACGGGAAGATCGTCCGGCGAACCACCAAGCTCAAGGCCCACGACGAGAGCCTCGGGGCCGAGGTGGGAGACACCGTGCGGATCGTGGAGACCCGGCCGCTGTCGAAGACGAAGCGGTGGAGGGTGGTCGAGGTCGTGGAGAAGGCAAAGTGAGGCGGAGGCCGAGGGACGCGCGATGATCCAGCAGGAGACCCGGTGCCGGGTGGCGGACAACACGGGGGCCAAGGAGGTCCTGGTGATCCGCGTCCTGGGCGGTTCGGGCCGCCGCTACGCCGGGCTGGGTGACGTGGTGGTGGGATCCGTGAAGGACGCGTTGCCCGGTGGCGGGGTCAAGAAGGGCGAGGTGGTCCAAGGCGTGGTCGTACGGACCGCCAAGGAGCGCCGCCGCCCGGACGGTTCGTACATCAAGTTCGACGACAACGCGGTGGTGCTGATCAACGAGCAGAAGAACCCTCGGGGGACCCGCATCTTCGGGCCGGTTGCTCGGGAGCTGCGGGAGAAGCGGTTCATGAAGATCATCTCGCTCGCGCCGGAGGTGTTGTGAGGTGCCGCGGCAGGGACGGATCATGAAGGCGGTCGATGTCAAGAAGAACGACGAGGTCCAGGTCATCGCCGGCAAGGACCGGGGGAAGCGGGGCCGCGTGGTGAACGTGCTGCCCCGGGAGAACCGGGTCATGGTCGAGGGAGTGGCCCGGGCCAAGCGTCACCTCCCCGTCCGACCGACCGCGCGGGGCGGCCAGACGGGCGGGATCATCCTCAAGGAGCTGTTCATCGACCTCTCCAACGTCATGCTCGTGTGCAAGGAGTGCGGCAAGCCCACCCGGGTGGGCCACCGGATCGACGGCGACGTGAAGGTCCGGATCTGCCGGCGATGCGAGGCGGAGCTCTGACATGGCGGACCGGCCGGCCACCACCTCCCCGCCCCCCCGGCTCAAGGAGCGCTACGTCCACGAGTTGCTCCCCGCGCTCCAATCGGAGCTCGGTTTCACCAACCCGATGCGGGTTCCCCGCCTGGAGAAGATCGTGGTGAACATGGGCGTCGGCGACGCCATCCGCGACGCCAAGCTCTTGGAGGCGGCCGTGGCGGACCTCGCCACGATCACCGGCCAGAAGCCGGCGATCACCCGGGCCCGGAAGTCCATCGCGGCGTTCAAGCTCCGGGCCGGTATGTCCATCGGGGCGAAGGTGACCCTCCGGGGCAACCGGATGTGGGAGTTCCTCGACCGGCGCCCCGGATCCGGGACTTCCGGGGCCTGGACCAGGGGGCCTTCGACGGGAGCGGGAACTACACCATCGGGGTCACGGAACAGCTGATCTTCCCCGAGATCGACTACGACAAGGTGGTGAAGGTCCGAGGCATGGACATCACGATCGTCACCACCGCCCAGGATGACGATGAGGCCAGGGCCCTGCTGCGGGCGATCGGGTTCCCCTTCGCCGGGGAACCGGCCGTCTCGGTGGCGGGCTGACGAGGGCGGCGCGAGAAGGAGAAGAGGAGCGGGATGGCCAAGAAGGCGCTGGTCGAGAAGCAGAAGCGAGCCGGGCGGAAGTTCAGGGTGCGCGCGTACACGCGCTGTGCTCGATGCGGCCGCCCCAGGGCCGTCTTGCGCCGGTTCACCCTGTGCCGCATTTGTTTTCGCCAGCTGGCCCACCAGGGGGAGGTCCCCGGCGTGACGAAGGCTTCTTGGTGAGGTGATGGACCCATGGTCATGACCGATCCCATCGCCGACCTGCTCACCCGGATCCGCAACGCCTCCATGGCCCGGAAGGAGGAGGTCGTGCTCCCCAGCTCCTCGCTGAAGGAGCGGATCGCCGAGATCCTGACCCGGGAGGGCTACGTCGACGGCGCGGCAGCCCAGGGGGAGGGCAAGGACCGAACGCTGACCATCCGGCTGAAGTACAGCCCGGCCCGAGCTTCCTCGATCAGCGGGCTCGAGCGCGTGTCCACGCCGGGGCGGCGCGTCTACGCCGGGAAGGAAGAGGTCCCCAGGGTGTTGGGGGGCCTCGGCATCGCTATCCTGTCCACGTCTCGCGGCGTCATCACCGACCGTCAGGCCCGGAAACTCGGTGTCGGTGGCGAGATCCTCGCTTACGTCTGGTAGGAGGACGAGGGAAGCGCATGTCCAGGATCGGGAAGCAACCAATTGCCGTCCCGCAAGGGGTGGAAGTGTCCGTGGAGGGCTCTCGGGTCTCCGTGAAGGGCCCCCGCGGCTCGCTCGAGCTCACCGTGCATCCGGACATGCGGATCGTGCTCGACGATGGATCGGTTCGAGTGGAGCGGCCCAGCGACGAGCGGCTGCATCGCTCCCTCCACGGCCTGACCCGGACCCTGGTGGCAAACATGGTCGAGGGCGTGGTGAACGGGTACGAGAAGAGATTGGAGATCGTGGGCGTCGGATACCGCGCCACCCTGAAGGGCCAGGATCTCGAGCTGGCCCTCGGCTTCTCCCATCCGGTGCCGTTCCCGGCTCCGGACGGGATCGAGTTCGAGGTCCCAGCGCCGACCCGCATCGTGGTGCGAGGGATCGACAAGCAGCTGGTCGGCGAGGTCGCCGCCGAGATCCGCAAGATCCGCAAGCCGGAGCCCTACAAGGGCAAGGGGGTCCGGTACGAGGGCGAGTACGTGCGCAAGAAGGCCGGCAAGGCCGCGAAGGGAGCGGCGTGATGCGACCCGAAGCGAAGCGCCAGGCCAGGATCCGCCGGCACCGCCGGATCCGCCGCAAGGTGTCGGGGACGCCGACGCGCCCCCGCCTCGCCGTGTACCGATCCAACCGGCACATCTACGCCCAGCTGGTGGACGATCAGGCCGCACGAACCCTTGCGGCCGTGTCGGATCTGGGGGTGGAGGACGGCGACAAGACGGCCAAGGCGAAGAAGGTTGGCCAGGCGATCGCCGAGAGCGCCCGCTCCCTCGGGGTGGACCGCGTCGTCTTCGACCGGTCCGGCCGGCTGTACCACGGGAGGGTGAAGGCCGTGGCCGAGGCCGCCCGCGAGGCCGGCCTGTCGATCTGAGAGAGGACGGATGACCGCGAGATGAGACGGTTCGACAGCCAGTCCGACAAGAGCCCGTTCGAAGAGCGGGTCGTCGCCATCAACCGCGTGGCCAAGGTCGTCCGTGGCGGGCGGCGGTTCAGCTTCACCGCCCTGGTGGTCGTGGGCGACGGCGCGGGCCGGGTCGGGGTCGGCTACGGGAAGGCCAAGGAGGTGCCCGCGGCCATCCAGAAGGGCGTCGAGGTGGCCAAGAAGAGCATGTTCCCGGTGCCGATGATGAACACCACCATCCCCCACGCGGTGATCGGCGAGGACGGCGCCGGAGTGGTCCTCCTCAAGCCGGCCGCCCCCGGGACGGGGGTCATCGCGGGCGGCCCGGTCCGGGCGGTGGTCGAGGCGGCCGGGATCAAGGACATCCTGTCCAAGTCGCTGGGGTCCGACAACCCGATCAACATCGTGCACGCCGCCATCGCCGGCCTGCGCCGCCTCCGGCGGCCGGAGGAGATCGCCCGCCTCCGGGGGCGGGACGTCTCCGAGATCGCTCCCCGGCCCATGGTGGAGGGCGTGGCCGAGGCCGAGGTGGCCATGGCCGCGAAACGGGCCCAGGCGGGCGTGGAGGTGGACGGTGCCGAAGCTTAGGGTGACCCAGGTCCGCTCCATCATCGACCGGCCCCGGGACCAGAAGGCCACCGTGCGGGCCCTGGGCCTGCGCCGGATTCGGCACAGCGTGGTGAAGGAGGACCGTCCCGACGTCCGCGGGATGATCGCAAAGGTGGCCCATCTGGTGAAGGTCGAAGCGGTGGAGGGCGAGGACCGATGAAGCTGCACCATCTCCGGCCCGCCGAGGGAGCCGTCCGCCCGCGCCGCCGCGTGGGGCGGGGGAAGGCCGCCGGCCAGGGCAAGACGGCCGGCCGGGGAACCAAGGGGTACAAGGCCCGGCACAACCAGAAGCTCGGGTTCGAAGGTGGGCAGATGCCCATCCAGCGCCGGATCCCCAAGCTGAAGGGATTCACCAATCCCGGCCGCGTGGAGTGGGCGGTGATCAACGTGAACCGGCTCGAGGAGACCTTCGAGGCGGGCGCGGAGGTCACGCCCGACGTCCTTCGGGAGCGCGGGATGGTCCGGCCGGCCCGTCCGGTCAAGGTCCTTGGTCAGGGAGACCTGGGCAAGGCGCTCAGGGTCCAGGCCCATGCCGTGTCGGGGTCGGCCCGGTCCAAGATCGAGCAGGCCGGCGGCTCGGTGGAGATCATCAGCCTGTAAACTGGGCCGTTCGGACCTTGTGAGCTGGAGGACCGATCCGCCGTGCTGAAGGCCTTCGTCAACGCGTTCAAGATCCCGGACCTTCGCAAGAAGATCCTGTTCACTCTGGGGATCATCGCGATCTTCCGGCTGGGATCGCACATCCCGGTTCCCAACGTCGATCCGAACCGGCTGGCCGAGCTGCGCAACGCCGCGAGCGGCAACCAGCTGTCGGCGCTCCAGTTCATCGACCTCTTCTCCGGGGGAGCGCTGACCAGGTTCGCCGTCTTCTCGCTGGGGATCATGCCCTACATCACCAGCTCGATCATCATGCAACTGCTCACCGTGGTGATCCCCAAGCTCGAGCAGTGGCAGAAGCAAGGTGAGATCGGGATCAAGAAGATCACCCAGTGGACGCGCTACATGACGGTCACCCTGGCGCTGCTCCAGTCCACCGGCCTCGTCTTCCTGTTCAACAGCGGCCAGTTCACCGGCGGGGCGAGCGGGATCGTGCGCCACTTCACCCCGCCCCGGGTCGCGCTCATGGTGATCACCCTGACCGCGGGGACCGCCATGATCATGTGGCTGGGCGAGCTGATCACCCAGCGCGGCATCGGCAACGGGATGTCGATCCTGATCTTCACCAGCGTGATCTCCCGCCTTCCCGCCCAGGGCTTGGGGATCCTGCACCAGGCCGGCGAAGCCAAGTTCTACTTCCTGCTCGCCCTGGGCATCGCCATCATCTTCGTGGTCGTGTGGATGGAGCAGGGCCAGCGGCGGATCCCGGTTCAGTACGCCAAACGGATCGTCGGGCGGCGGATGACCCAGGGTGGGTCGACCTACATCCCGCTGAAGGTGAACCAGGCGGGAGTGATCCCGATCATCTTCGCCTCATCGGTCCTGTATTTCCCGTCGTTGCTCCAGAACGTGGTGCACGTGCAGTGGTTCCAGAACTTCGTGAACAACGTCCTGCTGCGGCAGTCGAGCGTGCTGTACATGCTGATCTACGGGACCCTGGTGGTGTTCTTCGCCTACTTCTACGCAGCCATCTCGTTCAACCCGATCGACACGGCCGACAACATCCGGAAGTACGGGGGCTTCATCCCCGGGATCCGTCCTGGCCGGCCCACGGCCGACTATCTCTCCGGCGTCTTGAACCGCATCACCCTGCCCGGCTCACTGTTCCTCGCCGCCATCGCGCTGGTCCCGTCGATCTTCCTGGCCTACTGGCAGATCACCGCCTTCCCCTTCGGGGGAACCAGCATCCTGATCACCGTGGGCGTGGCGCTCGAGACCATGAAGCAGCTCGAGTCCCAGCTCATGATGCGGCACTACGAGGGCTTCCTCCGCTAGCCCCCCGGACATGGCCGATCCCCTCCGGCTCGTCCTGCTCGGGCCTCCGGGCGCGGGCAAGGGAACGCAGGCCCGGCGCCTGGTGGAGCGCTTCGGCCTCGACCCCATCTCAACCGGCGACATCTTCCGCCGGAACATCCAGGAGGGGACGGACCTCGGACGGATGGCGAAGTCGTTCATCGACGCCGGTGAGCTCGTCCCGGACGAGGTGACCGTGGGGATGGTCGTCGAAGCGGTCGACGCCGCTCCCGGGGGGTTCATCCTGGACGGCTTCCCCCGGAACGTTCCTCAGGCCGAAGCGCTGGAGCGGGAGCTCGCCGCGCGGGGGAGGCCGCTCTCCGCGGCGCTCGCCTTCCTCCTCGACGAGGAGGTGGCGATGAAGCGAGTGGCGGGCCGCCGGACCTGCCAGCGCTGCCAGACGCCGTACAACGTGTTCTTCGATCCGCCCCGAGTGGAGGGGGTGTGCGATCGATGCGGGGGTCCTATCGTCCAGCGAACCGACGAGGGCGAGGAGACGGTCCGCCGCCGCCTCGAGGTGTATCGGGAAAGCACCGCGCCCCTTCTCAAGTTCTATTCGGACCAGGGTCTGCTCCGTGAGGTCGACGCGGACGGGACCGAGGACGAGGTCGCCGGCCGCGTGGCGGCGGCCCTGGCCGACCTGGGATGAGGGTCGTGTCGCGATGATCATCCTGAAGTCTCCGGAGGAAGTCGCCCGGATGCGCCAGGCGGGGCGGATCGTGGCCGCGGCCGTCGAGCGGCTGATGGAGGTCGTCGAGCCCGGGATGACCACCGAGGACCTCGACCGCATCGCCGCGGATGTCATCGCGGCGCATGGGGCACTGCCGTCGTTCAAGGGGTACCGCGGGTTCCCCGCCACGATCTGCACGTCGCTCAACGACGAGGTCGTCCACGGGATCCCCAGCCCGAAGCGCAAGGTGATCCCCGGCGACGTCCTGAAGCTGGACGTCGGCTGCATCTGGGAGGGCTACCACGGCGACTCGGCCGTCAGCGTCTTCGTGGGTGGGTCACCCTCGGCGGAGGCGGAGAAGCTGGTCCGGGTCACCGAGGAGTCCCTCGAGGCCGGGATCGCCGCCCTCCGGCCCGGGCACAGGTTGTCCGACGTGGGCCATGCCGTCCAGCAGGTCGCCGAGGGCGCCGGGTTCAGCTGCGTCCGGGAATACGCCGGGCACGGGGTGGGCCGGGCCCTGCACGAGGACCCGCAGGTGCCGAACTCCGGGGAGCCCGGCCGGGGGCCACTGGTGAAGCCCGGCCTGGTCGTGGCCATCGAGCCCATGGTGAACGTGGGCACGTGGCGAACCCGCGTGCTGCGTGACCACTGGACCGTGGTCACCGCGGACGGCAGCCTGTCAGCCCATTTCGAGCACACCGTCGCCGTGACCGATGACGGGACCGAGGTCCTGACGGCCCGAGGAGCCTGACCGGCCGGCCGGTTCTCCGGCCCGGACGGTAGACGAGGCTGGGGCCGCACCGTATACTCGTGGTGTCGCTCCGGGCGGCAGCTCGGAGCGTTTTTTTGGCGTGTTCGGAGGGAAACCCGGGAGCGTGGCGAAGAAGGATGCCATCGAGGTGGAGGGGACCGTCGTGGAGCCCCTTCCCAACGCCATGTTTCGAGTGGAGCTGGACAACGGGCACAAGGTCCTGACCCACATCTCCGGGAAGATGCGAATGAACTACATCAGGATCCTGCCGGGAGATCGCGTGCTCGTGGAGCTCTCGCCGTACGATCTGACCAGGGGGCGCATCATCTACCGGTACCGCTGAGCGGCCGGAGCGAGGGTGAGGTTCGAGCGATGAAGGTTCGTCCGTCGGTGAAGAAGATGTGCGACCGGTGCAAGCTCATCCGCCGGCACGGGCGGGTCATGGTCATCTGTTCGAAGGACCCTCGCCACAAGCAGCGGCAAGGTTAGGAGGGACAGGTGGCTCGGATCGCCGGCGTCGACCTCCCGCGCGACAAGCGGGTGGATGTCGCCCTGCGCTACATCTACGGGATCGGGCCCAACCGCGCCGCGGCGACCGTGCGGTCGCTGTCGATCGACGGTGGGCGCAAGGTCCGCGACCTCACAGAGGAGGAGGTCGTCCGGATCAGGGAGTGGATCGACCGCAACTACAAGGTCGAGGGAGATCTCCGGCGGGA
>VAYG01000065.1:0-11428 GCA_005885015.1 Actinomycetota bacterium | reverse complement strand
ACCAGGGCGTGCGGCATCGAAGGAGCCTGCCCGTCCGAGGCCAGCGCACCCACACGAACGCACGGACCCGCAAGGGCCCGAAGAAGACCGTCGGTGTGAAGAGGAAGGCGAAGTAACGGATGGCCAACCCGAAGGCGAAGAAGCCCCGCCGCCGCGAGAAGAAGAACATCGCGCACGGTCAGGCTCACATCAAATCGACGTTCAACAACACCATCGTGACCATCACCGACCTCGACGGGAACACGATCTCCTGGGCCAGCGCCGGCAACGTCGGTTTCAAGGGCTCCAGGAAGTCGACGCCGTTCGCCGCCCAGCTGGCCGCGGAGGCGGCCGCGCGGCGGGCTCAGGAACACGGCCTGACCAAGGTCGACGTGTTCGTGAAGGGTCCCGGGTCGGGGCGGGAGACGGCTATCCGCTCGCTGGCTGCCACCGGCCTGGAGATCCTGGGCATCCAGGACGTGACGCCGGTGCCGCACAACGGATGCCGTCCCAGGAAGCGTCGCCGGGTCTGATCACCGGCCTGAACGCGGGGGAGGAAACAGAGGCGGAGCAGAATTGGATGATCCTCCGCCAAGGAGGTAGCTCGTGCTCATCGTCGCTCGACCCCAGATCCAGGAAGAGACCATCACGCCCACGCGCTCGAAGTTCTCGATCGAGCCGCTCCAGCCGGGCTTCGGCTACACGCTGGGAAACGCCCTCCGGCGGACCCTGCTGTCGTCCATCCCGGGAGCGGCCATCTCCTCCGTGCGCATCGAGGGCGTCCTCCACGAGTTCTCGACCATCCCCAAGGTCACCGAGGACGTGACGGACATCATCCTGAACCTCAAGCAGGTAGTCCTCCGGTCCGAGGTGGACGAGCCCGTCACGGCGTACCTGAAGGCGCGGGGGCCCGCCGACGTCACGTCGGGGGACATCCAGCCTCCCGCCGGGGTGGAGATCCTCAATCCGGAGCAGCACCTGGCCACCTTGGGCCGGGGCGCCAGCCTCGAGCTGGAGATGGTGATCCTCCGGGGCGTCGGCTACGTGCCGGGGGAGCGGAACAAGAATCCCCGCGATCCCATCGGCGTGATCCCGGTCGACTCGATCTTCTCGCCGGTTCGCCGGGTCACCTACGCGGTGGAGAACACCCGTGTGGAGCAGATGACCGACCGCGACCGGCTCATCCTCGACGTCGAGACCAACGGAGCGATCACCCCCCGCGAGGCCGTGGCGTCCGCCGGGACCACCATGTCCGAGCTGGTGAACCTGTTCGGCGAGCTGGCGGAGAGCCAGGGGCTCACCGTCGGGCCGGCACCGGACACCACGACCCTGACGGGCGACCTTGCTCTCACCATCGAGGAGCTCAACCTCTCCGTGCGCTCCTACAACTGCCTGAAGCGGGAGGGGATCAACACGGTTGGCGACGTGGTGCAGAAGACCGAAGCCGAGCTGCTCGACATCCGGAACTTCGGGCAGAAGTCCATCGACGAGGTCAAGGCCAAGCTGGACGAGCTCGGCCTCGAGCTCAAGCCGGAGTAGGAGATCGGGATGCCGAGGCCGAAGAAGGGACCGCGGCTGGGCAGCGGGCCGGACCACCAGCAGCAGATGCTAGGAGGTCTGGCCGCCGAGCTGTTCCAGCGCGGCCGCATCCGCACCACCGAGGCCAAGGCGAAGGCGCTCCGGCCCCTGGCCGAGCACCTCATCACCTTCGCCAAGCGGGGGGACGTCCACGCGCGGCGCCAGGTGCTGCGCACGGTCCCCGACCGGGACGTGGTCCACAAGCTCTTCTCCGAGATCGCGCCCAGGTACGAGGAGCGGGCCGGGGGGTACACCCGGATCCTCAAGCTCGGCCACCGCGCCGGTGACGGCGCGCCCATGGCGGTCATCGAGCTCCTCCCCGCCGAGGAGGAGTAGCTCCTCACCGGCCGGGACCGGAGCGCCGGGGCCTCCGTGGGCGTCCTCAAGCTGGTGCTGGCCTACGACGGCACCGACTTCCACGGCTGGGCCAGGCAGCCGGGCGTGCGCACGGTGGAGGGCGCGATCGAGGAGGCCCTGACCGGTCTGGTGGGCCGGGCGCCGCGCCTGTCGGTGGCCGGGCGAACGGACGCGGGCGTGCACGCCGAGGGGCAGGTGGCCTCGTTCCCGGCCCCGGCCGGCCTCGACCCGACGCGGGTCCAGCGGACCATCAACGGGCGGCTCGCTCCCGAGGTGGTGGTGCTCTCGGCGTCTGTGGCGACGGACTCCTTCGACGCCAGGCACAGCGCAACCGGCAGGGAGTACCGGTACCGGATCGACACGAGGGCCGTGCCCGACCCCTTCACGGCGAGGTACGCGTGGCACCGCCCCGGGGACCTCTCGTTTCGCGACATGCGAGGGGCCGCCCGGTTCCTGGAGGGGGAGCACGACTTCGCCTCCTTCTGCCGGGCCCCGAAGCTCCCGGCTAGCACCGTGCGGACCCTCCGGCGCCTCTCGGTTCGCCGCGCCGGCCACCTGGTGGAGGTCCACGCCCTGGCCGACCGGTTCCTCCATCAGATGGTCCGGAGCCTGGTGGGGACCCTGGTGCGGGTCGGGCAGGGCCGCCTGGCTGCCGAGGCCATCCCGGCCATCCTGGCGGCTCGGGACCGGGCGGCGGCCGGGCCGGTGGCTCCGCCCCACGGGCTGGCGCTGGTCAAGGTCATGTACGGCCGGCGCTGATCCGGCCGTGACCGCACCGTTACGCCAGGGTGAAGGGGCGGTTGCTCCTCCGGAGGAGCATCTCCCGTATGAAGCGATCCCGTCCGGCCGTCACGCGTTTCCTGGTGGCCGTGGCCGCGATCGTGGTCCTCTCCGGTTCGGCCTGTGTCGCAGGGCATCTCCTCGCCCTCGAGCCCTCTCCGTCGGGCGCCTCGCCCCGGCTCGGCCCCTCCACCTCACCGGTCCGATCTCCGTCGGCGCAACCGGCGCGGCCCCGGCCGCCGCCCCCGAATCCACGGGAGTCGCACCCGTCACCGAAGCCCAACCCCAAGCCCAGCCCGAAGCCCAGCCCGAAGCCGAGTCCCTCGCCGTCCGGCCCGGCCATCCCGGACTCCCTTCGAGGAACCCAGTGGTTCGAGCTCCCCACGTCCCGCAAAGTGGTGGCCCTGACGTTCGACGCGGGTGCCAACGCCGATGGCGTGCCGTCGATCCTTGCCACGCTGGCCTCGAAGAGGGTTCCGGCCACGTTCTTCTTGACCGGCAAGTGGGTCGAGGCCTATCCGAGGTACGCGAGCCTGATCGGGGCCGGGTATCCGGTGGGAAACCACAGCTACAGCCACCCGGACCTGACCAAACTGTCCGACGCCGAGGTCAGGACCGAGATCACGTCGGCCGCGGCTGCGATCGAGGCGGCCACCGGCAGAGACCCCCGCCCGATGTTCCGATTCCCCTTCGGCGCGAGCGACGAGCGAACCATCCGCCTCGTCAACGCGCTCGGCTACGGAGCCATCAATTGGACCGTGGACACCCGCGGGTGGCAGGGGACCTCGGGCGGGCAGTCCGCCGACTCGGTGGTGGAGCGGGTCCTGGCGGGGCTCAGGCCAGGCGAGATCGTCATCATGCACGTCGGATCGAACCCAGCGGACGGTTCCACCCTCGACGCGGACGCCCTCTCCCGGGTCATCGACGAGCTGCGGGCGCGCGGCTACGGCTTCGTGACGATCGATCAATACCTGTAGACCATTGCCCCTCGTCGGGTTCGGGTGTAAGAAGGGCGCCGTGCTGAGGGGAGTTCGCTACGTGGTTGTCGACCCTGCCCGGGCCGGCACGGTGTACGTCAGCGAGTTCGACGCGTACACCGGTGGATTTGGGATCTACCGCTCCACCGACGGCGGAGCGTCGGGGGCCTCCTTCAATCAGGGGCTGAGCAATCTGCGAGTGAGCTCCCTGGCCGTCGATCAAGCCGGCCGAGGGCTGCACGCTGGCACGTTTTCGAGTGGGGTCTGGGACCGGTCCCTGCCCTGAGGCAGGTCCTTCACGCCTTTCGGCGGCGATCCTCGTAGCAGAATTCCGTCGAGTTGTAGCTACTCAAGGCAATTCCGCAGACCTTGCACCTCCGTCCGGGAGGAAACCGGCGAATCGGCTTGATCCGTCCTGCCATCTGCACTGTTCGGAGCGGGCCGTGCGGCCTTCTCATAGCAGCCAGAGCTGCCCCCTCTTCTCTGCGGGTCGATGTCCGTGTTTGGGTCCGTCCAGCCGGGTGGTTGTGAGCGATTAGGAGACCAGACCTTTGACGTCCTGTCGAACGCCCAGGTAGACTGCCCTGTCGGCCAGCTCCGGCCGACGATTGTGACTCCTGGACAATCCATGAAGACCTTCTCTCCGAAGCCGCGCGACATCGAACGCCGCTGGTACGTGATCGACGCCGAGGGCGCCGTGCTGGGCCGGCTCGCTTCCGAGGTGGCCAAGATCCTCCGTGGCAAGCACAAGCCCATCTACGCCCCGCACATGGACACGGGGGACCACGTCATCGTGGTCAACGCCAAGAGGGTCCGCCTGACCGGGGGCAAGGAGGAGGAGAAGGTCTTCTACCGGCACTCGGGATACCCGGGCGGCCTTCGAGGCGTCGGGTACGTCCGCCTCATGGCCGAGCGGCCGGCCCTGGCGGTGGAACGGGCCGTCCGCGGGATGCTTCCCAAGAACCGGCTGGGGCGGCAGATGATCGGCAAGCTCGCCGTCTACGAGGGGCCCGACCATCCCCACCGGGCCCAGCAACCGGCGGCCCTGCCCCTCGGGGAGATGCCGAAGTGGACAGGGCTCCCCCCGCCCCCCGCGACCCATCGTGGGCCCGAGCAGGAGAAGGAGGCGGCACGGCCCGGCAGGTCCCGAGCGGGAGCGAAGTCAACCGCCAGGTCCCGACCCCGGGCAGGTCGGGCCGCAGGCACCTCGGCCACAGGCTCGAGAGCGGGTGGGAGGGCGCCCCGGCAGGGCGCGAAGCGGACCACCTCGAGGCCCCGGCGCTCGACGACTCGGGCGGGGGCGAAGCAGGAGCCCCGCACGGCCAAGGCCTCGGCCGAACCAGAACCGGGGAAGGCGGCCCGGAAGCCCCGGGCCCGACGCACGAAGGAGACCTAGCGTGGCGGACGCGGCACAGGAAGGGCGAGGGCTCGGCACCGGTCGTCGCAAGGAGGCCGTGGTCCGGGTGCGGGTCGTTCCGGGGACGGGACTGGTCGAGTTGAACGGTCGGTCCCTGGAGGACTACTTCCCCTCGCGCGCCCACCGGCTCACCATCACCAGTCCCTTCCGGGTCGTGGGCCGGGAGAAGGAGTTCGACGTCTTCGCCAACCTGGACGGGGGCGGGGTGTCCGGCCAGGCCGGGGCGCTCCGCCACGGCATCGCCCGGGCTCTCGTCCAGATGGATCCCACCCTTCGGCCGCTGCTGAAGAAAGAGGGCCTCCTCACTCGGGACCCGCGGGAGAAGGAACGGCGCAAGTACGGGCTGAAGAAGGCCCGCAAGGCGCCCCAGTACTCGAAGCGGTAGCGGCTCCCGAGCCCGCCCTCACTCCGAGGGCGGCGTGCCTCCGGAGGCGGCTTCGGCGATCAGCAGGCGGGCCTGCACCTCGTACCGCTCGGGCACCCAGACGTACACCGGCCCCATCCGGTACGGCCCCTCGCCCTCGCCCTTCAGCTGGGCCGGGATGCCCTCGGCTTCGAGGAGCCCCCGGACGAGCGTTCCCTCGGGGATGCTCGCCGTGCTGAACACGAGAACGAGGCGGTCCGAGGAGCTCGAGGGTTCAGGATGCGGCATGGCGTGTCCGTAAGATAGCCCCACGATGGGGAGGCTGTTCGGGACCGACGGCGTCCGGGGCATCGCCAACCAGGATCTGACCGGCGAGGTCGCGTTCCGATTGGGGCGGGCGGCGGTCCTCGCCCTCACCGAACAGGGGGAGAGCAGGCCCCACATCGCGGTGGGACGGGACACCAGGGCCTCGGGCGAGTTCCTCGAGGCCGCCCTCACCGCTGGGATCTGCTCGGCGGGCGGGGACGCGGTCCTGCTGGGTGTGTGCACCACGCCGGCCGTGGCGTATCTGACCCAGGACTTCGGAGCCCAGGCCGGCGCGGTCATTTCCGCCTCCCACAATCCCGTCCAGTACAACGGGATCAAGTTCTTCGGGGCGTCCGGATACAAGCTGCCGGATCGGATCGAGGACGAGATCGAGTCGATCGTGGAACGCGACTCGGGTCCTCGCCCCATCGGCCGTGGACTGGGACGGGTCCTCCGGGCCCAGGACGCCAACGAGCGCTACCTTCGGCGTCTGCTCTCCATCGCGGATGGCTCCCTCGACGGTATGCGGCTGGTCGTCGACTGCGCCAACGGCGCCGCATCGAGCATCGCGCCCGAACTGCTCCGCCGGCTGGGGGCGGCCGTCGTCCCGATCAACGACCGGCCCGATGGCTGGAACATCAACGACGGGTGCGGGGCCACCACGCCCGAAGTCATGGCGCTGGCCGTCGCCGACTCGGAAGCCGAGGCTGGGGTGGCCCACGACGGGGACGCCGACCGGGCCATGTTCGCCGACCAACGCGGCAACGTGGTGGACGGAGACCAGGTGCTGGCCGCCTGTGCCCTGGCCATGAAACGGGGAGGCGAGCTCGCCCAGGACGCCGTGGTCACCACGGTCATGGCGAACCTGGGGTTTCGGATCAGCATGGGCGAGGCCGGGATCCGGGTCATGGAGACGAAGGTGGGAGACCGCTACGTCCTGGAAGCGATGCTCGACACCGGCACGGTGCTGGGAGGCGAGCAGTCGGGCCACGTGATCTTCCTCCGCCACGCCACGACGGGAGACGGGCTGCTCACCGCGGTGCAGTTCCTCACCCTGGCCCGGCGCAACGAGGCCACCGTCGCCGAGCTGGCGGCGTGCATGGAGAAGTTCCCCCAGGTGCTTCTGAACGTGGAGGTGACCAACCCCGAGAGGCTCGGCGATGCCGATCAGGTGTGGGAGGCGGTGCGTCAGGCGGAGGAGGTCCTGGGAGAGGGGGGGCGGGTGCTGGTCCGGGCTTCCGGGACCGAACCGGTCGTCCGGGTCATGGTCGAGGCGGCGAACGAGGACGACGCGCTCAAGCACGCCGACGCGATCGCCTCGGCGGTGAGCTCCTCGCTGCCGTAGAAGCGCCCGGCTCGGAGGTGACCCGTGAGCGCGGGGTACCATTGAATCCTCATGTGCGGCATCGTGGGCTACGTCGGCCCGGACAACGCCCTGCCGATCCTCCTCGAGGGACTCCGTCGCCTGGAATACCGCGGTTACGACTCGGCCGGGGTGGCCGTGATCGACGGCGCGTTGAGCGTGGTGAAGCGGGCGGGCAAGCTTTCGGAGCTCCAGGCCTTGCTCGAAGAAGGAGCCCCTCCGGCCGGACGGACGGGGATGGGACACACGCGGTGGGCCACCCACGGGCCGCCGACGGACCGGAACGCCCATCCCCACGTCGATTGCCAAGGGCGCATCGCGGTCATCCACAACGGGATCATCGAGAACTTCGGGCCGCTCAAGGATCGGTTGATCAAGGCGGGACACACGTTCTCATCCGACACGGACACCGAGGTGGTCGCCCACCTCGTGGAAGAGGCGTACGACGGTGACCTGGCGGAAGGCGTCCGCTCCGCCGTCCACGAGCTCGCGGGGGCCTACGCGCTGGTCGTCGTGGCCGTCGACCAGCCCGAGCTCATCGTGGGGGTCAAGGTCTCCTCGCCGTTGATCGTGGGGCTGGGGCGGGGCGAGAACCTCCTGGCTTCCGACATCCCCGCCGTCCTCCAGCGGACGAAGCGGTTCGTCCCGCTGGCCGAGAACCAGGTGGCGGAGGTCCGCCCGGATTCGGTTCGCATCACCGACGTCGACGGGAACGAGCTGCCCGTGGAGCCGATCGAGGTCGACTGGGACCTGGCCGCTGCGGAGAAGTCCGGCCACGAGGACTTCATGATCAAGGAGATCAACGAACAGCCCGAGGCCATCGCGAACACCCTGCGGGGACGCTTCGATGCGACGGGGCGGCTCGTCCTGGACGACCTGCGGATCGCGGAGGCGGAGCTCGAGGACGTGGACAAGGTCTTCGTCGTGGGGTGCGGCACCGCCTTCCACGCCGGGCTGGTGGCCAAGTACGCCATCGAGCACTGGACCCGTCTTCCCGTGGAGATCGACATCGCCAGCGAGTTCCGCTATCGCGACCCGGTCCTGGATTCGAAGACGCTCACCCTCGGCATCTCGCAGTCGGGGGAGACGATCGACACGCTGGAAGCCATCCGCCACGCCCGCCACCAGCAGTCGCGGGTCATCGCCATCTCCAACACCGTGGGCTCCTCCATCGCCAGGGAGTCAGACGGGGTCCTGTACATGCGGGCCGGCCCCGAGATCTGTGTCGCCGCCACCAAGACGTTCGCCACCCAGATGGTCGCGCTCCACCTGCTCGCCCTGTATCTGGCCCAGATCCGTGGAACGATGTACCCGGCCGAGATCGCCGGCTACGTCGACCTCCTCCGGGCCCTGCCCGGCCAGGTCGCCCGGGCGCTCCAGCTGGACACGCAGGTCCGGGACATCGCCGAGCGATACCAGGCGGCGTCCGACTTCCTGTTCATCGGGCGCCACACGGGCTATCCGGCCGCCCTGGAGGGCGCGCTCAAGCTCAAGGAGATCTCCTATATCCACGCGGAGGGCTATCCGGCCGGTGAGCTCAAGCACGGGGCCATCGCGCTGGTCGAGCCGGGCGTTCCGGTGGTCGCCGTGGCCACCGAGTGCCACGTCTACCCGAAGGTCCTGTCGAACATCCGGGAGGTCCAGGCTCGCGGGGCCGAGGTCATCGCCATCGCAACGGAGGGCGACGGCGAGATCTCGGGCCTGGCCGACCATGTGGTCTTCGTGCCGAAGACGCACGAGCTCCTCTCCCCGGTGGTGGTGACCGTTCCCCTCCAGCTGTTGGCGTATCGGATCGCCAAGCTTCGGGGGTGCGACGTCGACCAGCCGCGCAACCTGGCCAAGAGCGTCACGGTCGAGTGACGCCTCGGCTCTAGCCATGGACATCGTGGGGATCGGCATCGACCTGGTCGACGTGGAACGGGTCAAGCGGCTGCTCGAGCGGCGCAAGACGTTCGTGGAGCGGGTCTTCGCCCCCAGCGAGGTCGACTACTGCGAGCGACAGGCGACACCGGCGGAGTGCTACGCGGCGCGATGGGCTGCCCGGGAGGCGTGCCGCAAGGCCCTGGGTGGGGTGAAGGCGATGCGCTGGCAGGACGTGCGGGTGGACCGCGCGCCCACCGGCGCGCCAAAGCTGTCCATCGAAGGGGCCTCCCGGCGCCGGATGGAGACGCTCGGGGTGACCGAGGTCATGGTGGCCCTGACCCACGAGCGGCGGATGGCGGGAGCCTTCTGCGTGGCCCTTCGAGCCTGAGGAGAGCCGTGGCGATCCCCATCCTCACACCTGCCGAGAGCGCCGAGCTGGACCGGCAGAGCGGCGCGCGCGGAGTCACGACCGAGGCGCTCATGGAGAACGCCGGGCGCGCGGTGGCTCGCGCCGCCATGAGCCTGGCCGGAGGGACGTACGGGCGCCGGACGGTGGTGATCTCGGGGAGGGGGAACAACGGCGGCGACGGGCTGGTGGCCGCCCGGCTGCTGGATCGGTGGGGCCTGGGCGTGTCGGTGGTCATGATGACCGGACCCGAGGAGCTGCGGGGCGCCGCCGCCGAAAGCTTCCGTCGGTTCACCCGCGTCGGAGGCCGGTGGCTGCGCTTCGCCCCGCACGTCCTGGACCGCGAGGCCGGCCGGGCCGACGTGGTGATCGACGCCATCTTCGGCACGGGCTTTCGGGGGAAGCCCGAGGGCGACATGGCCGTGGCGATCGAGGCCATCAACCGATCCGCCGGGGCCGTGCTCGCCGTGGACATCCCCTCCGGCGTGGAGGGCGAGACCGGGCTGGTGAAGGCGACGGCCGTCGCCGCCGACGTCACAGTCACGTTCGGCGCGCTGAAGCCCGGACTGGTGTTTCACCCCGGCGCTTGGCACGCGGGCGAGGTCGACGTCGCCGACATCGGGTTCCCTCCGGACCTGGTCCGAAGCGAGGTCTCGCTCGTACAGCGCGAGGACCTCCTGGGGCTCCTTCCTCGCCGCCTCCCAGGTACGCACAAAAGGTCGTCGGGGGTGGTGATGGTGCTGGCGGGGTCGCGGGCCATGACCGGAGCCGCCGCGCTCACGGCGTCGGCCGCCTATCGAGCCGGAGCCGGCCTCGTCGTCCTGGCGGTGCCCGAGGGGATCCTCGCCGTCGTGGAAAGCGCCATCAGGGAGGCCACGTTCCTCCCCTTGCCGGAGACGGAGAACGGAAGCGTCTCCGAGGAGGCGTGGCCGATCCTGGCCGGGCGCCTGAGCCAGGTCGACGCCCTCGCCGCCGGACCGGGTCTCTCCACCGACCCCTCCACGGCGGAGCTGGTCCGAACGGTGGTCGGCCGGTCGCCCGTGCCCTTCGTGCTCGACGCCGACGGGCTCAACGCGTTCGCCGGTCGCGGTGGAATGCTCGCGGAGCGATCGGCCGAGGCCGTCATCACCCCTCACGCCGGAGAGTTCGGCCGGCTCACCGGCCTCTCCTCGGAGGAAGTGCTGGAGGATCGGGTGGGCCATGCCAGGAAGGCGGCAGCCGAGTTCCGGCTGCCGGTCCTGCTGAAGGGGTCCCGGACCGTCGTGGCCGAGCCCGGTGGGAACGCCAGGGTGAACCCGACCGGAGGGTCGTACCTGGCGACCGCCGGCACCGGCGACGTCCTGACCGGAGCGATCGCCGCCTTCGTGGCCAGGGGGGTGGGTTCGGCGGACGCTGCCGTCCTGGGCGCCTACGTGCACGGCGCTGCCGGACGCCTGGCCGCGGCCGGTCTCGGGGAGGGAACGATCGCCTCCGACGTCATCGCCAACCTTCCCCGGGCCATCGCCCAGCTGGAGGCGGGCCCGCCGTGATCCGTCACCGGCCGACGGTCGCCCTGATCGACCTCGACGCCGTGCGACACAACGTCGGTGAATTCCGACGGGGCGGCGTCGAGGTCATGGCCGTGGTCAAGGCGAACGGATACGGACACGGCGCGCTGCCGGTGGCCAGGGCCGCCCTGGCCGCGGGGGCCACGTGGCTGGGCGTGTCGATGGTGGAGGAGGGCGTCCAGCTCCGCGACGCCGGGATCGCCGCGCCCATCCTCGTGCTGAGCGAGTTCCCCCGTGGATCCGAGAAGGAGGCCCTGGCCGCCGGCCTGACTCCCTCGTTGTACACGGAGGAAGGGCTGGCCCGGCTGGCCGAAGCGGCGGGGTCGTTTGGGGGCGATGCCGTCGTGCACGTGAAGGTGGACACGGGGATGCACCGGGTGGGGTTGCCCCCGGAGCGGGCCCCGGCGTTCGTCCAGTCCGTGCTCGGCGCCGGGCTGGAGCTGCAGGGGCTCTGGACCCACTTCGCCACGTCCGAGGAGCTCGACGACGAG
>VAYG01000190.1:2908-4026 GCA_005885015.1 Actinomycetota bacterium | reverse complement strand
CCGGGGTCGACCTGGTCCGGGACCGGGCGACCCGAGAGCCGGCCGGTCGGGAGGCCACCGCCGTGGTGAACGGGCTCCGGCAACGAGGCATCCTGATCGGGTCGACCGGGCCGGCGGCCAACGTGCTGAAGATCCGCCCGCCGCTGGTCTTCGCCCGGGAGCACGCGGACGCGCTGGTCGATGCCCTGGACGACGTCCTGTCCGGGCTGTCCGGGATCGCCCCCCCCGCCGGCGGCGCTCGCTAGCCGGGCATCACCAGGACGCACCGGACGGCCGGCAGGCCCGAGGCCACCTCGGCCCAGGAGGCGCCCTGGTCCTGGGATGCGAAGACCCGGCCGTCCTGCGTGCCGAAAGCGGCTGCGCCTTCCCTCGGCATGGCATCCAGGCACAGGCTGTCGATGTTGTCCTCGAACCACTCGGGCAGCCCGGTCCGGCACCGCTCGAACGCGCCGCCGGCGGCCGCCCCGCGGTACAGGGCGGAGCTGCCTCCCCGCGGCCCGGTGGAGGCCGACACCAGGATCACGTCGCCGCACAGGGCGACGGCGCGGCAGTACGCGGCATGCATCCCTTCGGTCCGGTACGTCCACGAGTCTCCCCGGTGCTCGCTCATGGCCAGGCCCCGGGCGCATGCGGCGAACACGGCCCGGTCGGCCGCCCAGACCCTGTGGACGTCCGCATCGACGTCGATCGTGGGCTCCCAGGTGACTCCCTCGTCCTTGGACCGGACCACCCCGCCCACGTGCACGTTCACGTACACGGTGTTCGAGTCCTCCGAGATGGACCGGGAGTCTGGGGGACCGCCCCACGGGGTGTACCAGTCGTCGCGTCCCTCGACGTGCTCGAAGGGGTCCACGCGCTCGAGGCCGGCCTCGGCCACGCGGAACAGGTGGGCTTCCGAGGTCCCCACCAGGTAGCCCGCTCGGGTGTCCGCGATGACGTTCGCCCGGAGGCCCGAGTCCAAAGCGGCCTTCAGGGTCCAACCGTCTGCCGAGGACGTCTTCCAGACCTCCGTTCCGTCGAGGATCGCCCACAGGTCGGGGTATTCAGCTCCCAGCGCGGTCACCGCTCGGCCGGCATGGTGCGTCGCCCCGGATCCCCCCGCCGTGTCGAACTCGTGG
>VAYG01000190.1:0-2869 GCA_005885015.1 Actinomycetota bacterium | reverse complement strand
TCTGCACGTGGTCGCGCCAGAACGTGAGCAGCGACCCATCTCCTTCCACCCGGAGCCCGTCGGCGCCCCGCCGGTTCCACAGCAGGAGGTGGAGGTCCGACGCCGTCCCCGCCACGGAGCAGTCTGCGCCGTCGCCCTCCTTGGTCGGGTGGACCCGGTCGACCCCGATCCGGACCCGCCACTCCCCGGGCCCGTCGGTGGCTCGGAGGGCCAGGGTCCTCGGAGCCTCACCCCCCTCTTCGTCGGTCGGACGGCCCAGGAAGCCGAACAGGAGCTCGTCGATGCCGTCCACGGCGAAGGCCGCGGGAAAGGGGGTGAGCGATCCACCCGGGCTCTCCGCGTCGGCCCGGTGGATCCCGGTCTCGTGAGCCTGTCGCCTGGCCCAGAAGGCCACCGGGGAGGGGGCGGGGAGGAACGACCAGCACTGCGTGTCCGGGTCTGCCGACTCCAGGGTGCGCACCAGCCGCCGGTGTCCCAGGCGGAACCATTCGATGAGCGCGGGGTCCTCGGGGAGCGGTCCGGCGATCTCGGTGAGCTCTTCCCTCCCGATCGCCTCCGTTCGGCGCTCGGCGACGTGGGCGGCTGCCCACCGGTGGACATCCCCGATGTGGCGAAGCAGGTCGCGCATGGACCATCCGGGGCACGTGGGGATGGGCGCGTCGAAATCGGTTCGTTCGGCCGCGGCTGCCAGCAGCTCGCCCTCCCTTCGTAGGGCCTCGATGTGCTCGCCCACGTCCACGAGGGCAGTCTAGCCACGCGGCTCGGACCGGCGGCCTGGCGCCGGCCGCGGGGCCGTGTGAGAATCGCACCTCGACCGAATCACATCCGTGTGATTCTTGTCACTCTTGCGGGTAGGCTGGGCCCATGAGGCTGCTCCACACCGCCGACTGGCACGTCGGAAGGACCATCCGGGGCCGGTCGCGAACCGAGGAGTTCTCCGACGCCCTCCACGAGGTCGTCGGCATCGCCACCCAGGAGGGCGTGGACGCCGTCCTGGTCGCCGGCGACCTGTACGACCACCGGTCTCCCTCGCCCGAGGCGGCGCCATCCCCGGCAACCACGATTCGGCGATCCGCCTCGAAGCGCTGGCCAGGCTCCTCGCCCGGATCGGGGTCACGGTGGTCCCCCGGGTGGTTCCCCCCGGCCGGGGATCGCTGGTGGAGGTGCCGGCCCGCGACGGGGGCGGGGCCGCTCTAGTCGCCTGCGTCCCCTTCGTGCCGGAGCGGCGCTTCGGCGACGCGGCCGCCCTGTTCCGGGCAACGGAAGAGTGGTATCAGTCCTACGCCGAGGGCATGGGCCGCCTCCTGGCGGCCATGACCGAGCCGTTTCGCCCGGACCGGGTCAACGTCCTCCTGGCCCACCTGTTCACCGACGGCGCCGTCCCCGGCGGCGGGGAGCACCAGATCACGATCGGGATCGAGTACGCGGTCTCGCCCTCCCGACTCCCGGCCACCGCCAGCTATGTGGCCCTGGGCCACGTCCATCGCCCCCAGGGGGTTCGGGGCGCCCCCTCCCCCACCCGCTACGCCGGCTCGCTGCTGCAGCTGGACTTCGGCGAAACCGAACAGACGAAGTCGGTGACCATCGTGGAAGCGGCCCCGGGCCGCCCGGCCAAGGTCAGGGAGGTTGCGCTCTCCGCGGGCCGCCGGCTGCTCGACGTCGGGGGCACCCTCGACGAGGTGCTGGCGAAGGGCCGCCAGCTTCCCGACGCCTACCTCCGGGTGTTCGTGGACACGGATGGCCCCGTCCCCGGGATCAGCGAGCAGGTGCGAGACGCGTTGCCGGGGGCGGTCGACGTCAAGCTCCGCTACGACCGAACCGAGCCTGGGGACGAGGGACCACCGCTCTCCTCTCTCGAGCCCCGCGATCAGTTCCTCGCCTATTTCCGGCGGGAGCACGGGGTGGAAGCCGTCGCCGAAGACCTCGTCGCGGTGTTCGACGAGGTCTTCGAAGAGGTCCAGGGGGGTGGGCCGTAGTGCGCCCGCTCCGGCTCGAGCTGAAAGGGTTCACCGCGTTCCGCGATCCGGCCGTGATCGACTTCACCGAGCTGGACGTGTTCGCCATCAGCGGTCCGACCGGCTCGGGCAAGTCGTCCCTGCTCGACGCCATGACCTACGCCCTGTACGGCCGGGTGGAGCGGGTTGGGGACCAGGTCGGCCAGCTCATCAGCCAGGGGCAACCGCGGATGGCCGTGACCCTGGAGTTCGAGGTGGGCCGGCAGCGCTATCGGGTCACCCGGACGACCAAGGCGAGAGGGGCCACGAAGATCCTCGTCCAGCGGCAGGGCCCGGACGGGGACTGGGTTCAGGCCGGAGAGGGAGCGGACAAGGTGACCCAGGCGAAGGCGATCATCGCCGGTGCCATCGGACTGAGCTACGACGGCTTCACCCGCTCGGTACTGCTCCCACAGGGGAAGTTCGCGGAGTTCCTGGTGGGCGACCCCAGGAAGCGCCGGGACATCCTCACCGAGCTGCTCGGGCTCTCGCTGTTTCGCCGCATGGCCGAGCGGGCGGGAACCATCGGCAAGGAGTGCTCGGTGCGAGCCCAGGAACGCAACCTCGCCGTGGAGCGTGAGTACGGCGACGTCACCCCGGCCGCCGTCAAGGAGGCGAAGCGGGCGGCTACGGACGCGAGGAAGCGGGAGCGGGAGCTGGCCGCAGCTGCGGAGCACGTGCTGGAGGCCCTGGGCCGGTGGCGGGAGACGACCCGGGCAGTGGAGGAGCTTCGCGCCTGCGCGCACGAGGCCGCCCGGGCTGCGGACCGCGCCCGGGTGGGCGCGAAGGAGCTCGCGACGCTGGCCGAGAGCCTGGAACGGGCGGAGGCCGAACGGGTGCGGCGGACGGCCCTGGCCGAGGCGGCCGAGCGGGGG
>VAYG01000064.1:56386-58233 GCA_005885015.1 Actinomycetota bacterium | reverse complement strand
ACTGGCCGGACGGCTCCGTGCCGGTCGAGGAGACATGGGGGGCCATGGCCGACCTCCAGGACGAGGGCCTCGCCCTCCACATCGGTGTGTCCAACTTCGATCGGCCCTTGATCGAGCGGTGTGAGGCCATCCGGCCGGTGGAATCGGTCCAGAACGAGTTCTCTCTGTTGTACCGGGAGGACGCCCGCCGGCTCCTCCCGGGGCTTGCCGAGAAGGGAACGGGCTACCTGGCGTATGGACCGCTCGCCTACGGCCTGCTGACCGGCGCCATCCGGACAGACACGGCCTTCCACCCGAGGGACTGGCGAAGCGGCACCATGGGCATGGGCGCCTACTCGCGCCTGTTCGCCTCCCGGAACCTCCAGGCCAACCTGGGGAAGGTCGACCGGCTCCGGCCCACCGCCGAGCGACTCGGCACGAGCCTGGCGGCCTTGGCCCTCCGCTGGGTCGTCGAACAGCGCGGCGTGACCGCGGCCATCGCGGGGAGCCGGAACTCCTCCCACGTCGCGAGCAACGGGGCGGCCGGCGACCTTCGCCTGGACGAAGAGACGCTTCTGGAGATCGAGGCCATCTTCGCCTAGCCCCCATCCCGCGGGCGACAATGCCCTGGTCATGGAGGGGGGTGGACCGGATGTCATCGTGGTCGGAGACCTCATGGTCGACGTCAGCGTGGCGGCCCGGGCGCTGGTCACAGGTGGTGACGTCCCCGGCGAGGTGCGGATACGCCCGGGAGGCTCGGGAGCCAACGCGGCTGTGTGGGCCGCCGCGGCCGGGGCCCACACCCACGTGTACGGACGGGTCGGCGCGGATCTGGCCGGCAGGCTCCTGCGGGACACCGTCGACGCGGAGGCCAGGACGGGGACTCTGCTCGTGGTTCGTCAGGACGGCGAGCGCTCGATGGTGGCGGACCGGGGAGCCAATGGGCACCTGTCGCCGGCGGATCTCCCGGCCAGGCTCCGAGCGAGGGCCGTGCTCGTGTCCGGATACGCGTTCTTCGATCCCGGCTCGGAGCCGGCGGGGGTTGCCGCGCTGACCCGGGCCGAGGCCCCGGTGGTGGCGGTCGATCCGGCGTCGTGGCCGCTGGTCGAGGCCTACGGGTCGGATCGCTTCCTGGCCGCCACGCAGGGCGCCAACCTGATCCTGGCCAACGCCAGGGAGGCGGAGACGCTCACCCGCCTGCCCGTCCTGGAGGCTGCCTCCGAGCTGGCGAAGCGATACGGGAGGGCCTGCGTGAAGCTCGGGCCGGAGGGAGCGGTGCTGGTCCAAGGAGGCAGGATGTTCTCCGCCAGGGCCGGGGTCGTCGAAGCCGAGGACACAACGGGAGCCGGGGACGCATTCGACGGCGCGCTGCTGGCGGCGCTGGCCCGCGGCGCCGGCCCGGAGGGCGCACTCGAGGAGGCGTGCCGGGCGGGGTCTCGAGCGGCGTCCAGCGCCGACAACTGGCCGGGGTGAAAGGGCTCGCTACTTGACTTCCCAGGTGTCTCCGGAATGGAGGAGCTTGGCCAGGTCGCCCTGGCCGAGCTTCTGGGTGGCCATCTCGATCTGCCGATCCATGAGCTCTCCGTACACCGGCCGGGCCACGTCCCGGAATACCCCGATCGCCGTGGGCTGCGTGGGGCCCGTGGACAGGTGGGCCAGGGCGAAGGCCGCGCTCGGCTCCTCGCGGTGGGCATCGTGCACGTAGACGAGCTCGGTGGGGACCTCGGCCGTGTCCCCCGTCCGGAGCGAACCGTCGAACTCGACGAAGACGCACCGCTCGCCGCTCGGGCCGAACACGACTGGCTTCCCGTGCTCCAGCCGGATCTGGTTCAGCCCCTTCGTCTCCTTGCCGGTGAGGGCGATGAACG
>VAYG01000064.1:41798-56205 GCA_005885015.1 Actinomycetota bacterium | reverse complement strand
AGTATTGCCCCTTGGTCAGGCCGTAGATCTGGTTGTTGAACATCAGGATCTTCACGTTGATGTTTCGCCGCAAGGCGTGGATCAGATGGTTGCCCCCGATGGAGAGGGCGTCGCCGTCCCCGGTGACGATCCACACCGAGAGATCCGGCCGGGAGGTGGCCAGGCCTGTGGCGATGGCCGGGGCCCGGCCGTGGATGCTGTGTACCCCATACGTGTCCATGTAGTAGACGAAGCGGCCGGAGCACCCGATGCCGGTCACGAACACGATCTGATGCGGCGGGATCCCCAGCTCGGGCATGAAGCCCTGGACGGCTGACAGGATCGCGTAGTCCCCGCATCCGGGGCACCACCGAACTTCCTGGTCGCTGACGAAGTCCTTCTTGGTGGCCGTGCCGATCCCGCCGGCCCCCCCGGCCCCGTCCCCTGCACCGTTGCCTCGCACCGCCATCCCTCAGACCCTCCCCAAGATCTCGCGCTCGATCTCGGCCGCGTGCAGCGGCTGGCCGTGGACCTTGCTGAACAGCTCGGCATCGACCAGGAATTCCGACCTCACGATCCGCCACAGCTGGCCCAGGTTCATCTCGGGGATCAGCACCTTCGGGTACTTCCGAAGGACTTGCTCGGTGTTCCCCGGAAGCGGGTTGAGGTGGGTCAGGTGGGCGGAGGCCACCTTCTTGCCGGCCGCGCGCACCCTTCTGACTCCGGCCGCGATCGCCCCGTAGCTCGACCCCCACCCCAGGACGAGCAGCTCGGCATCCCCTCCGGGGTCGTCGACCTCGAGCTCGGGGATGTCCTGGGCGATCCTGGCGACCTTCGCCTCTCGAAGGTGGGTCATGCGCTCGTGGTTGGCCGCCTCGTAGGAGATGTTGCCGGTGACGTCCTCCTTCTCCAGGCCCCCGATCCGGTGCTTGAGGCCCACCGTTCCAGGCACGGCCCAGGGCCGGGCCAGGTTGTCGTCGCGGAGGTAGGGCATGAAGCCGTCGTCGTGGTTCGGCTGCGTGGCGAACTTGGGATCGATCTCGGGCAGGTCTTTGACTCTGGGGAGCAGCCACGGTTCCGACGAGTTGGTCAGGAACGTGTCCGACAGGAGGATCACCGGAGTCCGGTACTTCACGGCGATCCGCACGGCCTCCAAGGCGGCGTCGAAACAGTGGCCCGGTGTCCTTGACGCCACGATGGGCAACGGCGACTCGCCGTGGCGCCCGTACATCGCCGCCAGCAGGTCCGCGGCTTCGGTCTTGGTCGGCATCCCGGTGGACGGACCGGCCCGCTGCACGTCCACGATCACCATGGGCAGCTCCAGCGTGACGCCCAGCCCGATCATCTCCTGCTTCAGGTCCAGCCCCGGGCCGCTCGTGCCGGTGACCCCCAGGTGGCCGCCGAAGGCGGCGCCGAGAGCGGCGCCACAAGCGGCGATCTCGTCCTCGGCTTGGAGCGTGCGGACCCCGAAGTTCTTGTGCCGCGACAGCTCGTGGAGGATCTCCGAGGCCGGGGTGATCGGGTAGCTCGAGTAGAAGATCGGCAGGCCACTCTTGACGCTGGCTGCGATCAGCCCCCAAGCCAGAGCGGTGTTGCCGGAGACGTTGCGGTAGACCCCGGGCGCGGCCGGCGCCCGCTTGACCTCATAGGTATGGGCGAACAGCTCCGTGGTCTCGCCGAAGTTGTAGCCGGCTTTGAACGCGGCGACGTTCCCTTCCAGCACCGCGGGCTTGCCCGCGAACTTCTTCTCCAGCCACTTCAGCGTGACGTCCGTGGGCCGCCCGTACATCCAGGAGACCAGCCCGAGGGCGAACATGTTCTTGGCCCGCTCCGCCTCCTTCTTGCCGATGTCGAGGCCTTTGGTGGCACGCAGCGTGATGGAGGTCATGGGTACGCGATAGACCTGGTAGGCATCCAGCGACCCGTCCTCCAGTGGGTTGGCGCCGTAGCCGGCTTTCTCGAGGTTCCGGTCGAGGAAGGCGTCTTCGTTGGCGATGATGAGACCGCCCTTCTCCAGGTCCTTGATGTTCGCCTTGAGGGCGGCGGGGTTCATGGCGACGAGCACGTTCGGCGCATCTCCGGGCGTGAGGATGTCCTCGGAGGCGAAATGGATCTGGAAGGCCGAGACACCGTGCAGGGTTCCGGCGGGAGCCCGGATCTCCGCGGGGAAGTCCGGCATCGTGGCCAGGTCGTTGCCGATCATGGCGGTGGCAGTCGCCTGCGAACCGCACGACGACGCGCTGCTTCTCTACGACGGTTTTCTGGGCCAATCTCGCTCCTATTGAGGCGCTTGCTCCAACCCCTGCCGGGTCGTGCTCCTACTGTACAGCGTTCATCGGCTGATCCGGCCGGCGCCCGGAGTGCGACGGGGCCGCGGGATGCGCCCCGCCACTCCCAGCCGCTAGAGTCTTCGATCCATGGACGTCATCACCTATCAGCACGGGATCTACCCGAGGTCGGAGGAGGTCGTGGCGGCCACCCGGGGCCTCGAGCGCGGCCGCACCACCCGTGAGGAGGTCGACCGGGCCTTCGCGGCCGACCGGGCCGACTTCATCCGGACCCAGCGCGAGGCCGGCCTCGACTACTTCTCCGACGGCCTCCTCACCTGGCAGGACATCTTCCGTCCGTTCGTGGAGGTGTGCGAAGGCCTGGACGCGCACGCCCTGGTGCGCTGGTTCGACAACAACTCGTTCTTCCGGGCTCCCGAGATCACGGGGGAGCTGTCGCTCTCGGCCTCAGTGCCCGGGGAGATGGAGGACGACGGCGACCTCCCCGGCCCGAAGATGGCCACGATCCCCTCCCCCTACCTCTTATCTCGCGCCGCCCAATCCGATGAGGACCGCAACACGCTGATGCGCGACCTGACCCGGGAGATCCTTCGACCCGTGTCCCAGGAGTTGGTGGCCCGAGGCTACCGGCTGCTCCACATGCAGGAGCCCTGGCTCGTCTACTTCGGGATGGAGTCCGAGGACTGGGACGACTTCGAGAAGGCCGTCGGGGAGCTCCGAGAGGCCACCGAGGGCGCCACGCTCGTCCTCCACACCTACTTCGGCGACGCCGGGCCGTGGGCGGACCGCCTGCGGCGGCTTCCCGTGGACGCGGTCGGGATCGACTTCGTGGAGACCGACCCGGAGGAGCTCGGGACGGGCTGGTCCGGCGGCCTGCTCGCGGGGGTGTTGGACGGGCGCCGGTCGCTGGTCGAGCCGGTCGAGCCGGTCGTCGGGTTCGCCCGGCGGATCGCCGAGATGGCCGGCCCATCGAGGCTGATCGTCTCCTCGAACGCCGAGCTCGAGCTCCTCCCTCGTGACATCGCCCGCCGGAAGGTGGCGGTTCTCGGAGAAGCTGCCGCACGACTCAAGGAGGAGCTGGCATGACGTCTCCCCGCCCGACCCCTTCCGACCTGACCTCGACGCCCCTGTTGACCCACGAGGTGGGTTCGCTGGACAAGCTGGGGTGGCGGGTGAAGGCCGTGGCCGGCAAGGACCTCGAGGAGCGGGACGTCGATGAAGCCCGGGCCTGGGGCGGGCGGGCGGGCGTTGATGGCTTCGAGGAGCTGATCGACCTGCTCCGTCGGGCGCCCCTGCGGTCGAAGGAGGACAAGGATCAGGTCAAGCGGTGGTCCAGCCGTTACGGCCTGCGGATGGAGGAGTCGGCCGGCCTGGACGTGGTCTACGACGGGGAGCAGCAGCGCACCGAGATGTACCAGTGGGCGGTGGCCCACTCGAACGGCTTCGAGTGGCGAGGCAGCGTCCGCGCGTTCGACAACAAGTACTACTCGAAGGCAGCCGTGGTCGGGCCGATCTCCTTGAAGGAGCCCTACCACGACGAGGAGTTCGCCTTCCTCAAGAGCGTTGCTCGGGCGGAGCTCAAGGTGCCCATCACCGGCGCGTACACGATCGCCGACTGGAGCTTCGACGAGCGCTCTAACGGCGGCCAGGACCTGACCAAGCCGCACGCGACGCGCACGGCCGCTCGGAAGGACGCCCGTCACGAGTTCGTCCTCGACGTCGCCCGGAACATGATCCGTCCGAACGTGGAAGCCCTGATCGCCTTGGGCGCCAAGTGGATCCAGATCGACGAGCCGGGCGGGAGCACCGAGCCGGACGAGCTGGATCTGTTCGCCCAGAGCTTCAACGAGAGCGTCGATGGGCTCGACGCGGTGTTCTCTACACACCTGTGCTTCTCTGACTACGACCTGTTCTTCCCGGGGATCGAGGCCATGACCGCCTGCCGGCAGTTCGCGGTGGGCTTCGCGAACTACGACAGCAGGGATCTCGGTATCTCCGACGCTGCCCGCCCCGGCTACCAGGTCATCCGGAAGTTCCGCGATCTTTCCTACCGGCCGTCCCTCGGGCTGGGAGTGCTCGACATACACACGGACTTCATCGAGCCGCCCGAGTTGGTCCGTGACCGCATCTTGTACGCCGTGGACGTCTTCGGGGACCCGGGTCGCATCCAGATCACGCCCGACTGCGGGCTTCGCACGCGCTCATGGGACGTCGCTCACCGGAAGCTCGTCAACATGGTCGAGGGCACCCGGCTGGCCAAGGCACGGCTGGGCCTGTCGTAGGTCGGCCGGCCGGAGGTCGGTTCGGCCTGCTCAGCCCTTCCGGGCCAGCAACTGAAGGAACATCGGGATCCTGCTCCAACTGCGCTCGGAGACCCCTCCAGCCGCAAGCGCCGCGTCGCTCGCCGCAGGCTCCCGGACCCGCTCGACGACGAGCCCGGCGTCCTCCAGCGCCCTCACGTACTCCTCCAGCGGGTGGCACCATCCCCGGAAGGTCATGGTCAGCCCGTTGCGCTCGAAGGTGCCCTCGAACCGTCGCGTGCCCAGGTAGCTCCCCTCGATGACGAAGGGAGCGTCGGGCTCTCGCCCGGAGAAGCGTCCGGAGTCTGACAGGGGGTGCGTCACGCTGATGGCGAGACGACTCCCCGGCTCCAGCACCCGCCCGATCTCCCCGACGGCCGCCGGCATGTCATCCACGTCCATCAGCGAGTTGTAGGCGACGACCAGGTCGAAAGCCCCGTCGCGGAACGGAAGTGCCGTCGCGTCGCCGATCACGTATCGGCCGGTGGCGTCCGCTTCCTTCGCGTGCCGCAGCAGCGACGAGGAGATGTCGATCCCCACGATCCGGTGGGCGCGGGCGACGAGGTCCCGGGCGACCCTGCCTTCGCCGCACCCCAGCTCAAGCGTTTGCCGTCCCGGGGGCGGCAGGATCTCGTCGAAGAACGATTCGCGGTAATACCAGTAGGCGTCGTGGCCCGGAGCGCGGGCCCACTCGACCCAGCGTTCCGCCTCCGACTCCCAATCCTCCCGCGAGCCCACGGGACAGATGGTGACATGCGGCGCGGATCGATTGCGCAGGCCCACCGGGACGAATGAAATGGGTTAGTGGAACGAGTGGCCGCAGGCGCAGCTGCTCTGGGCCATGGGGTTGTCGATGGTGAATCCCGACTGCTCCAGCGAGTCGACGAAGTCGATCTTCGCTTCCTGGAGGTAGGGAGCGCTCATCCGGTCCACCACGACCCGCACCCCGAACTGCTCCGCGGCGAGGTCCCCGTCGGCGACCTCGTCGTCGAGGTACATGGCGTACCTGAGGCCGGAGCATCCCCCCGGTTGTACGGCCACCCGAAGGGCGATGTCGGACCGCCCCTCCTGCTGGAGGAGCTCCCTGACCTTCTCCGCTGCCACCTCGCTGAGGCTGACCACGAGGACTCCTTGTCCGTTCGGGATCCCCTTGATTATACCCATCGGCTGCCCATCTCCCGGCCTGAGACCGCCACTAGGGGTCTGCCTTGATCTCGGCCACGCTGCCGCCGCTGGCCCCAACGAGCTGGTCCGGGGTGATCGGGAACACGGCGTCCGGCGTGCCCGCGGCCGCCCACAGGAGCTCGTGCTCCATCAGGTCCCGATCGACGAGGACGGTGAGGGGGCGAGGGTAGCCGAACGGCGGGGTTCCCCCGATGCCGAAGCCCGTGGCCCCGCGGGCCTCCTCCGCGTCTGCCCTTCGGACCGTAGAGGCAGCGAGCAGCTCCGCCATTCGCTTCGGGTCGAACACCAGGGACTTGACGATCTGGCCGACTGCGCACCCCACTGCCATGGCCGCGTCCTGGGCGGTCTTGGTCCCCTCTGGGAATCTCCGCACGTCCGGGTGGAGACCCAGGGGCCCGGCCGCGGCCAGGAACCGGTCAATCGCTCCGGGCACCGAGGTTCCCTGCCGTGATCTCCGCGGCGACGCTCGAGGCGAGGGCCTCCAGCAACTGGGCGGGCCGCTCCACGGAGGCCTCCACACCGAACCGGTCGGCCAGAGCGAAGATCCTCGCCCGGGGCGGGTCCACCAGACGCTGGCCGCAGACCACGATCGCCGGGACCCCGGCCTCCTCCGCCAGCCGGAGCACCCCGGCGGGAGCCTTCCCCCGGAGCGACTGCTCGTCGAACGTTCCCTCCCCGGTGACGGCGAGTCCGGCTTTCTCCATCCGCTCGCGCAAGCGGATTGCCTCCATCACCACCTCCACCCCCGGGCGAAGGTGTGCCCCGAGAAACGCCACCAGCCCGGCGCCCAGGCCGCCGGCGGCGCCTCCCCCCTTGAGCGAGCGCACGTCGACGCCCAGATCGCGATGGATCACCGCGGCGAGGTGGCCGAGGGCCCGGTCGAGCGCCGCCACGTCCTCGGGGGTCGCGCCCTTCTGTGGTCCGTACACGACGGAGGCGCCGTGGGGACCCGTCAGCGGGTTGTCCACGTCGGTGGCGACGACGAAGCGGCAGAACGCCACCGCCGGATCGAGACCACGCACGTCGATCATCGCCAGATCGGCGAGGGCGGCCCCGCCGGGTCCGAGGTCCCGCCCTCTCGCGTCGCGCAGGCGGATCCCGACCGCCTGGGCCATGCCCGCGCCGCCGTCGTTGGTGGCGCTCCCCCCGATGCACACGAGGGCCCGCGTGGCCCCGGCCCGGCACGCGGCCAGGATGAGCTCCCCGGTNCTCCCCGGTCCCACGGGTGGTGGTCCGCTTGGGATCGCGCTTCCTCTCCGGGACCAGCGCCAACCCGGAGGCCCTGGCCATCTCGATGACTGCCGTCGGACCGTCCGGCCCAGGGACGATGGCGTATTCGGCTTCGACCGGTTCCCCGAGCGGGCCGGACACCTGCTCCGGGCGACGCTCTCCGCCCAGGGCCCCCACCAGCGCGTCGAGGGTTCCCTCTCCCCCGTCGGCCATCGGCGCCAGGTCCATCTCCGCGCCCGGATCCGTCCCCCGCCAGCCACGGGCGATCGCGTCAGCAGCCTGAGGAGCCGAGAGCGTCCCCTTGAACTTGTCCGGTGCCACCAGGACCCGCACCGGGCCAGGGTACAATCCGCGCCGGTGCGCGGTTCGTTCACCCCCCAATCGATCGATCGTCACGGCGCGCCCTCGGCACGGAGCGAGGGACGGGCCGGTTGAGCCCGCTGGAACGGATGTGGCTGCTGGGAACGGCCCGGGCCGAACGAGAGGCGCTGGGCCGGTCGATCCAGTACACGCCCCCCGAGGCCTGGGAGATGGAGAGCGTCTCTCCGGGATGGCGGAACCGTGACATCGTGGCCCACCTCGCCGGAACCGACATCGCCGCGGCGGCGCTGCTCGGCGGCGAGGCGCCCGCCGAGCTCGAGGAATTCTTCAAGTCCAGCGACGGCGGGTGGTCCTCGCCGGTGGATGCGATCAACGACTTCATCGTGAGGCGGCGGGCCACGGAACCCTTCCGCTCCATCGTCGCGGAGTGGGGGCGAGCCGTCGACCTCTTCCTGGCCCGGGCCTCCAAACTCCCCCCCGAGGAATGGGAGGCCCGAAGTGTGCCGTGGGTCGGTGGCGAGATCCGCCTGCCCTACCTGGTCCAGTCCAGGGTCATGGAATGGTGGCTCCATGGGGAGGACATCCTCGCCGGGGGAGGCAATCCCCCTCGGCTCGAACACCCCCCGATCTACTGCGTCAACGACCTGGCGGTGCGGCTGATCCCCTACGGGCTCGGGCTGGCCGGCCTGTCGTTTCCCGGCCGCAGCGTCCTGGTCGACCTGGAGGCGGTCGGGGGTGGCACGTGGCACTGGGGACTGGCCGCGCGGGAGAGTCCGCCCCAGGGCAAGCAGCCGGACTGCGTCATCACCGGGCGGGCTCACGCGTTCGCCATGGTGGCCGGACGCCGCGTCCCCGCCGAGTATTACCTGGCAGAGGGCATCCTCCTGACGGGCGGCGACGACGCCCTGGCGGAGACCGTCCTCCAGCATCTCCGGGCCTTCGCCTGAGCCCCTCCCTCGAACCGCTTGCCGCGCTCACCCGTACTACGTGGTGTGCGGGGGAGCCGGGGTAGCCTTTTCCGGATGCGCCAGCAGCCACGTGGCGGCCCGGACCTCATGAGGGACTTCCTCCGGAAGGATCCCTCCGCGGCGGAGGAGATGTACGAACGCTTCGCTCCGAGGGTGTTCGGACTGGGATTGGTGATGCTGGGAAACTCGACGCAGGCAGAGGACCTCGTGCAGGACACCTTCGTCAAGGTGTGGAGGAGCGCGGCATCTTACGACGGGGCGAGGGGATCCCTGGACACGTGGGTCCTGTTGATCGCCCGCAGCCTGGCCATCGACCTCATCCGGCGGCGGGTCCTGGAGACCCGGACGTTGGCCATGCAGGAGGAGCCGGAAATCGCCACCGACCCCGGGCCGGAGGAACGAGCGGAAGCCCGCGACCTGGTCGACCGGGCCAGGGCAGCGATGGCCTCGCTGACGCCTGGGCAGCGGGCCGCTCTCGAGCTCGCCTACTTCCAGGGGAAGACCAGCTCCGAGGTGGCCGAGCTCGAGGGGATCCCGATCGGCACGGCCAAGACCAGGATCCGAACGGCCCTGGCCAAGATCCGCGAGGTGCTCGAGGTGGAACGTGAGGTGTGAGGACGTGCGGCAGCAGCTGCCCGACTATGCACTCGGGACGCTCTCGGATACCGAGGCCGCCGCGGTCCGTCGCCACCTCCGCGGATGCGGATCGTGCCGGGCGGACGCGGCCGAGCTGGACCAGGGGGTAGCGCTATTCGCCCAGGCCGCCCACGCCGCCGATCCTCCACTCGAGCTGAAGGATCGGGTGCTCTCCGTCCTCCAGGAGGAGTGGGAGGAACCTCCCGTATCGAAGCGGGCTCGGCCGCGGTGGCACGTGGGGTGGCAGGCCATCGCCGCCGTGTTGATCGTGCTCGCGGGCGTGGCGACGTGGGCAGGGATGGCCCAATCCAACGCGGAGAGGTTCCACTCCGACGCCGCGAGCTATCGGCGCGTGCTCGCTTCCCTGGGAGGCAAGGACTTCCGCGCGGGCGTCATCCGCCCCGAGTCCGGCGTGAACATGCACGGATCGGCCGTCATGTACGACTCCGACCACGGCCAGAGCTGGGTGATGATCCTGGCCCGGGCCCCCGGTTTCTCCCAGCCCGTCACCGTGACGCTCCGTTCCGCCACCGGCCGGAGCATCCAGATCCCCTTCCCGCTCAAGTTCGATCCGAAGGGTGAGGGGTGGACCGGCATGGTCACCGACACCGACCTGACACCGTTCGACACGGCGGTCTTCACGTCTCCCGACGGGCGGGTCCTGGCCCAGGGCCGGATCCAGGCCGAGTAGGCGCCCTTCTCAATGGCGCGATAGGAGCAGCCTCCCGATCGGCCGGGGAGTCGCGCCGAACCGGTACTTGTACTCCAGGTCGCCCTTCAGCAGGTCGAATCGGGTCCGGCCCGACTCGATGGCTCCCCTGATCAGGTCGGCAACCAGCACCATGCCCGGCGCCAGCCGGCCGAACTCACGGTCGAACGCGGAGTTGTACAGCGAGAGCGTGTCCTTGAACCCGAAGGCGATCGCCCCGGCCGCGTCCCTGCCGTCCACCTCGATGAATGCCAGATGGAACAGATGCAGGGGCAGGAAGGCCTCGCCGAGCCGGCGGAAGAAGATCTCCATGCCCGCGTGCATGAACCTGCCCTTGGGCCCCGGGCTCGACTGATGCAGCTCGACGAACCGGTCCAGGTCGGCCGCAACCGTCTGCGGCGTGGACCACCGGACCCGATACCCGCCGCTCTCCTCGGCCAGTCGCCTCGCCTTTCGACGGATCTCGTGGCGGAGTTTCGCCGGGAGCCCCTGGAGGTACGCCTCGGCTACCCCGGGGAGTTCGATCATGGGAGCGATCCCGTCCTCCTCCTGCCGGACCTCCCACCCCCGGGCGCGGGCCGCGGCATCGACCGCCGAGAACCACCTCGACTCCACCGGCAAGCCGCGGAGGTCGGCTCCGGTCCATCGCTCGTCTGCCAGCGCCGACATGAGCTGGTCCGCGACCGACGCCTCCAGCCCAGCCCGGGCAACCGGCCCCATGTAGTCGGTGACGTCGAAGCCTCCCAGGAATCGCAGCTGGCCCTGCACGATCTCGAACCCGCACGCCCCCATGGTGCGATCGCCATCCAGGACAGCGGCCAGGAGCAGCGACCCGCTGCCGAACTCCTCCCACCAGAGCTTGAGGTAGGCGGGGGTGTGGAAGAGCGTCCCCGCCGGATCGGCGGCCACGACATCGCTCCAGTCTCGGGTCCGGAACGCGGCGGGGTCGTCCGTCAGCTCGATCCGCATCCCCCGGCCCCCCACCGTTCAGCTTCCGGCGCTACGCCGACTCGAAATCCCTCGCCGATTCCGGCTCGAGGACGAACAGGGTGTGGTGGTAGGTCATCAGGGTCGGCCACCTCGGGCGGTAGGTCTCGACCCCGGCCTCCCGGAGTCCATGCTCCAGGAACATGGCCTGCCATTCGTGGACGGTCCGGAAGCTGAACGGTGTGGGCACCCCGTGGCGGAGGTTGAGCACCTTGTCCCAGGCAACGTTCATCACCCACTCGGCACGGGTGCGCGGTGTGTCCTCCAAGACGACGATGCTCCGCCCGGCCAGCCGAGCGGCTTCGCCGACGACCTTGCTCTGCGATTCGTACGGATTGTGGTGCAGGGCGAAGAGCAGCATCACGACGTCGAAGGCTGCGTCCGGCGCGGGGACGTGGAACGGATCCTCCATCTTCAGGAAGGGGAGCTCCCGGCACCGGTTCCCGTACTCCACGAGGTCGGCCATGGTCGGATGGACGCTGACCCGCTTCGCCAGCCATCGGCTGATCCGTCCCGTGCCCGCCCCGTAGTCGAGGAGACGATCGCCGGGCCGAAGATGTGGCGCCAGGCGCCGACCGATCTCGTTCTCTCTCAGGAACATCCGAGGAAGTATGCCAGCCGGACGGCGTTCACCGGTCCGGAGATGATGGCGATACCGCGCGGGTCATCCGGATCGACGACATGGCGGGCAAACCGCGCATCGGGGGAAGGGTGCGCTCGGATCGACGAGCGAACCCGTTGCGCTCGTAGAAGCTGATGGCGCCCTCGTTCCCGCCGGCCACATCCAAGGCGACGGAACGAAGGCCGGCCTCGGCAGCCTCCCCCACGGCCGCCTCGAGCAGGGCGCGACCAACCCCGCGTCCTCGCCAGCCGGGGGCGATAGCCAACGACATCACGTACAGCCCGTGCGGAGGCAGCGGCGGGACCAGGCGTTCCTCGACGGGACCTCGCCACAGCAAGCGGATGCCCACCCGCACACCGGCGGCCCTGAGCATCACCACCCCGGTCCTTGCCCGGAGCCCCGCCCAGTCGGCCCCCGGGAACCGGATCAGTTGCCCGATGACCCGACCGTGGTCCTCCGCCACCAGGCTGCGTTGGAAGCTGAAGCCGGATCCTTCCGCCGTGAACGCAGCCGTGGCGATCCGGTGGGCCGCCGGCCGGTCGCCAACCACGTCCATGAGGCCACCGGGGGTCTCCAGGATCAACGCGGCTGCCGCCTCCGCGTCCTCGCGGCGGGCCGGCCGCAGGATCAGCTCAGTGACGGGCAGAGGTCGTTGCCCCCGCCAGCGCCTCCTGCAGAACGTCCCAGGCGAGGACGGCGCACTTGATACGGACCGGGTACTTGACCACGCCCCTCAGTGCCACGAGGTCGCCGAAGACATCCTCTTCTGGCTCGACCTTCCCTTCCATCATGCCGCGGAACTTCTCGGCCAGCGCCGCCGCCTCCGTCACGCTCTTTCCGTCCACCGCCTCGGTGAGCATGGACGCGCTGGCCTGGCTGATCGAGCATCCCTGGCCCTCGAACGCGATCTCCTGCACTCGACCGTCCGACAGGTGGGCGCGGATGGTGATCTCGTCCCCGCAGAGCGGGTTGTTCTTCTTGCAGGAAACCTCGGCCCCCGGCAGCCCACGCTTGTTCCGGGGGGTCTTGTAGTGGTCGAGGATGACTTCCTTGTACAGCTCATCGAGAGCCAAAGAACGCCTCCACCTTGCCGAGCGCTTCGATCAACGCGTCCACGTCCTCCTGGGTGTTGTACACGTAGAAGGAGGCCCGGGTGGTCGCCGGGACCCCAAGACATCGCATCAGGATCTGGGCGCAATGATGGCCCGGACGGACGCACACTCCCTCCTGGTCGAGGACCTGGGCCATGTCATGGGGATGGATGTCCCGGAACCAGAACGAGACCGCACCGCCTCGGGATTCGGCGTCGTGGGACCCGAACACCGTGGCTCCCACATCCAGCAGTCGATCGATCGCGTACCGGGTGAGGTCCTTCTCGTGCGCCCTGACGGAGTCCATGCCGATGTCTTCCAGGTAGTCGATGGCCGCCACCAGCCCGATCTCCTGGGCGATGTTCATCGTTCCGGCCTCGAACCGGTGGGGAGGGTCCTTGAACGTCGAGTGGTCTCGATGGACTTCCATGATCATCTCCCCCCCGCCCAGGAAGGGATCCATCCGGTCGAGCACCTCGCGCTTCCCGTACAGCCCTCCGGAGGCCGTGGGCCCGAGCATCTTGTGGCCCGAGATGGTCAGGAAGTCGATGTCCAGCTCGACCACGTCGACACGATTGTGGGGAACGAGCTGGGCTCCATCGACCACGATCACCGCCCCCACCGCGTGAGCGGCGTCGGCCAGTCGGCGGATCGGAGGCATGGTCCCGATGACGTTCGACTGGCCCGTGACGGCCACCACCTTGGTGCGCTCGGTGATCAGGCCATCTAGGTTCGCGAGGTCCAGCCTCCCTTCCTCATCGAGCGAGATGAACCTGAGCTTCGCTCCGGTCGCCTGGGCGCAGAACTGCCAGGGGACCACGTTCGAGTGGTGCTCGAGGTCGGACAGCAGGATCTCGTCGCCCTCCCGGAGGAACTTGCGACCGTAGCCGTGGGCCACCAGGTTGACGGACTCGGTCGTCCCTCGATTGAACACGAGGCAGGAGGGGTCCGGAGCTCCGATGAACCGGGCCAACCGCGCGCGGGCCTCCTCGAACCTCGCCGTCGCCTCCTCGGCCAGCTCGTAGACCGCCCGGTACAGGTTCGCGTTGTGCCGCTCGTAGAAGTCTGTCACCGCGTCGATGACCTGCCGGGGCTTCTGGCTGGTGTTCGCGCTGTCCAGATACACCAGGCGTTTTCCGTGCGGGGTGCGTTCGAAGATCGGGAAGTCCTTGCGGATCCGCTCCGCGTCCAGCATGCCGCCCCCGATCGCCGTCACCGCGGACCTCCTCATTCTCCTGGTTTCGCCCCGACGTCCTCGGCCGCCTCGAGGCCGAGCTCCCGGCTCAGCCCCTCGTACCCCTTCTGCTCGAGCTCCGGGGCCAGCTCGGGCCCGCCGGAGAGCACGATCCGCCCTGCCATCATCACGTGGATCCGGTCCGGGGTGACGTAGTTCAGGATGCGCTGATAGTGCGTGATCAGCAAGACGCCCAGGCTCGGCCCGACCAGCTGGCGCACGCCCGTCGCGACGGCCCGGAGGGAGTCGATGTCGAGGCCGGAGTCGGTCTCGTCGAGGATGGCGATGTGGGGCTCCAGCACGGCGAGCTGGAGGATCTCGTTCTTCTTCTTCTCCCCGCCCGAGAAACCCTGGTTGACGTAGCGGCTGACCATCTGGTCCTCCACCCCCAGCAGGGTCATCTTCTCCTTCAGGCGCTTGCGGAAGGCCAGCGCGGAGATCTGATCCCCCTTCACGGCCTTGTACGCGGAGCGGAGGAAGTTCACCACCGACACACCCGGTATCTCGGTGGGGTACTGGAACGCCAGGAAGAGGCCGAGCTGGGCCCGCTGGTCGGGCTTCAGCTTCGTGATGTCCTGTCCCCTGAACCGGATGGTTCCTTCCGTCAGCTCGTACCCGGGCCGGCCCATCAACACGTTGGCCAACGTCGACTTCCCCGACCCGTTCGGACCCATCAACGCGTGGACCTCACCCTGGCGAACCGTCAGATCGATCCCCTTGAGGATCTCCTTTCCCTCCACGGAAGCTTTGAGCCCTTCGATCTCCAGGGCGACCGTGCCGGTGTCCATCACGTTCTCAGCCGTCTGCGCCACCTATCTGTCCTCCAGCTCGATCAACAGCGTCTCACCTTCCACCTT
>VAYG01000064.1:35386-41731 GCA_005885015.1 Actinomycetota bacterium | reverse complement strand
TCTCGTCGTCGACATCGACCTCGCCCTCCGAGAGGGATGCCTCGGCGTGCGAGCAGATGTCGTCCACGGCCAGGAATTGGCCATCGCCCAGGTTCGCCACGGCGATCTCGATCCGATCCACCACGAACCGGCGGACTTCGCCCTCGGGGATGTCCGACGTCTTTCCCACCTCCACCAGCATGTCAGTCCTCGTGCACCTTTTCGATCTCGGCCGCGATGGCGGACTCGAGCCCTGACCGGACCTCCAGGAGGGTCACACGGTCCAAGACCTCCTGGAAGAAGCCGATCACCACGAGCCGCTCGGCCTCCTCGTATGGGATCCCCCGGCTCTGCATGTAGAAGATGACGTCGTCGTCGACGGGCCCCACGCTCGCCGCGTGCCCGCAGCGCACCGGATCGTTCGACAGGATCTCTAGGTTCGGGATGGAGTCGGCCCTCGCCTGCTCCGACAGCAGGATGTTCCGGTTCGTCTGGTACGCGTCGCACTTGTGGGCGCCCTGCCGGATGATGACCGTCCCCGAGTAGATCGTCCTCGCCCGGTCCTTGAGGGCCCCCTTGTACCGACCGATGGTCGAAGTGCTGGTCCTCGCCCGGGAAGTACACGCCGAGCATCTCGGACGACGCGCCGTCTCCTTCGAGGATGCTCTCGACCTCCGTACGTGACAGGCTGCCGCCGAACGCCACTGCCAGCGAGCGGAGCTCGGCATCCCTCCCGAGCACGGCTCGCTGCACCGACAGGTGGGTCACCCCGCTCCCCCAGTCCTGGAGCGAGACGTAGCGGAGCTTCGATCCCGCTCCCAGGTACAGCTCGACCAGCGCGTCGGAGAGGCATCGCCCGAGGTCCGGCGAGACGTACCGATCGATGAAGGTGAGCTCGGCCCCCTCTTCCAGGACGATCAAGGTGTGTGGAAACACCGCGAGCCCGTCGTGGTCCACGTATGTGACGGTCTGGAGGGGCAGCTCCACCTTCACGTTGGCCGGAACCTGGACGAAGGTCCCGCCGGTCCGGAAGGCACCGTGCAGGGCGGTGAACCGGGTGCGAGCGGTGGGGATCGTCCCGTGCAACTTCCCCTCCAGCAACTCGGGATGGTCCCGCAGCGCGTCGTCGATGCTCTCGAAGTGGACGCCCATCCGATCGACGTCGGGATCGGTCCTGGCCAGCACCGTCGACGAGTTGTGTTGAAGCGCGAGGCCGGCCCGATCTCCGATCTCGCCGGCCGCCTCCAGGAGCCCGAGGTCTACCTGGTCCAGGTTGTCGGCCCATGGTCTCGGGGCGTAGGGCTCGAAGGAGAGATCGAAGTCGCGGAGGTCGGTATATCGCCACTGCTCGGTCTCCGGGGAGGGCATGGGCAGGGCCTCGAACTCGCCAAAGGCCCGGGATCGATTAGCGCCGTCGCCGGTTCCTCCGTGCCGGCTGGCGATCACCGCGAGCGTTTCGCGAGTGAATCCGTGCTGTGTCGCGATGTCGGTCATGACTCCCGTGTTGTCCCCCGGTCGGTGCTCGTCGACGAGCAGGACCCGCCTTCGAATTCTATCAATGAGATCGGAATTGCCCTGGCAGCGGGGACCTTGGCGCCGACTGACCTTCTCTTTGCCGGTTGTGCGGATGCTCACTGACAGCAGGGCCAGCGCTTTCTAGAATCCCGAACGTATGTTCGATCAGGTGCCACGTTGAGCGAGCTGCGATCGGCGATCGAGTCCTTCCAGGCCGACGACCTTCGGGCCGCGTCCGATGAGCAGCTCGAAGCCGACTTTACAGAGCTCCAGCAAGCATGCCAGGCCCTCGAGGCCGAACGGCTCCGGAGGCTCTCGGAGATCCACCGCCGACAGTCGCATCGACGAGACGGGTATCTGACCACCGCGTCATGGCTCGTCGACCGTCATCGGCTGGGGTGGTCGGCGGCATCCAGGGAGATCCGTACGGCCCGTTCCCTGGAAAGGATGCCGCGGACGAAGGAGGCGCTGGCGACCGGTGAGCTCACCTCATCTGCCCTTCACATGCTGGTCTGGGCCCGCCAGGCGCATCCGGCCCAGTTCCGCCAGTCGGAGGAAGCGCTCGTCGAGACGGCCAGAAGGGTGCCGGCGGGCCAGCTCCAGCGCACGGTCTCCCATTGGCGCCAGAAGCTCGACTGGGAGCAGGGACTCAAGGACGCGGAGCGCCTTCGTGAACAGCGACGACTCACCGTCTCCACGACGCTGCTCGGCATGGTGCGGGTAGACGGGGACCTCGACCCGGAGACGGGAGAGACCATGCTCTCGGCCCTCCGGGACTGCATGCGGGCGGACAGTTCACGCCGGGACCCGGGGGACCAGCGGACGGCGGCCCAACGACGCGCCGACGCGCTCGGTGAGGTCTGTCGCCGCTGGTTGGACGCTCCCGACCGACCTCTGGTCTGCGGCGAGCGTCCGCACGTCGCCGTGATCGTGGATCTCGAAGCGCTCGAGGGGCGAGCGGGCCGAAGAAGTGAGCTCGATCATGTCGGACCGGTTCATCCTGAGATCGTCCGCCGGCTGTCCTGCGACGCCTCGCTGACCAGAGTGGTCACCCGCGGCAGATCCGAACCGCTCGACGTGGGTCGTCGCACCATGGTGGTGCCGGCCCCGATGCGCCGAGCCGTGGTCGTTCGTGATGGGCACTGTCGCTTCCCCGGGTGCGACCGGCCTCCTCCCTGGTGCGACGCGCATCACGTCAAACATTGGGCGGACGGTGGAGAGACTGCCGCCTCGAACCTGGTCCTCCTGTGCCGTCGCCACCACCGCCTGGTCCACGAAGGTGGTTTCCGCGTCGAGATCGAGGCGGGACGGCCCAGATTCCTGCGAAGGGACGGGTCCCGGCTGGAGGAGATGGCGCCGCCGTAGCGGCTAGCCGATGGCGCCTTCCATCTGGAGCTCGACCAGACGGTTCAGCTCGACGGCGTACTCCATGGGCAGCTCGCGTGTGATGGGCTCGATGAACCCGTTCACCACCATCGCGGTCGCTTCGGCTTCGGACAGGCCCCGGCTCATCAGGTAGAAGAGCTGGTCCTCGCCGACCCTGCTGACGGTGGCCTCGTGGCCGAGCTGCGCCGTTTCCTCCTCGACCTCCACGTACGGATAGGTGTCGGAGCGAGACTCCTGGTCCAGGATCAGCGCGTCGCACCGCACGATCGACTTGGAGTGGTCGGCGCCGGGCTCGACACGTACCAGGCCGCGATATCCCGTTCTCCCTCCGCCCTTGGAGACCGACTTCGAGGTGATCACCGAGCTGGTGTGGGGGGCGGCGTGGATGGCCTCCCCCCCGGCGTCGGTGTGCATGCCGGGGCCCGCGTAGGCCACCGACAGGACCTCCCCCCGGGCGCCCTTGCCCAGCAGATAGATCGACGGGTACTTCATCGTCACCTTGGATCCGATGTTGCCGTCGATCCACTCCATGACGGCGTCTTCGTAGGCGGCGGCCCGCTTAGTGACCAGGTTGTACACGTTGGTCGACCAGTTCTGGATGGTGGTGTACCGAACCCGCGCCCCCTTCTTGACGATGATCTCCACCACGGCGGAATGCAGCGAATCGGTGGTGTAGATCGGCGCGGAACACCCCTCCACGTAATGCACGTACGCTCCCTCGTCGGCGATGATCAGGGTCCGCTCGAACTGCCCCATGTTCTCGGCATTGATCCGGAAGTAGGCCTGGAGCGGGATGTCCACGTGCACCCCTAGAGGCACGTAGATGAACGACCCGCCCGACCACACGGCCGAGTTCAGGGCGGCGAACTTGTTGTCGTTGGGAGGGATGACGGTTCCGAAGTACTCCTTGACGATGTCCGGGTGCTCTCGCAGCCCGGAGTCCATGTCGGAGAAGAGCACCCCCATGGAATCCAGCTCGTCGCGGATCTTGTGGTACACGACCTCGCTCTCGTACTGGGCGGAGACCCCGCCCAGGTACTTCTTCTCCGCTTCGGGGATGCCGAGGCGGTCCCAGGTGCTCCTGATGTCCTCGGGCAGGTCCTCCCACGTCTTGGCCTGCTTCTCCGTTGAACGGATGAAGTAGTAGATGTTCTGGAAGTCGATGTCGGACAGATCCGCTCCCCACCACGGCATGGGGCGGCTCTCGAAATGTTTCAACGCCTTTAGCCGGAACTTGCGCATCCATTCGGGCTCGCTCTTCATGTGGGAGATCTCGTCCACGACCCCCTCGGAGAGGCCCTTCTTCGGCGTGAAGACGTAGTGCTCCGGGTCGCGCCACCCGAAGCGATAGCCCTTGCTCAGTTCCTTGAGATGTTCTTCCTGGGAAACGGCCACGGAAGCCAGTCTACACCGGAAGTCTATCTGCGGGATGGGATTCAAAACCGCAGGTCACTGGCCCACTCCGACCGCGTGGAGCAGTCGGCCGATCCCGTAGGCGACTGCCACGCCGGCGGAGGCCATGGCGACCAGCTCCAGGCCCGCCCTCGCGGGATGCTCGCCGGTGAAGCGGGTCCGGATGGCCCCGGCGACGAGCAGCGCCGCCGCCGTCAAGAAGAAGCTGATCAGGAGGGCGGCGACCCCGGAAGCGAAGACGAAGGGCAGCACCGGCACGGCCCCCCCGACCAGGAACGCCAGGAAGACGGTGGCAGCGGCTCCGAGGGGCTGGCCGAATCCCTGCGACAGCCCCAGCTCCTCCTGCATCATCACCCGCAGCCAGACCTTGGGATTGGACGTGATCGTGTCGACCACCATTTCGAGGGCCTCTCCCCGGAACCCCCTGGCCCGGTACACCTCCCGGATCTCCTCGCGCTCCACGTCGGGCAGCTCCCGCATCTCGGTCAGCTCTCGCCTGAGCTCCTTGAGGAAGTACGCTCGGTAGGCTCTTGCCGAGACGAAGCCTCCGAGGCCCATGCTGATCGCCCCCGCTACGAGTGCGGAGACCCCTGCGATCAGGACCACGTTCCCCTTCGCCGCCCCGGCCACCCCCGAGATCAGGGTCAGCACTGAGACCAGGCCGTCGTTGGCCCCCAGGGTGGCGTCACGGATCCAGCTGCCCTCGACCCTGTGGGCGGCGGGGTCGAGCTCGATCGCGTAGTCCGGCCCGAACTCCTCCAGCGACTCCGGGACGTCCCGGACCCGGCGCTCCAGCCGGCCCAGGTCGCCCGGGTCCCCGGTCGCGGTGTCCATTGGACTCTCAGCCTACCGCGAGGCCCCCGCCGGCCTTCGCCCGAGCGGGGCTTCACCCCATCCCCCCGTGGCCCGATAAGGGGAGAAAGCAGCTGCGGAGCGAGACGATGCATGACGTGAGCGAGCGTCAGCCTGCCTCGGCTGGCCGCTCGAAGTCTGCGCACGACGAGCGAACCCTCGTCCAGCGCGCCACCGATGCCATCTTCACGCTCGACGCCGAAGGGACCCTGACCTCCCTGAACCCGGCGTTCGAGGCGATCACGGGGTGGTCTCGGGACGACTGGATCGGTAAGGCGTTCCCCGGGATCGTTCATCCCGACGACCTTCCCCTCGCCGTCGAGCTGTTCACCCACGCGATGGCCGGCGGTGGCGTCCCCCTGTTCGAGCTGCGGATCCTGACCAACTCGGGCGGCTACGTCGACGGGGAGTTCACCGCCAGTCCCCTGCTCGAGGACGGGCGGGTCGTGGGGATCCTCGGCATCGGCCGGGACGTCAGCGCCCGCAAGCGGGTCGAGTCGGATCTGGAGCGGCGGGGGGCCATTCTCGAAGCTGTCGCCTTCGCCGCGGAGCGCTTCCTGGGGTCAGGATCGTGGGAGGACAGCATCGCGGAAGTGCTGGAACGGATCGGCCGGGCGGCGTCAGTCGACTGGGTCTGCCTGTTCCAGAAGGCGGTCGGCGACGACGGAGACGTCCAGCGGAGCCTTCGCTTCGAGTGGGTCGCTCCCGGGACTTCTCCCAAGGCGGACTTGCCCTTCCTGCGCGGGTCCTCCTATGCGGGTTCCGGCCTGGACCGATGGGCGCGGACATTCCGGACCGGGGGCACGATCAATGGTCGCGTTTCGGAGCTTCCCGCCGAGGAGCGCCCGATCCTGCAAGCGCTTGGCTTCGGGTCGGTGGCCGGCGTCCCGGTGTACGTGGGGGGCGAGTGGTGGGGGACCTTGGGATTCGCCGCGCGCGCTCAGGATCGCGACTTCTCCGGGACGGAGATCGACGCGCTGAGGACGGGCGCGCGGCTGTTGGGGGCGGCGATCCAGGAGGAGCGCACGGAGTCCGCGCTTCGCCGGTCAGAGGATCGGTACCACAAGGCGGTCGACACCTCTCCGGACGCGATCCTCGTACACCAGAACGGAGTCATCGCCTTGGCGAACCAGGCGGCGGCCCGGCTCCTCGGAGTCCCCTCTCCCAACGCGCTGGTCGGGAACTCGGTCCTGCGCTTCG
>VAYG01000064.1:21965-35144 GCA_005885015.1 Actinomycetota bacterium | reverse complement strand
GGCGCATCGTCGAGTTCAACCCCGCCGCCGAGGAGATCTTCGGCCGGGCCCGAGCCGAGGTGCTCGGGCAATCTCTGGTGGAGCTGCTCATCCCTCCCCGGTTGCGAGAGCGGCACCGGATGGGGATCAAGCGCTACCTGGCCACCGGTCAGCAGACCATCCTGGGACGGAGAGTCGAGCTCACGGCGCTGAGGGTCGACGGGACCGAGTTCCCCGTCGAGCTGGCCATCATCCGGGTGGACGTGCCCGGGCCGGCGTTGTTCACCGCCTACATCCGGGACATCACCGAGCGCCGTCGAGCCGAAGAGGCGCTCCGGGAGAGCGAAGAGCGGTACCGGCGACTGGTCGAGCTCTCACCGGAGGCAATCGCCGTCCACAGCGAGGGCCGGTTCGTGTTCGCCAACTCGGCGGCGGCCAGGCTGCTCGGGGCGGCTGATCCGCAGGAGCTCATCGACCGGCCGATCCTCGACGTCGTTCACCCCGACTACTGGGAGGTGGTGAGCGAGAGGACCCGGAGAGAGACCGAGCAAGGCCAGGCGGTTCCCCTGGTGGAGGAGAAGTTCATACGGCTGGACGGCACGGTGATCGACGTCGAGGTGGCCGGGATCCCGTTCACCTATCGGGAACGGGTTGTGAGCACCCTCCGTCAGCGCACCGAGTATCTGGCGGCGCTCCAAGACACGGCTCTGGGCTTGATGAACCGCCTGGAGCTGCGGGGGTTGCTGGAGGACATCGTCTCCCGGGCGGCCGCCCTGGCTGGGACGGCGGATGGGTGCGTGTACATCGTCGACGAGGCCGGCGATGCCCTCGAGCTCCAGATCGGCATCGGAGCATTCCGGCACTTCGTAGGCGATCGGATCCCGCGCGGCGAGGGGATGGCCGGACACGTCTGGGAGATGGGCGAACCGTTCGTCCTGGAGGACTACGCGACGTGGGAGGGGCGGCAGGAGCTCTACGGCGACCAGTCGCTCCACGCCGGCCTGGCAGCTCCCCTCATGTCGGGAGGCCAGGTGCTCGGGGTGATCGGGGTCGCGCATTCCGAGGAGGGACGGAAGTTCAGTCAGGAGGATCTGGCCCTCATCGACCGGTTCGCCCGGATGGCGTCGATCGCGCTGGACAACGCCCGCCTGTACACGACGGCGCAGGAGGAGCTGGCGGAGCGCGAACGGGCGGAGGCCGCTCTTCGCAGGCAGAACGAATACCTGGCGGCGTTGCACGAGACCTCGCTCGCCCTGATGGAACGGCTCAAGCCGAACGAGCTGCTGGAGGCCATGGTCGTCCGGGCCGCCGCCCTCGCCTCCACGGACCACGGCTACATGTATCTGGTGGACCCCGATGGGGCCGGCATCGAGCTGAAGGTCGGCACTGGGGCCTTCGCCGCCCGAACCGGACGGCGGACCGGGCGGGGCGAAGGACTCGCCGGAAGGGTCTGGGAGTCGGGTCAACCCCTGGCGGTCGAGGACTACGACGCGTGGGCCGGACGCTCACCCGCGGTGGAGAAGGGGACGTTCGGCCCGGTGATCGGCTTCCCCTTGAAGAGCGGCCGCGAGGTCATCGGCATCATCGGCCTCGCCCACGACCGGGAAGGCCGGACGTTCGGCCCCGAGGAGATCGAGCTCCTGGGCCGGTTCGCCAACCTCGGGTCGATCGCCCTCGACAACGCCCGGCTCTACGCTCAGTCCCAGCGGCAGCTCCACGAGCGTGAGGTGGCGGAGGAGAAGTGGCGAGCCGCTGAGGAGCAGTTCCGGAACCTGGTCGAGCGGATCCCGGCCATCACCTACACCGCTGAGTTCGGGGAGACGGCACCCTGGCTGTACGTGAGCCCCCAGGTCGAGAGCATCCTGGGCTTCACTCCTGAGGAGTGGATGGTCCGCCCGAACATCTGGTCCAAACGCCTCCATCCGGAGGACAGGGAGCGCGTCCTGGGCGACGAGGAGCACAGCCACGACACCGGCGAACCGATGCTGTGCGAGTACCGGCTCTTCGCCAAGGACGGACGGGTCGTCTGGGTCAGGGACGAGTCGGTCGTGGTGATCGGGCCGGGTGGCCGGCCCCTCCTTCAAGGCGTGATGCTCGACATCACCCGGCGCAAGCATGCCGAGGAGCAGCTCCGGGAAGCAGAGGCGAAGTACCGGGCGCTGGTCGAGCAGATTCCCGCCATCACCTACGTGGACGAGATCCAGGGCGAATTCGACGGTCTGTATCACAGCGTGTACGTGAGCCCCCAGGTGGAGCCGGTGCTCGGATACTCGCAGCACGAATTCCTGGAACAGGCCGACCTGTGGTCGGTGGTGATCCATCCCGAAGACCTCGATCGCGTCGTCGAGACCGAGACCGCCCATTACCGGACGGGGGAACCGATCAGTCACGAGTATCGCCTCATCGCCCGCGACGGGCGGGTGGTGTGGGTGCTGGACCGAGCCATCGGGATCCAGGACCAGCAGGGACGGCTTCGGTTCTCACAGGGGCTGCTGTACGACATCACCGAACACAAGAAGCTGGAGGAGGACCTCGCCCGAGCCCTCGGTCTCGAACGCGAGGCGGCCGAGCGCCTGCGCGCATTGGACGAGCTGAAGAACACCTTCCTTCACGCCGTCTCGCACGAGCTGCGCACACCGCTGGCCGCGGTGCTCGGCTTCGCCCTCACCCTGGAGCGGGAGGAGGTCCAGCTCCCCACCGAGGAGCGACGGGACATCGTCCGGCGGCTGGCCGCCAACGCCCGCAAGCTTGATCAGCTGCTCTCGGATCTCCTGGACCTCGACCGGCTGGACAGGGGCATCGTGGAGCCCCGCCGCCGTCCCACCGACGTGGCCGCCCTGGTCCGGCGCACCGTGGAGAACTCGGATGTCGTCGGGACCCGCCCCGTTCGGGTGGAGGCGCGTCTGGTCGTGGCCTCGATCGACGCGCCGAAGGTGGAGCGGATCGTGGAAAACCTGCTCGCCAACGCGGCCCGCCACACGCCGCCGGACAGCTCGATCTGGGTGCGGGTCGGACCCCAGGAGGACGGCGTGCTCATCTCCGTCGAGGACGACGGCCCCGGGGTTCCCGAGGACATCCGCGACACGATCTTCGAGCCGTTCCGCCAGGGTCCCGGAGCGCCCGCCCACTCGCCGGGTGTCGGCATCGGCCTTTCCCTCGTGGCGAGGTTCGCCGAGCTGCACGGCGGAAGAGCGTGGGTGGAGGAGCGCCCCGGCGGAGGCGCCGCCTTCAAAGTGTTCCTGCCCTAGTTACTTCTCGACCGGCGCTCCCACCAGCGAGCCGTACTCGGTCCAGCTCCCGTCGTAGTTCTTGACCTTGGGGTAGCCCAGCAGCTCGGTCAGGGCGAACCAGGTGTGGGAGGAGCGCTCCCCGATCCGGCAGTACGCGATGACCTCCTTCTCGGGGGTGATCCCGGCCCCCTGGTACAGGGCGGTGAGCTCCTCCACCGACTTGAACGTGCCGTCCTCGTTGGCCGCCTTGGCCCAGGGGATGTTGGCCGCCCCCGGGATGTGCCCGGGGACCTGGGCCTGCTCCTGGGGCAGGTGGTCGGGGGCGAGCTTCTCCCCCCGGTACTCCTCGGGGGAGCGGACGTCGATGAACACCCCATGCGACCGCGCCACGCGGGAGAGCACGTCCTCGCGGTACGCGCGGATCGACTCGTCGACGGGCTCGCCGACATCCATGCCGCTCATCTCGTAGCTGGGCACCTCTTGCGTCAGCAGCCGGCTCTCCAGCTCCCACTTCTTGCGGCCGCCGTTCAACAACTTCACGTTCCCAAATCCCCGGAGCTTCAGGATCCAGTAGGCATAGGCGGCGAACCAGTTGTTGTTGCCTCCGTACAGGATCACCGTGGTGTTCGGCCCGACCCCGGCGCGGCCCAGCAGCGACCCCAGCGCCTCCTGGTCGAGGTAGTCCCTGCCCACCGGCGCGTGCAGGTCCGTCTTCCAGTTCCAGCCCACCGCGCCCTCGATGTGCCCCTTCTCGTAGGCGGCGGTGTCCTCGTCCACCTCGACGATCCGGGTGGACGGGTCCTTCAGATGCTCCTCAAGCCAGTCGGTCTCGACGAGCGCGTCCGGATTGGCGTAGCCGTTGCTCTCGGCCATCGGTCCCTCCCCCTAGTCGGAGCCGCCGACGGCGGCTGCCAGCGTGTGGTCGGTTCCCTTGAAGTCATCGCAGAGCTCGCGGCAGGCAGCGAGGCGCCGTTGGAACTCCGCGGTGCCTCGCCAGGCGTCGACCGCGGCGCGATCGTCCCACGCCCCGAACGACAGGAAGCGCCGGGGGTCGGCCTCCTCCCGGATGAGAACGAAGTGGTGAGCGCCCGGTGCGTTGGCCAGCGACCAGCCGGTGAACTCCTTCCACCGGGCAATGAACTCGGCCTCGCTCCCCTCCTTCACCACCCAGGTGCCCGCCGTGTACTGCTTCCCGTTCGCACCCATCGCGACCTCCTCCTTCCCGCGAGCCTGCATTGGGGGGAGGTTAGGAGACGGGTGTTCCCCGGGCGTTCCTCGAGGGATTGGACGCGGTCGCGGCTTCGGCGGCCTGGGCGGCCGCGCGGCACCTCGCCTCCGACAACCGGTGACCGACCCCGGCGAACAGGTCCGCGGCCTCGGTGAACAGGGCGACCGCCTGGCGGCCTTCTCCCTCTGCCAGCCGGACCTGGGCCCGGGCTTCCCACACGCTCGGCCTGGGCCAGGGTCTGGGCGGCCTCCTCGACCCGGGAGGCCCGGGCGAAGGCCATGGTCGAGGCGACGAGGAAGCCCATGGAGCACGGCTCGCACACCTCCTGGCCGGCGAGCTCGGCGCGAGCGGAGCGGGCGATCGCCGCCCCGTCTTCGGCGGCCTGAGGAGCCTGCACCTCAGTGCCGCGGATCCGAACCACGAGATGCGAGGCCAGCGGCGAGCCGGTCGCCAGCGCCTCGGCCCGCTCGAGCAGGGGCGGGACCCGGGAACGATCACCTCGGGCCAGGACGGCCGCGGCGAGCCGTTCCAGGGACAGGGCCTCACCCGTGATCGCTCCGGCTTCCCGATGGAGGTCGGCCGCCGAGGAGAGGTCGGCCTCCGCCTCGTCCAGGGCGCCGGCGAGCAGCTTCGACTCCCCCAGGATGAGCGTGGCCAGCGCCCTCCCCTCGATCGACCGGTGGCGATCGGCCAGGGAGAGCAGCTCGCCCGCGTAGCCGGCGATGCGGTCCGGCCCCTCCGTTCCGGCAAGGGAGAACTCCGCGAGGCAGAGATGGGCGTCGAACACGAAACCGGCCAGGCCCGGCGCAGCCCGGATGGCGTCGAGGAACTCCTGCCGGAACAGGTCCGGCCACGCGCCCTTGGAATGGGCCACCATCCCCAGCAGTCCGCTGGCCTGGCCGAGCTCCCGCCCCAGTCCGGCCTCGATGGCCAGGTCGCGGGCGACCCGAGCTTGGGTCTCCGCCTCGCGGAGGTCCATCCGGTTCAGCGCCACCAGCCCGGCGGCGAGGTGGGCGGCCGCCCGCTCGGCCGGCGTGGCGGGCTCCGTCCCCTCCAGGGCCAGGATCTCCTCGTACAGGGCGACCGATCGCGGGTCCGGGCCCACGCCGAGCTCCTGGTGCAGGGCGTCCCGGAGCCGCTCGAACTGGCGCATGGCCGCCTGGCGGTTCCCGGCCTCGAGGTGGGCGCGCATCAGCCCGCGGTGCGCCTCCTCGTCGGTGGGGTCGGCCTGGAGGGCTCGCTCCCACATCCCGGCCGTCCGGAGGGCGTGACCGAAGAGCCGGCGGAGCCGCTGTCGCGGTTCGTGCGCCCACTCCGCGTCGAGGTCCTCGGGCAGGAGGTCGCCTCCGTACGTGGCGACAGCTTTCGACGCCGCGCCGGTGTCCCCGTCCCGGACCGCGTCGGCGGCTTCCCGCTCGAACTCCTCGGCGTCCACGGCGAGGCCGCCTCGGGGCCACAGCTCCACCAGGCCGCCCTCGATGCCGATGGCTTCCTCGTGTCCGAGGGAGCGCCTGGCGAAGTGCACGGCCTTGCGGAGGTTCGCCGATCCGGCCCCGGGTGCGAAGTCCGGCCACAACGCCTCGACCAGCTCGTCGCGATGCAGACGGTGGCGGGGCGTCAGGGCCAGCAGCTTCACCAGCTCGGCGGCGCGCCGGCGGCGCCACGCCTCTGGCGGCACCGGACGGCCGTCCACGTCGACGCGGAACCCGCCGAGCAGGCCGATCCGGCAATCGGGCATGCGATCACCATAGGGCGGCGGCGGCGTCAGCGGTACCCTTCCGGCCGCGGGCGTCCATTTCGTGATTCACTTAGAGCACCACGAGCTGCGGGGGGCTGACATGGCGTCGAAGGACAAGGCCATCAAGAACGTCAAGCGGAAGGCCCAGCACAGCCTGAAGGAGAAGCGCCAGGCGAAGAAGGCGAAGAAGGCGTCCCGCTAGCCGGCTGGGCCCGGCGGGTCAGCCCCGGGCTGAGATGAGCCCGAGGTCCTCCAGCACCCGGGTCGGGACGACGTGGCAGTACGGCTCGTGCCCATTCTTCTCGTAGTAGGCCTGGTGATAGCGCTCGGCCGGATAGAAAAGGGAAAGCGGCCGGATGTCGGTGGCGATGGGGCGGGAGAACCTCGACCGGGCCCGCTCCCGCGAAGCCTCCGCCGCGGCCTGCTGCTCCGGCGAGTGGGTGAAGATCACGCTTCGGTACTGGTCCCCGATGTCCGGCCCCTGCCGGTTCACCTGCGTGGGATCGTGCATGGCCCAGAACACCTCGAGGAGCTGCTCATAGCTGACCCGCTCGGGGTCGAACGTGACTTGCGTGACCTCGGCGTGGCCGGTGGTGTGGGAGCAGACCTGCTCGTACGTGGGGTTCGAGGTGATCCCACCGCTGTACCCGACCTCGGCACTCAGGACCCCCGGCACCCGGTTGAACACGTATTCGACGCCCCAGAAGCACCCAGCGCCAAAGGTTGCCTTCTCCTCGGCCATCTCGCCTCCCATGATTGATCCTTCCTTATGGTCGCAGAACCGCCGGGAAAGGTCAGTTCGCCGAGGGATCCGGCGGCATGAACGCGTACAGCCGGTAGCGCCCGCCCTTGCGAAGGAGCACCGCGTTCCACAAGCGGTCGGGCGCGGCCGTGAACACGTCCTCCAGGACCGCTCGCTCCACGATCCAGGAAGAGAGCGCGAGCTCCGCCTCCAGCTGCCCGGGCCCCCAACCGGCGTAGCCGGCGAACACCCGGGCCCGCCGCACGCCGCCGGCCGACTCGGCGTCCACGTCCCCGATGAGGAAGCCGATGGAGTCGAACACCAGGATCTCGGCCGCGTCCGGAGAGTCGAACTCCGCGATCACCACGGCTGAATCGGGCTGGACCGGGCCGCCCACGTACAGCCGGTCCCCCTCCTCCGCCAACTGGGCAAGGGGAGGAACCGCCTCCTCGACTCGGGCATCCGTCGCGCGGTTGAGCACGACCCCGACGGCCCCCTCTTCGTTGTGCTCCCCGACCAGGACCACCGTCCGACGGAAGTTCGGCTCGATCAGTGCCGGGCTCGCCACGAGCAGGTGTCCTCGCAAACTCTCCATGCCACCCATCATCCTCGGTCCCGAACCTTGCGTCCCCGGGGCCGATGATGGACGCTCCGTTCCTGTGAACAATCCCTTCCGTCTGGCCAGGCTCGCCCCGGCGATCCTGGCCGTCCCCCTGGCTGTGGCCCTCGGGCTCGTTCATCCCGCGGAGGCCCAAGCCGAAGAGGCCATCCGCTCCTACACGATCGACATCACCGTTCAGCGCGACGGTTCTCTCCTCGTGGCCGAGGCGATCGAGTACGACTTCGGGACCACGCCGCACCACGGCATCTTCCGCGACATCCCGGACCGCCTCAGCTACGACGCCCGCTACGATCGGCTCTTCCCGGTCCACGTGCTGTCCGTCCGCGGATCGCCCGGAACGCCCAGCGGGTACAAGGTGCAGCACGCCGGCAATCTCCTGCGGATCAAGATCGGAGATCCGGATCGGACGATCACGGGGACCCACCTCTACGCGATCAACTACCGCGTGGATGGGGCCATGAACGGCTTCCCCGACCACGACGAGCTCTACTGGAACGCGGTGGGGTCCACGTGGCCGGTGCCGATCGACTCGGTCACCGTCGCGGTCCGGGCGCCGGCGGCCATCGACCGCGTGGCCTGTTTCGCGGGTCCGTTCGGATCGAGCCTGCCGTGCCTGGACGCCACGGCCATGGGCTCCGTGGCCACCTTCGCCCACACGGGTCTCGGCCCGAACGAAGGTCTCACCGTGGTGGTCGGTCTCCCCAAGGGCGCGGTCGCTCCACCTCGACCGATCCTGCGGGAGCGATGGACCCTGCAACGGGCCTTCTCGGTGACGCCCCTGACCGCCGGCCTGGCCGGGGCGATCGCCCTGTTCGCGGCGGTGGGTCTCGGGTATCTGCTGTGGAGCACCGGGCGCGACCGACGAGCCATCGGGATGCCGGTGGACATCGCGTATGCCACGTCGCGGGGGGGCGAGCAGGAGGTGCCCCTGTTCGAGCACGGTCCCACGCCGGTGGAGTTCGCCCCTCCGGACGACATCCGTCCCGGTCAGGTGGGCACCCTCGTCGACGAGGCGGCCAATCCGCTCGACGTCACGGCTACCATCGTCGACCTGGCCGTTCGAGGCTTCCTCCGGATCGAGGAGATCCCCAAACACGGGTTGTTCGGGAAGCCCGACTGGCGGCTGGTGAAGCTCCGCGAGCCTGACGGGCTGATGCCCTACGAACGACTGCTGCTGAACGGCCTGTTCAAGGACGCCGGGGATGCCGAGGAAGACTCCAACGGAGGGCACAACGGCTTGGCGGCGGTCGACCTGTCGAACCTTCGCAAGCACTTCTTCATCCGCCTGCGCGCGGTCCAGGACTCCCTGTACGACGACGCCGTCAACCGCGGCTGGTTCGTGGGCCGCCCCGACACCGTCCGGCGGGACTGGGCGCGGCGCGGGTGGGTCCTCGCCGTCATCGGCATCGGGCTGGGCGTCCTGGCCGCCGCCAAGACCCACCTCGCCCTGATCACGGTGCCCATCGCCATCGGCGGGTTGTTCCTGGCTTACGGATCGCGATGGATGCCACGGCGCACGCCGAAGGGCACCGGCCTGGTCCGCCGTGTTCTGGGGTTCCGCACCTACATCGAGACGGCCGAGGTCGACGAGTCCCGCTTCGCCGAGCGGAAGAACCTGTTCTCCGAATACTTGCCCTACGCCGTCGTCTTCGGCTGCACCGAGAAGTGGGCCCACGCCTTCGCCCACCTGGGCGACCAACCCACCCAGACCAGCTGGTACGTCGGCCCCCACCCCTTCACCATCGCCGCCTTCACCTCGTCGATCGATCACTTCTCGGTGGCCACGGCCGGCACGATCACCTCCACGCCCGGAGGCTCCGGCGGGAGCGGGTTCAGCGGAGGGTTCTCCGGAGGAGGGGGCGGCGGAGGGGGCGGCGGGTCCTGGTGACGGAGGGGGGCCCGTCCGCTTCTCTGCCGACCTGGGACACGGTGCGGTTCGAGGAGGGAGGCTCGATCACGTTCCCGGGGGGGGATCGAGCTTGGGGAGGCCTTCGGGGTCAGAGAGCGCCAGGACGCGCTCTGGTAAGCGTCGGGGCTCAGCCCCCGCTGCCCGAACCCCCTCCTTGGTCTTTGGCCTTGTCCTGGCCCTGGACCGTGCCCGTTCGACCCGTTCCCATGATCGGACTGGTTCTCGTGGTCCTTGGACTGCCCGTGGCCGTGCCCGTGTTCCTTCACGTCGCCCGGCGTCGTCACGTCTGCGCAGAACTCCTCGACCGTCTGGTTCGCGTCGTCCGCGGCATTCTGGAGGTTCCGGAAGGGGACCGAGTCGAGCTTCCCACCGTTCTCCCCGCCGTTGCCGGCCGAGAACGCGGTGCACAGCCCCTTGCGGGCGGGGCCGGACAGGTCGGGGCCGACCGGCCTGGTCGGGAGGTCGTTGCCCTCCTGGTCCTGGTCGCTCTCGTCCGCGCGGGGCAGGGTGATGCCGACCTTGCTGAACGCCGTGGCGACGGCGTTCTGGGCCGGCCCGGGCAGTCGCCCGAACGAGGCCAGGCCCATGAGGAAGGCCAGCACGGCCGTGACCAGGATCGGGGTCAGCCGGGCTCCGAACACGGTGAGTGGATGCGGGGCAAGCGTCCGCGCGGGGCGTCGAAGGAATCGGCGGCCCTTGTGGTCGGGGGCCTCGGCCAGGATGGTCGTCATCGAGGCGATGGTCTCCCGGTCGCGCGGCCCCAGCCCGGCCTCGATCGCAGGAGCCGCGGCCTCCCCCGAGGGGGATGCGGCCACGGCCCGAACGGCGCCGAGCAGGCGTTCGACCGACCCCCACCCGGCGGGGAGCTCCTGCGGAGGGGCATCCCCGGAGAGGAGGCTGTCGGCGGCCTCCCGAGCCTGAGCGCGGGAGGCCCTGAGGATGTGCTTGAGCTTCGAGTCCATGCCGACCTCTACATCGCCCGCTGGTGCTCGGGCGTTACATCGAACTCGGCCATCTCGGCGGCCAGGCGGGACAGGGCCCGGTGCTGGAGGACCCGGACCGTGACCGGCCGCTTGCCCAGGAGCCGGGCAACCTCGACCGCGCTGAAGCCCCCCAGGACGCGGAGCAGCACCACGTCGGCCTGGTCGGCGGGGAGGGCCCTGATCCGGGCGACGGCCTCCTGGGTGGCGAAGCCGTCGATGGCCTCCTTCTCCACGTCTCCCACCGGCATGTGGGGCTCGATCAGCTCGGGCGGGAGCGCCTGTGTCTTCCTGCGGAGGAGCCTCCGGCGATGGTCCACCAGCCGGCGCCTGGCGATGGCGAACACGAACCGGCGGAAGTCCTCCTCGAGCCCCTCGAACCGGGGCAGGGCCCGGGCCACGTCGATCCACGTCTCGGACGCCAGATCGTCGGCCTCGCCGGGCGCCTGGGCCCTCAGGTAGCCGAGCAATGGCCCATTGAGGTCGCGGTACAGGCTGGCCACGGCCCAATCGGCGCCGCCCTTGGCGGCCAGCAACACTCCGGGGAACTTCTCAGCCCACAGGGATGAGCGCGAGGGGCGGCCACCCGCTCGTAGGGGGGTCATCGAGGAAGGACTAGGCTCGCGGCGCTGCGCGTGGACGAAGGCGGAGAGGGGCGGTTGCGTCGCAACCGGGCGGCCGTCGCCCGGTTCGCCTCGGCGTGCGAGGCCGAGGAGGCGATTATTGCAGCTTTCCTGGGAGGCTCGCTGGCCGCGGGGACGGCCGACGAGGAATCGGACGTGGACCTCTACGTGGTCTTGGACGAGTCGAGGTACGACGAGTTTCGAGACCGCCGCGACGAGTTCCTCGGGCGATGGGGAGACCTCGTCTTCTCCACGGTGATCCGCGACTTCGAGGGACTCGGATTCGACATGGTGCTGTTCGTCATGGCCGACGGGGTGGAGGGAGAGCTGGCCCTCGCCACCCCGAAGAACTTCCGGGCTACCCACGGAGGCCCGCACCAGGTCCTGGTGGACAAAGCCAGCATCCTCTCTGGCGTGGAGTTCCCATTGCTGTCCTTCGACCAAGCTCCCTCGAAACAACAGGTCGAACGGACGATGTGGTGGTTCTGGTGGCAGGTTCGGGCGGCGGTCAAGTCGTGGAGCCGGTCCCGCTGGTGGGAGGCGGCCTCCCATCTCCAGGGGATTCGCGACAGCTGCATGGTGCTCGCCGGCGCGGCCGGCGTCGAGCATCCCCATGAGTCGCTGGCCGCGACCCACGCCTCGATGGATCGCACAGCCCTGGCGGAGGGGATTCTCGCGGCGATCCATTGCTATCTGGAATGGGCGCCCGACGCCGCGCGACGGGTCGGCGCGACCTACCCGGAGGGCCTGGCTCAGGTGAGCTCGAACCGGGCGACCCGATCGCTCAGCGCCGCTGCCGGCGTGCGGGGAACGTAAGCTGGGGAAGACCGGACCAGGAGCACACGGGATGGACCAGCAGGAGCGCGTTCGGATGGAGTCGGACAGCATGGGATCTATCGAGGTGCCCGCGGACCGATACTGGGGGGCGCAGACTCAGCGCTCGCTGCATCACTTCTCGATCGGCGGGCCGACCGAGAGGATGCCCCTCGAAGTCATCCGGGCGTTCGGGGTCCTGAAGAGGGCCTGCGCGCTGGCCAACGCCGAGCTCGGTCTCCTCCCGAAGGACAAGGCTGGCCTCATCGTCAGCGCCGCCGACGAGGTGATCCAGGGCACATTGGACGATCACTTTCCCTTGTACGTCTGGCAGACCGGCTCGGGCACCCAGTCGAACATGAACGCCAACGAGGTGATCTCGAACCGGGCCATCGAGCTGGCCGGAGGCGAGTTGGGGTCGAAGCGGCCCGTCCACCCGAACGACGACGTGAACATGTCGCAGTCATCGAACGACACATTCCCCACGGCCATGCATATCGCCGCGGCGAAGACCGTGGTCGAGGCGCTCCTTCCGTCGGTCCGGGCCCTCCGCGGCGCGCTTGCGGCCAAGGCCGACGACTTCGCCGACATCGTGAAGATCGGCCGGACCCATCTGCAGGACGCAGTCCCGCTCACCCTGGGACAGGAATTCTCCGGATACGTTGCGCAGCTGGACGCTGGCCTCGAACGGATCGAAGCCGCGCTGCCGGGCCTGTACGAGCTGGCCATCGGGGGGACCGCGGTCGGGACGGGGCTCAACGCCCCGCCGGGCTTCGGGGACCGGGTCGCCGCGGTCATCGCCGAGCTGACGGGGCTTCCGTTCGTGTCCGCCCCCAACAAGTTCGCCGCCCTGGCCGCCCACGACGGCCTGGTTCACGCCCACGGAGCCCTTCGCACGTTGGCCGTGTCGCTCATGAAGATCGCCAACGACATCCGCTGGCTGGGGAGCGGGCCGCGCAGCGGGCTGGGAGAGCTGACCCTGCCGGAGAACGAACCGGGATCATCGATCATGCCCGGTAAGGTCAACCCCACCCAGTCCGAGGCCATGACCATGGTCGCCTGCCAGGTTTTCGGCAACGACGTGACGGTGACGGTGGCCGGCAGCCAGGGCAACTTCGAGCTGAACGTGTTCAAGCCCGTGATGATCAGCAATTTCTTGCACTCGGTGCGCATCCTGGCCGACAGTTGCCGGACCTTCCGGGAGTTCTGCGTCGAGGGCATCGAGGCGAACCGGGATCGGATCGCCGACCTCGTCGGTCGCTCCCTCATGCTCGTCACGGCCCTCTCGCCGAAGATCGGCTACGACAAGGCTGCG
>VAYG01000064.1:19462-21942 GCA_005885015.1 Actinomycetota bacterium | reverse complement strand
CGATGATCTGGGCCGACCCGAGAAGATGGTGGGGCCCAGCAGCTGATCGCGCCTCATCTGCTTCAGCGCAGAGAGGGAGAGGGCTGCACCGGCGGCGCGGGGTCCCGGACCGGGCGAGGGAACAACAGCTCGTCCTCCGTGGGCTCGGATCCACGGCCGCCCACGATCGCGGACTCCAGGACGAGGAAGGGAACCGGCGATGCGTCCCAACCGACCGCCTCGTCCATCAGCTGATGGGTCCCCGGGTCGAAGAAGAGTTCCCAGTTGGGGCATTGCTCCAGGACACACTCATCGCGGTCCGTGAAGGCCAGGGCGATGGCGTCCCGCCCCACCGGGTCCTCGACCCCATCCCGGCGGGCGACGCCATCCAGCCGGCCGGCCACGTCGAACAGGGCCGCCCGGAGCTCGGGAAGCGCTTGAGGCGCGCGTTCGTGATCGAGGAGCCGCAGGATGGCCCGCCACACGGACAGCCCATCGCGCCGGGCTCGCTCTCGGACCTGCTCGGTGAGGACGCCCGGGTCGTCTGATAGCATCCCCCGTGCCGTACGCACCCGCAGGCGGGTACGGGGAGTACTTGTCCGGACGGTTGGTGCCGAAGCGAAGCTCGCCGGAGCCGTCGGGAGCCCACCAGGTCTCCTGACGCTGGGTCGAGCCGTCCAGGCCGAACGCGGTTCCCTTCAAGTAGAAGTACTGGCCGGGCCCGACCTCCAGTGATCGATCCGGCGTCCACCCGGTCGAGGCGTGGACTCGGCGCTGGACGCTCCACACACCTCGCAAGGCGAACAACGAGCCGCCCACCGCCGCCACGAACAGGACCATGGCGATGACCCCCGCCGTCACTCGTTCCCGCCGGTGCTTCGCCGCCTGCCGCAGCCGCAGCCGATCCAGCGGGTCGGCCGGCGGACGAACGGCGCTGCCGGCTCGCCGCAGACGCTCGATCACCTCCTCATCGGTCTTCATCCACGCCTCCTTCGGTCCGATCCGAGTCCAGCGCCACTCTCAGCCGGCCCCGGGCCCGCGCCGCAAGCACCCGGACCGTGACCGGCCGGATTCCCATGGCCTCTCCCGCCTGCTCCGAGGTGAGCCCGAGGACATCGTGGAGGACCACCGCGGCCCGCTGCCTGGGGGGCAGCGGAGCCAGCGCTCGGACCACCGCGTCGCGGCACTCCACCTGGGCCAGCTCGTCGTCGGGGGGCAGCTGTCCGACGGCCTTGCGCAGGGCGACGGCGGCCCTCCGGAGCCGGCTCCGGAGGATGTTCATCGCCGTTCGGTACAGGTACCCCTCGGGATTCACCGCGGATTGGATCGCCGGCCAGCGCTCCAGGAGCCGGAGGAACGCGTCCTGCATGACCTCCTCGGCTTCGTAGCGATTCCGGGTGACCAGCCACAGGGCCCGGAAGAGCTCCTCGTGGTGCTCGACGAAGAACATCTCGAAGTCCAGAGGCCGCTCGGTGGCGATGGTGCCCGTGGCGAACGAGCCGGCTCGTTCCATCGGAGGCATGGACGCCCAGCATGACCCGGGCCGTTTACGGAGTCACTCCGAAGTTCTGAACCCACCACCCGGGGGGGCGGGCCTATCATCCAGCCACGATGGTGTCCCGACGCCGCAATGCCAAGAAGAAGGTGGCGTTCGTGCTCGGTGGAGGCGGACACCTCGGGGCGCACGAGGTCGGCATGCTCCAAGCCCTCCTCGAGCACGACATCCGGCCCGAGCTGGTCCTGGGAACCTCGATCGGCGCGCTCAACGGGGCGGCGGTGGCGGCGGAGCCGTCCATGGCGATGGTGGAGCGGCTGGCGACCGCCTGGAAGACGCTGACCCGGGACGACGTGTTCGGAGGGTCCTTCCTGTACGGAGCGGCGCGCCTGGTCCGGGGCCGCGCCCACCTGCATTCGAATGAGGGCCTTCGCCGGTTGATCACCAGGACCCTGCCGGTCCAGACGTTCGAGGAGCTGGCCGTCCCGTTCCAGTGCGTGGCGGCCAGCGTGGAGCGCGCGGCGGAGCACTGGTTCACCTCGGGGCCGCTGGTCGACGCGATCCTGGCCTCATCGGCCGTCCCCGGCATCCTGCCGGTGGTTCGCCTCGACGGCGAGCACTTCATGGACGGGGGGATCGTCAACAGCATCCCGATTGAGCGGGCGGTCCACCTCGGCGCCACCGACATCTACGTCCTTCACGTCGGACGCATCGACCGGCCCCTCGGGCCGCCGAAGAATCTGTGGCAGGTGGCCATGATCACCTTCGAGATCGCCCGGCGCCACCGGTTCGCCCACGACCTGGTCGGCCTGCCGAAGGAGACCGCGATCCACGTCCTTCCGACGGGAGACGACGAGCCCATCCGGTACGACAGCCTCGCCCAGCTGCGGTATCGGGACTTCTCGGCCGTGTCCGCCCGCATCGAGCGCGCCCACCGGGCGACGGATCGATACCTGCGGAACGAGGAATGACCGGCGTGCCACCGAAGATCGTCCGGCGGATCGTT
>VAYG01000064.1:354-19427 GCA_005885015.1 Actinomycetota bacterium | reverse complement strand
CGGCACTGGTCGACCTCATCGCCCGGGGCAACTGGCGGACCGTTCGCCTGCTGGCGTTCTGCGTGGTCTACCTGGTCCTGGAGGTCGCCGGCTTCGCCGCCATGCTGGGCCTCTGGCTGGCCGCGGGGTTCGGCACCAGGATCCGATCACCCCGCATCCAGGAAGCGCACTACGCGTTCATGCGGTGGTGGCTCGGGATCTTGAACCGCGCGGCGTCGAGGCTGTTCCGGCTGCGGATCTGGATCGAGGACCGGCCCGAGCCGCGGCCCGGACCCGTGCTGGTCTTCTCCCGGCACGCCGGCCCGGGGAACTCGCTGATGCTGATCGGCACGCTGATGATCGCCTACCGGCGCCACCCCCGGATCGTCATGCTGGCCAAGCTCCAGTGGGAGCCGCTGTTCGACCTGATGCTGAACCGGCTCCCGAACCGGTTCATCGAGCACGATCCGGCCGATCGGGACCGATACATCCGCGCCATCGGCGAGCTCGCTTCCGATATGGGCGATCGCGACGCGTTCGTCCTGTTCCCGGAGGGCCACGACTTCACGATCCCCCTCCGCCTGCGCGCCATCGCCCACCTCCGCCGGAAGGGGCATCTGGACCAGGCCCTCCAGGCGGAGCGGATGAGGAACGTGCTTCCCCCCCGCCACGGCGGGGTCATGGCCGCGATCGCCGCCGCACCGCAGGCCGACATCGTCTTCGTGGCCCACACGGTGCTCGAGGACGTCGGGTCGTTCGGAGAGCTGTGGAGGCGGATCCCGTTCGACCGTCCGATCCTCGCCCGGTACTGGCGACTGGAGACCGACGAGGTGCCCAAGGAGCAGCAGGCCCTGATCGGGTGGCTGTTCGGCTGGTGGGAACGGATCGATCGGTGGATCCACGACCGGCGGGCCGCCCCCGTCGACGGCGCCGGAGCCTGGCTACCCCCCGCTCACTGAACGCAGAACTCGTCGCCCTCCGGATCCTGCATGATCACCCAGTACTCGCCTCGGATGACCTCACCGGGTTTGAAGACGCTGGCTCCCTCCCGCTCGAGCCGCTCCACCTCGGCGTCGACCGGGGGCCTCCGTTCCTCCAACCCGGTCCCCGGAGGGCCGCTGACGTTGAGGTCGAGGTGAACCCGGTTCTTCACCACCTTTCCTTCCGGGACGCGCTGGAAGTACAGGCGTGGGCCCTTCCCGTCCGGATCGACGATCGCGCTCGCGGAGTTCCACTCCTCCTCGGGGATCTTCATCTCGCGGAGCCAGGCCTCCCAGCTCGCGTACCCCTCGGGCGGGTCCTGCAGCTTGTAGTGGAGGGCCGCCGCCCAGAACGTCGCCAGCCGGGCGGGGTCGGCGCAGTCGATCACCACCTGGATCCCGGTCGCCATGCTTGCTCCTCCTCGCGCTTCGAGCATCACCCACGATGCCACAAAAGCGGGGCTCACCTGCCAGCTGACCTCGGGGACGCATTGGACGACGTGGAACTGGAAGGCGAAGCCCTAGGACCTGGGCTCGAAATCCAGCGCGCACGAGTTGATGCAGTAGCGGTCCCCGGTTGGGCCGGGGCCGTCGTCGAACACGTGCCCGAGGTGACCACCGCAGCGCCTGCACGTCACCTCCGTGCGGATCATCCCGTAGCTGGTATCGCGGTGGAGGTCGACGTTCTCCCGGTTCCCCGGCTCGGTGAAGCTCGGCCAGCCGGTCCCCGAGTCGAACTTCGTGTCCGATTCGAACAGGACCGCCCCGCAGCCGGCGCACCGATAGACGCCATCGTCGTGCTTGTTCCAGTACCGGCCGGTGAACGCCCGCTCGGTCCCCTTCTTCCGGAGCACCTCGAACTGCTCCGGGGTGAGCCGTCGGCGCCACTCCTCGTCCGTGGTCGGCAGCTTCGTCTCCATCCCTACACGATACCGCCCCATCCCCCGGGTGCTTGACTCGCCGGGACCGGCGGGCTCATCTATGCCCGGCCATGCCCACGGACCTTCGGTACCGCCCGCGCCACGCCCGCCGGGGCTTCCAGCCACCCTCCCCGCCCAGGCCCGTCCGTCGCCTGGTCGCTGTGGCCGCGGCCCTGGTGATGGCGGTTCCGCTGGCCGCGGGACTCGGTCTCCGCCTGGCCGGCCGGCCGGACCGGCCGCACCAGCCAGCCCCTCCTCGCGCCACCGGCGCCGCGACGCCCGTGGCGACCGGCGCACCCGCCCCTGCCGCGCCGGTCCTGCATCGGCTCAGGATCACCACGCACCCTCCCGGCGCGCGGCTGGTCATCCGCACGGCCGAGGGATCCGTCCGGTCCGTCAGGACCCCCTTCGCGGGCCGGGTGGCCGAGGGCCACGTCGAGCTGGCCCTGACGATGCCGGGCCGCAACAGGCTCGAGCAGACGATCGACCTCACGAAGAACCGGTCGGTGGACCTGTGGCTCGACGAGAAGGGGCAGATCCTCCACAAGCTGGGCCAGTTCTCGACCGGCCCCGCTCCCAAGCAGGTGGCGTTCTCACCCGACGGCTCCGAGATCTGGGTGACGGACCTCGGCGGCGACGGCATCGAGGTGTTCGACGCGCACACGATGAAGCGGCTGGCCGACGTCGACCTCGGCCACAAGGGAGCCGTCGAGGTGATCTTCACCAAGGACGGCTCCACGGTCTACGCCAGCCAGATGGAGACGGCGTCCGTCTACGAGATCGACCGGGCCACCCGGAAGGTCCGGCGCCACCTGTTCACGACCGGGAGCTGGAGCAAGGTCCTCGCGCTGTCCCCCGACGAGAAGCGGTTGTACGTCTCCAATTGGGTCAGCGACGACGTATCGGAGATCGACCTGGTGACCGGCAAGGAGCGGCGGCGCTTCCACACGGTGGACACGCCTCGAGGTCTGTACGTCACCCCCGACGGCAAGCGCCTGTACGTGGCCGGTTTCCAGGACGGCGAGATCCAGAGGTTCGACCTTAGGACGCTCCACTCGAAGATCCTGCTCCGTACGGGTGGGGCCATCCGCCACCTCGTCGGCGACCCCGCACGAGGGCTCCTGTACGTGGACGACATGGCCGGGGACGCCATCTACCGCGTCGACCTGGCGGCGGAGACGGTGCGAATGCTGGCCCGGACCGACCACATGCCGAACACGATCGACCTCTCACCCGACGGGCGAGTGCTGTACGTCTCGGACCGGGGGAGGAACAACCCGGTCTCCTACTACCGGCCGGGGCCGGAGTGGGGGTCCGTCCTGGCCATCGACACGGCCACCGGAAGGATCCTCGACGCGATCGTCGGAGGGAACCAGACGACCGGCCTGGACGTGTCGACGGACGGGACCACCCTGGCGTTCTCGGACTTCCTGGACAACCGCGTCTCGTTGTACGCCGTTCCGGCCTACCAGACGCTGCTCGCGGGGCGGGGCGGGCGGGCGGCGGCTCACCGGGCCGAGCTGGCCAAGTAGTCCGCAAGCTCCACCGAGGCCCTCCCCCGTAAACCTGAACGAGTAGCCGCGCTATGCTGCGGGCCGATCGGCGGGGCCCATGCCCTGCCGGACCACGGGGGTGGCCAGGCGTGCAGGTCGCATCCGAGCCGACCGTTCGACCGCCGGGTGAGACACCGTTCGATCAGGCGGCACGCTCTGACGTCGTCAGCCTCACGCCCGGACAGATCTTCTGGCGGGAGTTCCGAAAGGACCGGCTGGCCCTCGTCAGCATCGTGTTCATCGCAGTGATGGTCGTGGCGGCGGTGGCGGCTCCGCTGATGGCGCGCTACGTCGTCCATCACACCCCGGATCATCTGTACCTGAACGAGCTCGATCAGTTCAGCCTGCCCAAGGGGCCGAGCAGGAAGTTCTGGTTCGGAGTGGACGACACCGGCAGGGACCTCTTCGTCCGGATCCTGTACGGGGCGCGGACCTCGCTGATCGTGGCCTTCTTCGCCACCGGGATCTCCGTGGTGATCGGCCTGGTCGTCGGCCTGATGTCCGGCTTCTACCGGGGCAAGGTCGACACCGCGCTGTCACGGTTCACCGACATCATCATGTCGCTCCCCGTGCTCCTCCTGGCCCTCGGGCTGGTTGCCGGGTGCGGGCTCTCCCCCAACGGTTGCCTCGGGGGGACGATCAAGCCGGGACTCCTCCTGGTGAGCTACGTGATCGGCCTGTTCACCTGGCCCTACATCGCCCGGCTCGTCCGCGGCGAGGTCCTGCGGCTGCGCGAGAAGGAATTCGTCGAGGCGGCCCGGGCCGCCGGCGCCAGCGACTTCCGCATCATGACCCGCGAGGTCCTGCCCAACGTCTTCGCCCCGGTGCTCGTGTTCACCACGCTGATCATCCCCAACAACATCCTGTTCGAGGCCGCGCTGTCCTTCCTCGGCATCGGCGTGCCGCCTACGACGCCGTCCTGGGGCAAGATGCTGTCCGACGCCGGAGCCCTCTTCACCGTCGCCTGGTGGATGATGGTCTTCCCCGGCCTGTTCCTGTTCGCCACCACGCTCGCCTTCAACCTGGTTGGAGACGGGCTGCGAGACGCCCTCGACCCTCGAGCCCGGAGGTAACCGCATGGCCTGAACCGGCTGCACCCACAGGAGGAGATCAGTCGGACAGGGAGGAGGTAGGACGACGATGAGGAGACATGTCAGGGTCGTTGCCCTCGCCGGAGCGTTGGCGCTGGCCGCCACGGCCTGCGGTGGCGGAGGGGGTGGTGGAGGAGGGCCCTCACCGACGTCGGCAGGCCAGGCGTTGAAGAAGGGCGGGGTCTTCCGGATCGGGCTGTCCTCGGACTTCCACGAGGGCGCGGATCCGCAGCGCGAGTACTACACGATCGGGTGGGAGTACCTGAAGTGTTGCCTGACCCGGCTGCTCGTGGCGTTCAACTTCAAGGGGCCCAACGAGCAGGGCAACGAGCTGATCCCGGACCTGGCCACCGCCCTGCCGACCTCCTCGTCCGACGGGCTCACCTGGACGTTCAAGATCAAGCCCAACGTCCATTACGCACCGCCCCTCCAGGACGTGTCGGTCACGGCCGGCGACTTCATCCGCGCGCTGACCCGGGAGGCCACGTCGGCAACCGCGGCCACCTATCCCTTCTACTACAGCGTCATCGAGGGTCTCGACGACTTCTCGAGCGGCAAGGCCAAGACGATCAGCGGCCTGTCGGCGCCGGACGACCAGACCCTCCAGGTGAAGCTGACCCAAGCGGCCGGGTACTTCCCGCTGCTGTTCACCCTGCCGGCCACGGCGCCGATCCCTCCCAGCCCGAGCGATCCGAACGCCCCGCTGGGCATCGCGCAGGGGCACAAGCAGAACTACGCCCCGTTCATCTCTTCCACCGGGCCCTACATGTGGAAGGGAGCGGACACCATCGACTACACGAAGCCCGCGGACCAGCAGAAGACCCCGGAAGGGTACGTGGCCGGCAAGTCCTACGTCCTGGTGCGGAACCCGTCCTGGGACCCCTCGTCAGACTCGATCCGGAAGGCCTACGTGGACGAGATCGACACCTCCGTGGGCGGCACGGTCGACGACCTCGAGAACAAGATCGAGGCCGGCGAGCTGGACACCATGGACGCACTCCCCAACCCGAAGGGCATCCGCGACTACGGAACCAAGGCGGATCTCAAGCCGTTCATCCACGCGGACCCCACGTTCGGCACCTACTACATCAACATGAACACGGGCATCCCGCCCTTCGACGACATCCACGTCCGGAAGGCCATGAACTGGGCGGTCGACAAGGCCGGGCTGCTCCAGCTGGCCGGGGGGAAGATCCTCGGTGACATCGCCACGCACACCATCCCCAACTCGATGTTGCCCGGATTGAAGGACTACGTTCCCTACGGCAGCGCCGACGGCAGTCCGAACCTGGACAAGGCCAAGGCCGAGATGGCCCAGTCCAAGTACGACACGAACCACGACGGGGTCTGCGACGCCAGCGAGTGCAAGAACGTGCTCATGGTCATCGACCAGACGGACCCGAACCCCAAGATGGCCGCGCTGGTCCAGCAGAACATCCAGCCGATGGGGATCACCCTCAACATCAAGCAGTTCCAGACGACCACGATGTACACCAAGTGCGACCCCTACGCGTTCGTCACGGGGCTGTTCAGCTCGGCCAGCCTCACCCCATCCTGCTGCAACGACTCGAACATGGGGGCGACGACAGAGCAGCTGACGAAGTGGAACTACCAGATCACCTCGCCCACGCCGAGCGCCGACCGGCAGACCTGCTACGAGGGGGTCGACAAGTACCTCATGGAGCAGGTGGTGCCGTGGGTCCCGTACCAGTTCGCCAACCAGGTGGGGATCACCTCGAAGCGGGTCGTGAACTACCACGTGGACGCGTCCACCGGGTGGATCTCCCTCTCCCTGGTCGCGCTGGCCAACGGAGGGAAGTGAGCATCGCAGCACTCGAACGAGGAGAGGGGAGGGGCCGCTGGCCGGCCCCTCCCGCCTCGCGTGAGGCCCGGGCCGAAGCCGTCACCCGATGACTCGCTATCTCATCCGGCGGGTCTTCTTCCTGATCTTCGTCCTGTGGGTCGTCTCCATCCTCACGTTCCTGATCTTCGTCAAGCTCCCCCCGGGGAACCCGGCCATCAGGGCGGCGGGGCGCGCCCAGACCCCCGAGACCATCGCCGCGGCCGAGCACGCCATCGGCCTGGACAAGCCGGTGTGGGTCCAGTACTGGCGGTTCGCCAAGGGGCTCATCCCCTACCCGGGACTCTTCCTGAACCGCCAGGTGTACTTCTCCTGGTCGAACTTCGAGCCGGTGAAGACCGAGATCTTCAACCGGCTCCCGGTCACGATCATGCTGGCCATCGGGGCCGGCGCGGTGTGGCTGGCCATCGGCATCCCCATCGGGATCGTCTCGGCCATCAAGCGCAGAAGCGTGGCTGACCGCGCGGGCATGCTCTTCGCCCTGTTCGGTGTGTCCGCCCCCGTGTTCTGGCTGGCCTATGTGCTGCTGTACGTCTTCTGGTTCCGGCTTCACTGGGCCCCCGGCAGCGGCATCCCCATCGGCCAGGGCGTCTTCGCGGCAGCCCTCCACGGCCGATTCATCCTTCCGTGGATCACACTGGCCCTGACGTATTCGGCCTTCTATGCCCGGATCATCCGATCCAGCCTCATCGAGACGATGCACGAGGACTTCATCCGAACCGCCCGCGCCAAGGGGGTCTCGGAGATCGGGGTGATCCTCCGTCACGGGGTCCGGGTGGCCATCACGCCCGTGATCACCCTGTTCGGGATCGACCTCGGCTACCTGCTGGGGGGGGCGATCATCGTGGAGAACGTGTTCAACCTCCAGGGCGTGGGACAGCTCGGCATCCAGTCGCTGTTCACCAACGACTTCCCCGCGGTCATGGGCGTGACCGTCCTGGCCTCGCTGTTCATCATCGTGGCCAACCTGGTGGTGGACCTCCTGTACGCCTTCCTGGACCCGCGGGTCCGGTACGCGTGAGCCCGGGATCGCCATGACCTTCTCGATCGTTGCGGCCGATCCCGCGGCCGACGAGGTGGGCGTGGCCACGCAATCGAAGTTCCTGGCCGTGGGCGCGGTCGTGCCCTGGGCCCGGGGCCGGGTCGGCGCGGTGGCGACCCAGTCCTTCGCCGAGATGACGTTCGGTCCGCGAGGCCTCGACCTCCTTTCCTCGGGCCTGGACCCTCAGTCCGTCCTCGACCGGCTACTCGAGCCGGATGAGCGGCGTCAGACCCGTCAAGTGGGGATCGTCGATCGCGAGGGCAGGGCGGCCTCGTTCACAGGGAGAGAGTGCTTCGATCACGCCGGATCGAAGACCGGCCCGGGGTACGCCTGCCAGGGGAACATCCTGGCCTCCGACGAGGTGGTCCCGGCGATGGCGGAGGCGTTCGAGGGGGCGGCGGGGGATCTGGCCGACCGCATGCTCGAGGCGCTCCGGGCCGGCCAGCGGGCCGGCGGCGACCGGCGAGGGCAGGAATCCGCCGCCCTGCTCGTGGCGAAGCCGGGCCGCGGATACGGAGGCACGAACGATCGCTACATCGACCTTCGCGTGGACCATCACGACGATCCCATCGAGGAGCTCGCCGGCCTCCTGTCGATGCACCGGCTCTACTTCGGCAAGCCGGCCCAGGCCGACCTGATCCAGGCAGACCCCGCCCTGGAATCGGAGGTCAGGCAGCTCCTCTCCGCCCTGGGGAAGCTTCCGCCCGGGCAGGACTTGTGGGAGGCGCTCTCCGACTACATGGACTGGGAGAACCTGGAGGAACGATGGGCCGGGCCGGGGCGGGTCGACCCGCTGGTCCTGACGTACCTCCGGCGGCAGGCCGGCCGGGCCTGACCTCATGGAGCTCGCCGCGGAGCGGGCGAAGAGATGGTGGCAGACCCGCCCCCCCGTCCGCACGATCCAACGGGCGGCCGCCTTCGTGGACGACGTCGGCCTGGCCCTGCTGTTCCCCGCGCGGGGCGTCGAGCTCCCCTCCCTCTACAACGCGGCGAGCGAGCGCCTGGCCGACAACCTGTGGACCGTGGAGTGGGGACCGGAGGCGGAGCGGGTGTGGCAATGGAAGGATGAGCTCCCCCTCGGCGGGCGGGCCTGGTACGGGAAGTTCCTGGGGGGGCGGGCGTCGTTGCTCTCGCCCGCGCTGCTCGCGGACCTCTATCCACGATCGGGGAGACCCGACGACTTCACGAAAGCTCCGCTGGGAGAGGATGCCCGGCGCATCGCCGAGGTGGTCCTGCTCTCCGGCCCCACGTCCACCGCCGCGCTCCGAGAGGAGCTCGGGCTGGATGGCAAGAAGGGCCAGGCCCGGTTCTCTCGCGCCCTGGCCGAGCTCGGCCGTCACCTGGTGGTCACGAACTTCGGCGTCGAGGACCATGGGCCCGGGTGGCCTGCCGCGGTCCTCGAGCTGACCGCGCGGGCCTTTGCCGTCCCCTCCAGCGGACGTCCGGGCGAGCGTCGCCTCGCCGCCGCCCGGACGTTCCTGCAGACCACCCTTTCGTGCCGGGACGCCGACGTGGCCAGGGCCTTCGCGTGGACCCGGCGAGACGCTCGCGCCCAGCTCGAGGATCTCGTGGCCAGGGATGAGGCCACATCCGAGGACGGGCTGTACCGGCCGGCACGCCGTCGCAGGAGATGAGGGATCGGCGCCGGGGTCCTGCGGCGAGCCCTTGCCGCCGGCCGCCGCGGCGTCGCATGCTATCCCGGTCTCGAGTAGGGGGAGCGCGGCGCAGTCATGGCGGACGCCCCGCCCGGCCAGGCAATACCCACGATCCCGGCAGCTGCCGGCGATCGCGTGCGCGTCGGTGTCGTGCTCGCAGCGGGCCGCTCCGAGCGCTTGCGCTTGCTTACCCGCGGAAGGTCCAAGCTGCTGTTGCGCCTGGGCGGCCTGACACTGGTGGAACGGGCCGTGCGAAGCCTGCTCGACGCCGGATTGGAACGGGTCGTGGTGGTCGTGGGCCATCACGCCGAGGCGACGGCGGAGGCCGCCAGGCAGTCCGCGCCGGGCCGGGTCACGGTCGTGGAGGCCGACCGCTGGGAGGCGGGGAACGGCGCGACCCTCGCGGCCGCGGAGCCGGCCGTCGCCGGGGAGCAGGCCTTCGTCCTCCTGTGCGGGGACCACGTCTTCGCCGGGGACGCCCTCGAGAACCTCACGCGGGCCCCCGCTCCGGCAGCGCTCGTCGACCCGAACCCGTCCGGCGAGACCTGGGCGGAGGGCACGCGGGTTCGTCTGGTGGGCGGCCGAGCCGTCGCCTTCGGCAAAGACCTGGAGGAGCCCACGGTGGACTGCGGGGCGTTCCTCCTCTCCCCCGCCGTCTTCCCGTGCCATCGCGCTGCCTCGGTGGAAGGAGACGACACGCTGGCGGGGGCGGTCACCCGCCTGGCCGGCGTGGAGCCGGTGGTCGTCCGGCCCCTTCCCCCGGACGCCTGGTGGCAGGACGTCGACACGCCACACGATCTTCGGACCGCCCGGCGGCGTCTCCGGCGTTCGCTGAGCCGCCAGACGGACGGGCCCGTTTCCCGTTACCTGAACCGGCCCGTCTCCACACGCCTGACCATGGCGGTGGCCCCGCTGCGTCTTTCGCCGGATCTGCTGTCGTTCCTTTCCTGCCTCGTCGGCATGCTGGCGGCCGTGTGCCTGGCCTGGGAGCGCCCACTCATGGGAGGGATCCTCGTCCACGGAAGCTCCGTCCTGGCCGGCGTGGACGGAGAGACCGCCCGATTGCACCTGCGGGAAACACCCCGTGGGACCCGTCTGGGCGGACTGACGAACCGGATGGTCGACGCGGCGGTCGTGGCCGGACTGGGCATCTGGGTGCTCCAGCACACCTTCAGCTCGCGGAGCATCATCCTCCTCTTGGGCGGGATCGCCGTGGCGTGGGCGGCCCTGGCCACCGCCGGGATGGGACTGACCACGATCCTCGGGCTTCCCGCGGCGGTCGAGCGGCGGGTCGGACTCTCCCTCGGAGGGCGCGACGGGCGCTTGTTCCTGGTCACCGCGTGGGCAGTGCTCGGACACCCGATGGTCGCCCTCGCGGCCTTCATGGTCGCCTGGGTCGTGTAGGTCCTGGTCCGGCTGGTGCTGCTTCGGCGAAGCCTGGAGCTCGAGGCACCGACGGCCTGAGTGTCGCTTCCTGAGGTGTCGACCTTGGCCGACCGGACGTCCCTCACGGAGATGCTCCCTCCCCCTGCTCGCGTCGCCGTCGTCCTGGCCGGGGGCGGAGGCGGCCCGGAGGGCTTGGGGCCCAGGACCGGGACGGGCTCGAGCGCGCTCCACCAAGTCGGCGGCATGCCGATCGTGGAGCGAACCGTTCGGATGCTGCTCGCGGAGGGCGTCGAGCGGGTGGTGGTGATCGCGGACGAGGATGCGACCGCGGTCGCAGGGGCCGCGCAGAGACCCGACAAGGACCGGGTCGAGGTCCTCACCGTCGATGGGCGGGCGACGACAGAGCCCCGGCATCTGGCGATCGCGGAGGCGGCCGTTGCGGGCGAGGAGCGGCTCGTCCTGGTCTCCTCCGACGTGGTCTTCACCGACGGGGCGCTGTCGAGCCTGGTCCGGTCCAGTCAACCGGCGGCCCTGGTCGAGCCCGGAACCGGGCGATTCGCGGGGGCGTTCATGGTCGGCCCGTCGATGCTCGGGGCGCTTCCCGGCATCGGCGGCGACACCGACGGAGGGCGCGCCGTCACCGAGGCCGTCTGGCGCACAGCGGCCGAACGAGGAGCCCGGGAAGTCCCCCTCCCTCCGGGGACGGCCTCGCTCAGCGTGGCCACTCCCGAGGACCTCCCCGCGGCGGGCCGGATGCTTCGACGGTCGCTGATCAAACCGACGGACGGCCCGGTGAGCCGTTACCTCAACCGGTCGATCTCCACTCGGATCTCGATGGCCCTGGCCCCGTTTCGGTTGTCACCCGATTCCATCTCCGTCGTGGCCGGGATCCTCGGCGTCGCCGCGGGCTGGGCCCTGGCGTGGGGCCGGGGACTGCTCGGCGGGCTGCTCATCCAGGCCAGCACGATCATCGACGGCGTCGACGGGGAGACGTCCAGGCTCCAGCTCCGGTCGTCTCCACGTGGTGCTGCGTTCGACGCCGTGATCGACCGGATCGTGGATGGCTCGCTGGTCGCGGGAGTGGCGTTGTGGCTGTGGCCCTTCCATCCCTCGCTCGAGTTCAAGGTGGGGATCCTGGCCTCATCCGCCTACGGATGGGGCTTCATCAGCTACGTGTTCCAGCGCCGGCTCACCGGATTGGAGGTCACCGGCCAGGAGCATTCGCTGATCATGCTCCTCGGGGGAAGGGACAGCCGCCTCCTCGTGCTCTCGATCGGGGTGATCCTGTACCACCCCGGCGCCGCCGTGGCGGTGGGGTGGGCCGTCTACCTGTCGAGCGTGTCCCTGCGAGTGTTCCTCACTCGCCGGAGAGCGGGCGCGCCGCCAGGTCCGGTGGCGTCGCCAGATCAGGTAGGTGACCCCGCCCAGGGGGATCTGGGCGAAGAACGTTAGGAACCGGAACACCAGGACCGCGGCCACGGTCTCCGGCCGCGGAGCGCCGGCCAGGACGAGCCCGCCGATGTAACCGAGCTCGACGATGCCCAGGTTCCCGGGGACGATCGGCACCGCCGTGCCCAGCCGGACGAAAGCGAAGACCGCCAGGACCTGGCCCCAGCTGACCTGCTCCTCCGGGACACCCACGAACCGAAGTGCCGCCAGCAGAACGAAGAAGAGCGAAAGCTGGCTCAGGACCTCGGCGCCGGCCAGCATCCACCCCCGGTTGCGCAGCACCCGGATCAGCTTGGATCGGAATCGCAGCGCGGCCTCGCCGCCGGTGGTCACCGGGGGAAGGCCGACGATCCGCCGGAGGAACGACGCGGCCGACCCCAGCAGGACCCCGACGCGATAGGCGAACCGTTCCCTCCGGATCATCTCGGCCAGGATCAGGAACGTCACCATGACCGCGCCGACGGCGGCCAGCGCGGTGGACAGCAGGTCGTTGTCCCCCTCTCCCTTCGCGGCCAGGACGGCCAGGGAGATGACCGGCAGGATCAGCTTGAACGACACGTTGACGATGCCGGTGAGGAGCGCCGACAGGGCGATGTCACCCATGGTGAATCCCCACGAGGTGTACATGGCGTACGAGACACCGACGGCGACGGCGCCGCCGCCGGGGAGGGTCATGGCCACCGAGGTGGAGGACTGACAGACCACGGCGGCCTGTCCCAGGGTGAGGCCGGGCATGGCCGCGACGAGCATCGGCCAGTAGGTCACGATGTTCCACGCCGCCAGGGCGACCAGGATCGAGTACTCGGTCCAGCTCAGCCTGCGGACGATCGACCACACCGTGTCGAGGTCGGCGATCCGCGGGATGACTCCGAGGAAGGCCGCGCCGACCACCACCAGGGTGATCGCGCCCTGGACGATCCGCCGGTTCCTTCCGCGCCGGCGGCTGTCGGTGCGGCCCGCTCGTCCTCCGCCCCGGCCGTCACCGCTTGCGCCGGAGATTGGCCCTCCCGTCACGTCTCCCCTCGGTCGGCCACAGCATAGGCCGCTGCTCCTTCCGGTCCATTGGATCGGAGCGGCCTCCGAGGCGTGTCGGCGCCATGCCGTATGATCCGAACACGTGTTCGATCCCCCGTTCCCCCAGTCGAAGGGGTGATGAATGCCTTCCCCCTGGATGGAACAACTGAACGAATCGCAGCGTGAGGTGGTTGCCCACGGGCAGGGTCCGCTCATCGTCGTCGCCGGCGCGGGGACGGGCAAGACGCTCACCATCGCCGGACGGGTGGCCCATCTCATCGAAGGTGGGGTGGCCCCTGAGCGGATCCTGCTCCTCACGTTCACCCGGCGCGCCGCGCGGGAGATGCTCTCCAGGGCGGCGCGGCTGACGCAGCGGCCGACGCCCGGCAACGTGTGGGGCTCGCCAACCGACTCCTCAGGGCGTACGGGCGCCCCCTCGGGATCCAGCCGGACTTCACGGTGATGGATCAGGCCGACGCGGCGGACCTGATGAACCTGATCAGGGAAGAGCTCGGCCTGTCAGAGCGAGAGCGTCGGTTCCCCAGGAAAGACACCCTGGCGGCCGTCTACTCCCGGACGGTCAACGCCGGCCGACGGCTCGCGGAGGTGGTGGAAGCCGATTTTCCATGGTGCCGGGAAGAGGTCGACGGGATCCGGTCCGTCTTTCGCCGATACGCCCGGCGAAAGCGCGAGCACAACGTCCTGGACTACGACGACCTGCTCCTGTACTGGCGAGCACTCGCGGCCGGCCAGGGCCTAGGGAGCCGGCTGACACGGCTCTTCGACCACGTCCTGGTCGACGAGTACCAGGACACCAACACGTTGCAGGCCGACATCCTGTCGCACCTGTGCGGTCCGACGGGGAACATCACCGTGGTGGGAGACGACGCCCAGGCGATCTATTCGTTCCGCTCGGCCACCGTGCGCAACATCCTGGAATTCCCACAGCGGTACGCGGGGGCGCGGATCGTCCGGCTCGAGCAGAACTACCGGTCGACCAGACCGATCCTGGCCGCGGCGAACGCGGTGATCGAGCTGTCGCCCGAACGCCACGTCAAGACCCTGTGGTCCGAGCGCCCAGGTGATCGGAGTCCCCTGCTCATGACCTGTCTGGACGAGGCGGACCAGAGCGACGCGGTCTGTCGCCGCGTGCTGGAGCATCGTGAGCGGGGCGTCCCGCTGCACGGGCAGGCCGTCCTGTTCCGAGCGGCCCACCACAGCGACCTGCTGGAGATCGAGCTGGCCCGACGGAACATCCCCTTCGTCAAGTACGGCGGGCTCAAGTTCCTGGAGGCCGCGCACGTGAAGGACGCGGTGGCCCTGCTGCGCATCCTGGAGAACCCGTTCGACGCGGTGAGCTGGTTCAGGACCCTCCAGCTCATCGACGGCGTCGGCCCGGCGGCGGCGCGGCGGCTCGTCGAGTGGCTGGGGGTCCGGCGAGGAGATGCCCCCGTCCCCCCCGGGCCCTCCCCGGTGCGCCGCCTCCTCGCCCCGGGCCTGCCAGGCCCGCCCTGCCCGCCCGACGTTCGATCCCAGCTCGAGGCCCTCGGAGCGGCCCTCGCGGACTGCGCCGGGGAGGGCGTCCCGCCGGCAGCGCAGGTCGAGCGGATCCGCCGGTTCCTCGCCCCGGTGTTCGAGCGGACCTATTCGCACCCCGCCGAGCGGCTCCGGGACCTGGAGCAGCTCGAGCAGCTGGCCTCACGGTCGCCGTCACGGGCTCGGTTCATCACCGACCTCACGCTCGATCCGCCGAGCTCGACGGGGGACCTGGCCGGTCCCCCGTCGCTCGACGAGGACTACCTGATCCTGTCCACGATCCACTCCGCGAAGGGTCTGGAGTGGGACGTGGTGCACGTCATCCACGCCGCGGACGGCATGATTCCCTCCGACATGGCCACGGGAGGACCCGAGGAGATCGAAGAGGAGCGCCGGTTGCTCTACGTGGCGCTGACGCGGGCTCGCAACGACCTCTACGTGTACTTCCCTCTCCGCTACTACCGGCGGCCCCGCGGCCACGAGGACGCGCACAGCTACGCGCAGCTCAGCCGGTTCCTCATCCCGGCCACGGTCCGCTCCCGGTTCGAATCCCGGGTGGCGCCGCTCGCGGAGGAGCTGATCGACGAGCCGCTTCAGGACGAGGATCAACTCTCCTCAGCCGGCCATCGCGCGGTGGAGATGTCGCTGGCCCGGCTGTGGGAGGGCTGACCTTCACTCGTCGAGCGTGGCGGCGGCACCGCGGATGATGTCCAGAGCTTCCTCGATCCGGTCCCGGTGCGTGCGGAAGCTGACGATGCAGGCCCGGATCACGAACCGCCCGTCGATCATGGTGCTCGACAGGAACACCCGACGGGAGCCGTTGATCTCCTCCAGAAGCCGGCGGTTGAACGTCTCGGGATCGCCGGTCCTCGGTTGATAGCGGAACGGCACCACGGTGAGGTCGGGCGGCCACGGCAGCTCGAAGCCCGGCGACCGCCGGAGCCCCTCGTACAACATCCGGGTGAGGTCGAGCTTCTCCTGGAGGGCGTCGCGGAAGGCCCCGACCCCGTGCAACATCAGCGGCAGCCACACGCGGAGCCCGCGGAAGTCCCTGGACAGCTCCGGCGAGTAGTCGGAGAAGTTCGGGATCTCCCCTTCGGGCGCGAGGTCCTGGAGATACTCGGCTCCCAGCATGTGCGCTTCGCGAAGCAGCCGCCGCTCTCTGACCAGGAGGCTTCCCGTCCCGTAGGGCAGGAACATCCCCTTGTGCGGATCCAATGTGATGGAGTCGGCCTGTTCGATGCCGCCCAACAGCTCCCGCCCCTCCCCCGTCAGCTGGAAGAACCCGCCGTAGGCGCCGTCGGCGTGCAGCCACAGGCCCTCCGCCCGAGCGACGTCGGCAACGTCGCCCAGCGGATCCACCTTCCCCGTGTTCGTCGTACCCGCGCTGGCGATCACCATGAATGGCCGGCGGCCGTCCGCCCGGTCCTTCTGGACCAGCTCGGCCAGCGCCTCCACGTCGAGGGCGAGGTCTGAGGTGGTGGGGACCACGCGGAGGTTGCGCTGGGAGAACCCCGCCAGGACCGCGGCCTTCGGCACCGAGGCGTGGGCCTGGTCCGAGTAGTACAGGGTCCCATCGAGGAACTCCTCGCCCAACAGGGTCCGCCGGGCCGTGACGATGGCCGAGAAGTTCGCCATCGATCCCCCCGACGTGAGGACCCCGCCGGATCCGGGCGGGAGCCCGAACAGGTCGCACAGCCACCGGATCACGGTCCACTCGACCTGGGCGAAGGCGGGCGCCGGGCTCCAGATGTTGACGAACCGGTTCACGGAGCAGGCCAGGAAGTCCGCCACCGCCGCGGCATAGAGTCCGCCACCCGGGATGAAGGCCAGGTAGCCGGGGCCGGTGGTGTTGAACGCCTGCGCCGCCCCTTGCCCCACGAGGTCCAGGACATCCTGGAACGCTCGCCCCTCGTCGCCGGGGGGCCGGCGGATCGCAGCCACGACCTCCTCCACACCATCGAAGTCGACCGCCGGGGCCGACGGGAGGTCCTGGATGAACCGGACGACGAAGGCCAGCGCGGCCTCGCCGATCGACCGCATCTCCTCCGGCGACGGCTCCAGTGGATAGCGGGCCTCGGCGGCAGGCTCCTGCATGTCCACACAAGGTACAAGGAACGGGCGACTAGCCTGAACGGGCCATACGGCGTCCCGCCAATTCCCTATCGATCGGCCCATCGTCGATGCGTTAGCGTCGCGTCCCCTGCGCCTCGATGAAAGGGCCCGAGCCGATGCAACGCCTGCAGCATCAGCCGACGGTGACCCATCTGACCACATTCCGCGCGCGACTGGTGCTGCTGGTCCTCCTGATCGTCCTCCCCGGCTTCGGCCTCGTCCTGTTCGGAGAGATCCGGCGATCCTTCGCCGACAACCTTCTCGAGCTCCTGCTCATCGCGCTGCTGGTGACGGCCGCCGCCTCGCTGGGGGCCGAGCTGTTCGTGTTGCGACGGGTGAAGTCGTTGGTCGAGGCGACCTGCCGGCTGGCCGCCGGTGACCTCACCGCCCGCAGCGGCCTTCCCTACGGGCGCGACGAGCTCGGGCAGCTCGGGCGGTCCTTCGACGACATGGCGACGGCTCTGGAGCTTCGCCAGGCTCGAGCGGAGCGGGCCGAGGCGGAGCTGCACCGAAGCCTCGAGGCCCTGCGCCGGGCCGACGCGGAGCGCCGGCGCCTCCTCGCCTACCTCACCCACGCCCAGGAGCAGGAGCGGGGCCGCATCGCCTCGGACATCCACGACGACTCGATCCAGGCCATCGCCGCGGTCGGGATCCGCCTGGAGGTCCTGAAGCGGACCCTGGGACCGGAGCAGCTCCAGATCATGCGGGGACTGGAGGAGAGCATCGGCCTGTCGGTGGCCCGGCTCCGCCATCTCCTGTTCGAGCTACGCCCGCCCGTGCTGGATAGGGAGGGACTGGCCCCGGCCCTGCGGATGTGCCTCGACGAGATGTTCGGCGAGTCGCCTCCCGCGCACGGCGTCGAGAACGGGTTCGACTGCGAGCCACCGCCGGAGATCCGCACGATCCTGTACCGGATCGCCCAGGAGGCCCTGAACAACGTCCGCAAGCACGCGCGGGCCTCTCGGGTCGACGTCGTGCTCGAGGAGATGGACGGGGGATTCGCGGTCCGGATCCGGGACGACGGGGTGGGCTTCACGATGAACGGTTCCTCGCCATCGCCCCCCGGACATCTGGGGCTCACCGCGATGCGCGAGCGCTCGGAGCTGGCCGGAGGATGGTGGCGAGCGACGACCTCGCCCGGGCGGGGGACGACCGTAGAGTTCTGGCTGCCGTCCGGCCAGACCGATCGGGTTGGCATCCCTGCATGAACGGCCGGATCCGCGTCCTCATCGCGGAAGACGAGCCCACCGTCCGCACGGCGCTGTCCGAGCTGATCCGTTCCGAATCGGAGTTCGAGCTGGTGGGAGCGGCGGCGGACGCCGCCCAAGCCATCGAGCTGGCCCGAGTGCATCACCCCGACGTGGCCCTCCTCGACGTGAAGATGCCGGGTGGCGGCGGGGCTCAGGCGGCTGGGGGGATCCGGGCGCTGTGTCCCCAGACGCGGGTGACGGCCTTGTCCGCGTACGACGATCGCACCAGCGTCCTGGAGATGCTCGGGGCGGGCGCCGTGGGGTACCTGGTGAAGGGAACCCCCGCGGTGCAGATCCTGGACGCGGTCCGCAGCTCGGCACGCGGCCTGGGGGCTCTGTCCGCCGAGGTGACGGGCGACGTGATCCGGGCGCTGGCCGGCCAGCTCAAGCGCGAGGAGTTCGAGGCGGAGATGCGCCGCTATGAGGCCCTCCACGTCCGCCGCCTCATCCAGGGGCAAGGACTCGCCCTCGCCGTTCAGCCGGTGTTCGAGCTTGCCACGCGAGAGCCGGTGGGGTTCGAGGCCCTGGCCCGGTTCCACCCACACGGGCTCCGCACCCCGACCCGCTGGTTCGAACGAGCTGACTCGCTGGGTCTGCTCGTCGACCTCGAGCTGGCCGTGGCCCGGGAGGCGCTCGGACTCCTGGGTCTGCTTCCCGGCAACTCGTTCCTGTCGATCAACCTGTCTCCGGCCACCGCGACCTCCGCGCCATTCGCCCGCCACCTCGATGGCGTGCCGGCGGGCCGAGTGGTCATCGAGATCACGGAGCACGCCCCAGTCGATGACTACGGGACCCTCAACGCGGCGATCCAGGGCCTTCGACAGAGCGGCGTTCGTCTGGCCATCGACGACGCTGGGGCCGGGTTCGCCAGCCTCCAGCACATCGTCCGGCTGTCCCCCGACTTCATCAAGCTGGACATCTCCTTGACCAGGGGCATCGACGCGGACCCTGTTCGCCGTGCCCTGGCCACGGCGCTGATCGCCTTCGCTTCCGAGGTCGACGCCGCCATCATCGCGGAGGGGATCGAGACCGAACGGGAGTACGAGACGCTGCGCTCGCTGGGCGCTCCGTACGGCCAGGGCTTCTTCCTCGGCCCGCCCGGGCCCCCCTCCTTCGAAATCCCCTGAACCGGGTATGCCCACGGTCATCGATCCTGCGTATGGTCCCTTCGGTCCCCCCGCCGAGTTGCCGACGCTCGGGCTCCCCCACACTGTATGGGAGCCGGCCGGCGAGGAGGGGCTG
>VAYG01000064.1:0-330 GCA_005885015.1 Actinomycetota bacterium | reverse complement strand
GGCCTCCGAGCCGTCCCTCGATCTCGTGGGGGTCGCCGAGGACGCCGTCGAAGCCATCGAGCTGGCCCGGTTGGAGCGCCCGGACCTCGTCCTGATCGACGTGAAGATGCCCGGGGGAGGAGGGGCCCGGGCGGTCCGGGAGATCCTCCAGTACTCCCCGGCCACGCTGGTGCTTGCGCTGTCGGCCCACGCCGACGAGTCGACCGTCCTGGAGATGCTGGCGGCGGGAGCCGTCGACTACATCCTCAAGGGCGCGCCGGCCGGAGAGATCCTCTCGGCCATCGCCCAGTGGCGTCCTCCCGCTTCCGAGTGGAGGAACCCTCGCTTCCC
>VAYG01000063.1:15495-34701 GCA_005885015.1 Actinomycetota bacterium | reverse complement strand
CCGTGTTACAACATCGTCGAGGTGGAGGGGGACGAGGTGAAGATCCACCGCAAGTTCCCCTTCGGAGGGCAGACCATCCTGGCCCACTTCTCACTGTCGACCGGAGCCCAGTACCGCCGGGAGCTCGAGGCGCTGGTGCAGGAGGCCCGCCCGAACGTGTCCCTCGGCTCGGAGTAGCGCGGCGCCCATCGGGCCCCGCCGGACGCCAACCGACGAGGAGGGGGATGAAGGTCATCGCGCTCGTCGACGGCGAGCACTATCCATCGGTCACGCAATGGGGACTCACGTCGGCTCGGCATGAGGGATACGAGATCGTCGCAGCCCTCCTTGTCGGCGGTTTGGAGAAGTTGGGCGCAGACCGCCGACTGGACATAGGAGACACCCCCGTGATCGAGGGGGCGCAGGATCCTCGCCGCGTCCTGGCCGACGCCATCTCGACGCTACGGCCCGACGGCGTCCTCGACCTCTCGGACGAGCCCGTGCTCGGCTACGAGGCCCGGATGGAGCTCGCCTCGATGGCCCTGGCCCGGGGCGTCTCCTACCTCGGCCCGGACTTCCGCCTCGACCCCCCCGTGACCGAACCAGCCCTCCCCGCCCCCACGCTCGCGGTGATCGGGACCGGGAAGCGCGTGGCCAAGACCGCCATTGCGGCTCACGTCGCCCGCGTGGCCGTCGCGGCCGGCCATCGGCCGGTCATCGTGGCCATGGGGAGGGGTGGCCCTCCGGAGCCCGTCGTCGCTGGCCCCGGCGAGGTGACCCTGGAGGCCCTGCTGGCCCGGATGGAGCGGGGGGAGCACGCCGCCTCGGACTTCCTCGAGGACGCCCTCACGGCCGGGGTCCCGACGGTGGGTGCCCGCCGGTGCGGCGGTGGCCTGGCCGGCCGTCCGTTCGTCACCAACGTGGCCCAGGCGGCGGGCCTGGCGGTGAGCATGGGTGGCGACCCGGTCATCCTGGAGGGGAGCGGGGCCTCCGTACCCACGGTTCCCTGGGACGCCGGGGTTCTGGTGGCCCCGGCCTCCCTCCCCCCCGGGCACCTGGGGGGCTACCTGGGCCCATATCGCGTATTGCTTTCGGACCTCCTGATCCTTATCATGGATGGGAGCCCGATCACCGGGCGAGACAGACCCACCCTCTACTCCCTGGCTCGTCGGCTGCACGACCGACTGCGAGTGGCCTTCGCGGAGCTTCAGCCGGTACCGCTGGCCGACGTGAGGGGCAAGGATGCGTTCTTCGCTACGACGGCACATCAGGAACTGGCGGCCCGCCTGGCCGATCAGCTCGAGCGAAGCGCAGGGTGTCGCGTGGTGAGCTTCACCTCCCAACTCGCCGACCGCCCTGAGCTGGAGCGAGCGTTGGCCTCGGCCCCGCCCTACGACGTCCTGCTCACCGAGCTGAAGGCGGCGGCCGTGGACGTGGCGGCGCCCCGCGCGCTGGCGCGGGGGGCCGAGGTGGTGTTCGTGGACAACCGCCCAACCGGGGTGGGCGGGGACGGCGATCTGGACGAATTGATCGGCGAGACGATCGACCTGGCCCGCGAGCGCGGGGCCTGGCGCGTGCGACGGAACGAGGTGGACTGAGGTGGCGGACGGAAGGGTCATCGTGATCTCGGGAGCGGACCCGGGGCTGCCCTACTCCAAGGGGCTCCGGGCCTCCGAGCTGATGGTCACCGGACTGTCGCCCTACCGCGCGTACCAGGTGGCCGAGCAGGTCGAGGAACGGCTCCGGGAGCGGCGCGTGGCCAGCGTGACCTCCGAGGAGCTCGACGACATCACCATCGACGTCCTCACCGACCTGGCCGGGGAGCGGTACGCCACCAACTTCCTGAAGTGGAGAGAGATCCGCAGCGTGGACATCCCGCTGGTGGTCATGATCGGCGGCGCCACCGGGGTCGGGAAGTCGACCATCGCCACGCAGCTGGCCGTGCGGCTGGGGATCGTCCGCGTGGTGGCCACCGACGCGATCCGGGAAGTGATGCGAGCCCTGTTCACCAGCGAGCTGATGCCCACCCTCTACACGTCCTCGTTCGACGCGGACTCGGCGCTGCGCGAGCCGCCACCCCGTCCGGTGGATCGCCTGGTGGTCGGGTTCCGGGAGCAGACCTCGGCGGTCTCGGTGGGCATCCGGGCCCTGGTCGAGCGGGCGGCCGTCGAGGGAACCAGCGTCGTGATCGAGGGGGCCCACGTGGTGCCCGGGTTCTTCGACCTCAGCGCCTACGAGTCCCGGGTGCTCGCCGTCCCGGTCGTGGTCACGGTGGACGAGGAGGACCTGCACCGGAGCCACTTCGCGGTGCGCTCGATCGATGGATCCAGGCCCTACGAGCGGTACATGGCGGGCTTCCAGAACATCCGGAGGATCCAGAAGTACATCAAGAGCCAGGCCCTTTCCCACAACGTCCCGATCATCCCGAACTACAGCCTGGACCAGTCGCTGTCGGCCGTGATCGACCTGGTGGTCGAGCGCGCCACGCAGCACCTGCGGGAGCGCACCCAGGAGGGGTCCAGGCGGAAGCCCGCTCGGCGTCCCACCGAACTGGAGGTAAGCCCACGATGAAGCTGTTCCTCGACACGGCCAACCTCGACGAGATCCGGGAGATCAGGCGGTGGGGGGTCCTCGGAGGGCTCACCTCGAACCCCACGCTGATCGCCAAGGAGAAGCCGAGCGACATCGAGACGTACATGAAGGAGCTGTGCGCCGAGGTCGACGGGCCCGTCTCGCTCGAGACCACCGCAGAACGAGCCGATGAGATCTTCGAGCAAGGGTTGAAGCTGGCCCAGGTCGCTCCCAACGCCGTGGTCAAGGTGGCCATGACCCCGGACGGCCTGGACGCCGGCAAGCGTCTGGTCGAACAGGGGATCCCGGTGAACGTCACGCTGACCTTCTCGCCGGCCCAGGCCATCCTGGCGGCTGAGATCGGCGCGACCTACGTGTCCCCCTTCCTGGGCCGGCTGGACGACGTGGGGGCCGACGGGATGTTCGTGCTGCGGGAGATCTGCCAGATCTACGAGGCCCAGGGCTACGAGACGCTCGTGCTCGCTGCTTCGCTGCGGAATCCGATGCACGTGGTGGAGGCGGCCAAGGCCGGGGCGGACGTGGCCACGATGCCGTTCGAGGTGTTCACGAAGCTGGTGAAGCACCCCCTCACCGACGCGGGCCTGGAGAAGTTCCTGGCTGACTGGAAGAAGTTGGAAGCACAGGTAAAGGAAGGAGTCTGACGTGGAATCACCCACGGTCGAACGCTCGGACCTCCAAGGAAAGGTGTTGTCCGAACTGCAGCAGATCGCCCAGACACTCGGCGTGGAGGGGCACCAGCGCCTCCGCAAGACCGACCTGATCGAGGCGATCATCACGAAGGCGAACGGGCAGGGGGCGAGATCGGCGCCCACCGAGGCGCCGGCGGCGGCGCCGGCCCCGGAGGCCGTTCCGGAGGCACCCTCTGGGAACGGGAGCTCCGCCGAGGCCGAGGCACCGGCCAGGCCGGCGCACGAACGCCCGGCCGGGGACCGACCTCGCCGCATGTCGCGCGAGGAGCGCCGGCGGGAGCGGGAGCGCCGGCGGGAGCGGGAGCGTGAGGACCGCGAGGAGGAGATCGCCACCGCTCCCACCCGCACGGGGATCCTCGACGTGCTCCCCGAGGGCTACGGCTTCCTCAGGACGAGTGGGTACCTGCCCGGCCACGAGGACATCTATGTCTCGCTGTCCCAGACCCGACGGTTCGGTCTGCGGCGGGGAGACCAGATCACGGGGAAGGTCCGGCAGCCCCGCGACAACGAGAAGTACCCGGCCCTGCTCCAGATCGAGACCGTCGCGGGAGTCGATCCAGACACGGCCCGTCAGCGGCCCGAGTTCGACAAGCTCACCCCTCTGTTCGCGGACGAGCGGTACCGCCTGGAACACGATCCCAAGGGGATCACCGAGCGGATCATCGACCTGATCGCCCCGGTCGGGAAGGGCCAGCGCGGCATGGTCGTCTCGCCCCCGAAGGCGGGGAAGACCACGGTGCTCAAGCAGATCGCCGGGGGGATCCTGGAGGCCGATCCCGACACTCACGTGATCATCCTGCTGGTGGACGAGCGGCCGGAGGAGGTCACCGACTGGCAGCGCACGGTCGCCGCGGCGGAGGTCGTGTACTCCACCTTCGACAAGCCCGCCGACCAGCACACCCAGGTGACCGAGCTCGTCCTCGAACGGGCCAAGCGGCTCGTGGAGCAGGGCCGGAACGTGGCCATCCTCCTGGACTCGATCACCCGGCTGGCTCGGGCCTACAACCTCTCGGCCCCAGCCTCCGGCCGCATCCTGTCCGGGGGCGTGGATTCCACCGCCCTGTATCCGCCCAAGCGGTTCTTCGGGGCGGCCCGGAACCTGGAGGAGGGTGGATCGCTCACCATCATCGCCAGCGCGCTGGTGGAGACGGGTTCCAGGATGGACGAGGTGATCTTCGAGGAGTTCAAGGGGACCGGGAACTGGGAGATCCGGCTGGATCGCCAACTCTCCGAGAAGCGGATCTTCCCGGCGCTCAACATCGAGGCGTCGGGTACCCGCAAGGAGGAGCGGCTCATGTCCACCGAGGAGCTCGCCCTGGTGTGGCGGCTTCGCCGGGTGCTGCACGCGCTCGAACCCGCCGCGGCCCTGGAGCTGCTCATCGACAAGATCCGCGTGACCAAGTCCAACGACCAGTTCCTCCGGGAGATCGCCAAGGCTCCCGTCACCGACTAGGGGACGAGGGTTCCGTGGCCGGGTGGGGAGACGATCCGGTCATGGCCGAGCTCCAGGCGGCCCTCACGGACGGGTGGGTCCCCGTGGCGGTCCGGGACGAGCGCGACTCCACCGGCACATCCTTCGATGTGGTGACCGTGGAGAAGGACGGGCAGCGGCAGGAATTCCGCAGCGACCATCTGGCGTTCCACCGATACGTCGAGGGGCTCATGGAGGACCACGGCCTCTCGTACTCTTGAGGTCCCGGCTCCTCCGCCGGGAACCCGGCCAGGACGACATGAAAGGACGGAGATGAAGCAAGGTATCCATCCCGAATACGTGACGGCGACGGTCCGATGCTCCTGTGGGAGCACCTTCCTGACCCGCTCCACCAAGCCGGAGATCCACGTCGAGATCTGCTCGGCCTGCCACCCCTTCTACACGGGCAAGCAGAAGCTCGTCGACTCCGGGGGCAGGGTCGAGCGGTTCCAGCGCCGGTACGCGAATCGGCAGGGCCCGGCCAGCTAGCCGGCCCGCGGTTTCGATCGATGCCGGGCCAGGACCACTTCTACGGCGGCCAGGCCGTTCTGGAAGGCGTGATGATGCGCGGCCGGGACCACTGGGCCGTGGCCGTGCGCCGGCCCGATCAGAGCGTGCACGTCGAGTCGCACGTCATCCGGTCAATCGCCCGGCGGTTCCCGGTCCTGGGCAAGCCGGGGCTGCGGGGCGTCCTGGCCCTTGGCCAGGCCCTGTCCATTGGTGCCCGGGCCATCACCGTGTCGGCGAACCAGTCGGTCGAGGACGACAAGCGCCTCACTCCCCGCCAGATGGCCTTCTCGATGGTGCTGGCCTTCGTCGTGTTCACCGGCCTGTACGTCATCGCCCCGTACATCGGGTTCAGCCTGTTTCGCCGGGACGTGCCGTCCGGCCTGGTCCGCAACCTGGCCGAGGGCGTCGTACGGGTGCTCCTGTTCCTGGGCTACCTCCTGCTGATCGGGCGGATGAAGGAGATCCGCAGGGTGTTCCAGTACCACGGAGCCGAGCACAAGACCATCACGGCGTACGAGCACGGCGACCGGCTGGATCCGGAGACCGTCGACCGGTGGCCGACGCTCCACGTTCGGTGCGGGACCAACTTCCTGATCATCGTGATGCTGCTGACCGTCCTGGTGTACACGGCCTTCGGCTGGCACGGGATCCTCGCGGGGATCCTGTTCCGGGTCGTGGCCATCCCCGTGATCGCCGGGATCTCGTACGAGCTGCTTCGCCTGGGAGCAAAGTTCCCCGGCTCTCCCGTGCTCCGGGCCCTGATGAAGCCGGGCCTGTGGCTCCAGAAGATCACCACCCGTCCCCCCGATCGGGGCCAGATCGAGGTGGCCATCTCGGCGTTCGAGGCGCTGAAGCGGACCGAGGCAGGCCGCGCCGCCTCCACCGCCGTCGACGGCTAGGGCCGGCAGTCCCAGCCTGTCCATAATGGCGGCGTCATGCGGGAGCGCCTTGAAGAGATCGAGTCGCGGTACGAGGACCTGAGCCGGGAGCTGGCCAGCCCCGATGTCGTGGGCGACCCTGCCCGGCTGCGGGAGCTGGGGCGCCGTCATTCGGAGCTCCAGGAGATCGTCCGGGTGTCCCGAGCGTATCGCGAGGCCACGAAGCAGGCCGAGGAGGCCCGGCTGCTGGCCCGGCAGGAGCGCGACCCCGAGATGGCCGAGTACCTCCGCCAGGAAGAGGTGGCGGCGCAGGCGTCGGCGGAGGAGCTGGAGCGGCGGCTCGAGGTCCTGCTGCTGCCGAAGGACCCCAACGACGACAAGGACGTGGTCCTGGAGATCCGGGCCGGTACCGGAGGGCAGGAGGCCAGCCTGTTCGCTTCCGACCTGTACGAGATGTACCGGCGCTACGCCGAGCGCAACCGATGGAAGACCGACGTCCTCTCCTCCAGCCCCTCGGACCTGGGGGGATTCCGGGAGATCGTCCTGGAGATCCACGGGAAAGGGGCCTACTCGCGGCTGAAGCACGAGTCGGGGGTGCATCGGGTCCAGCGCATCCCGGTCACCGAATCCGGCGGGCGCATCCACACCTCGACGGCGACCGTGGCGGTCCTGCCCGAAGCCGAGGAGGTCGACGTCCAGATCGATCCCGAGGACCTGGACATCGACGTGTTCCGCTCCTCCGGCCCCGGCGGACAGAGCGTCAACACGACCGACTCCGCCGTCCGAGTGACCCACAAGCCCACCGGGATCGTGATCAGCGTCCAGGAGGAGCGCTCGCAACGGCAGAACAAGGAGAAGGCGATGCGGTATCTCCGGGCCCGCCTCCTCAAGCTGGCGCAGGAGGAACAGCAGCGCCGGGAAGCGGCCACCCGCAAGGCCCAGGTGGGGACGGGAGAGCGCTCCGAGAAGATCCGCACGTACAACTTCCCCCAGAACCGGGTGACCGACCACCGGGTGGGCACCTCCGTCCACAACCTGCCCGAGGTGTTGGCGGGGGGCCTCGACACGTTCGTGGAGGCCCTCCTGGAGCAGGACTGGTTCGGCGCTCGGCCGCCTACCTTGCGGCACACGGCGTGGAGAGCCCTCGCGAGACGGCCGAGGCCCTGCTCATGCACCACCTCGGGACGAGCCGGGCCGGGCTCTACGCGAGGACCGAGGGACTCGACTCGAAGACGGCCAGGCTCTTCGGCCGGGCTCTGTGCCAGCGATGCTCGGGGACGCCGCTCCAATACCTGACCGGCGAGCAATCGTTCCTGGGCCTGACCCTGGCCGTGCGGCCCGGGGTGTTCGTGCCCCGCCCGGAAACCGAGGGGCTGGTCGAGGCCGCACTGGAGACCATCGCCGACGCTCCCTCCCCCACCGTGGTCGACGTCGGGACCGGCACCGGGGCGGTCGGTCTGGCCATCAAGCGGGCCCGGCCGGACGCGCGGGTGCTGGCCACGGACGTATCGGAGCCGGCCGTCCGCACGGCGAAGGAGAACGCGGAGCGGCACGGGCTGGAGATGGAAATCCTCCGCGGCGATCTGCTCGGCCCGTTGCCGCCGGCGCTTCGGGGACGCGTGGATCTGCTGGTGAGCAACCCCCCTTACGTGGCGCGCGAGGCGTACGAATCGCTCCCTCGGGAGGTCAGGGCCGAACCCTTCGAGGCCCTGGTGGGGGGGACGGAGGTCCATGGCCGGCTCGCCGAGCTCGCTCCGGTCTGGCTGGTCCCGGGCGGCTCGCTGGTGGTGGAGATCGGCGACGACCAGGGCGCCGACGTCCGGGCGCTGTTCGAATCGAGGCTCGCCGACGTGGAGGTCCTCCCCGATCTGGCCGGACGGGACCGTGTGGTCAGGGGGCGCGCGTCGCGGCGATGACGGAGGACCTCGAGGTCGATCCGGCCGATCCGGGCTCGCTCACCGCAGCGGTGGAGGCGGCAGCCCGAGCGCTCGAGCAGGGCAACCTGGTGGTGTTTCCGACCGAGACGGTCTACGGGATCGCCTGCCGGCCGGACGACGCGGCGGCCACGGCCAGGGCGTTCGAGGCGAAGCGACGCCCGTCGGGGTTGAACCTGCCGGTGCTGGCGAACAGCGCCGAATCCGCGTGGGAGGTGGCCCGGCCCGATCGGCGGGCCAGGCGACTCGCCGAAGCGTTCTGGCCCGGACCGGTGACGCTCATCCTGCCGAGGACCGAGCGGTCCAGAGGCTGGGAGCTGGGGCGAAGAAAGGAATCGATCGCCGTCAGGGTGCCGGCCCACCACCTGTCGTCATCCATCCTGGAGCGGGCCGGCCCGCTGGCCACGACCAGCGCCAATCTGTCGGGACGCCCCCCGCTCGATCGGAAAGAAGACCTGATCGCGGCGTTCGGCGAGGCCGTGGCCGTTTACATCGTCCTGGCCGCCGGGGCAACCCCGCCGGGAGGCGCCCCCTCGACCATCGTCGACCTCACCGAACGGGAGATGCGCATGGTCCGCCCCGGCCCGGTGGAAATCGGCCGGCTGACCGCGGAGATGGGGCCGATCTAGGGGAGGCCCGCGGCTCAGCCCGCATCGCTACACTGACCCGAATGGCGGAGATTCTCTTCGTCTGCACGGGCAACATCTGCCGTTCGCCGATGGCCGAAGGATTCACCAGAGCGGAGCTGGCTCGCCGCGGCATCACCGGCATCGGCGTCGCCTCGTCGGGAGTCTCGGCGTGGACGGACTCCTCGGCCACCGCGGAGAGCGTTGACGCGCTGCGCGAGCTCGGCGTGGACATCTCCGCGCACCGCGCCCGCCGCGTGGAGCCGTCGATGCTGGGGCAGGCCGAGTCGGTGATCTGCATGACGGCCGGCCAGCGCGAGGCGATCGTCCACACGGCTCCCGCTGTGGCAGACAAGGCGTTCACGCTGAAAGAAGTGGTCCACCTGCTCGCGGCGGTGGCCGAGGGTGCGCCGGCGGAGGGCGATTCCCCCGTCGAACAGCTCAGGCGGTCGGTGGCGGCCGCCGCGGCGCTTCGCGCCGGCGGCCGGATCGAGGAGCCGATCGACCTGGACGTCGCCGATCCGATCGGGCTGGGGGCGGGGACGTACCGGGCCACGGCCTGGGAGGTTCAGGACCTGTGCCGCCGGATGGTGGACGGGTTGTTCCGGATCCCCACCGGCGCCGGGATACGAATGGAGGACCGGGCCCGGGACGGAGGCATCTGGGGAGGGGACGTCGCATGAGAGAGTTCGCTGCCGACTGGGAAGCCCTCAAGGCGACCGACCCCGAAGTGGCCGAGGCGGTGGCCAACGAGCTTCGCCGCGAGCGGAGCACCCTCCGGCTGATCGCGTCGGAGAACTATGCCAGTCCGGCGGTCCTCGCCGCGCTCGCCTCGAGCATGAACAACAAGTACGCGGAGGGATACCCGGGCAAGCGCTACTACGGTGGATGCGAGTTCGTCGACGTCACCGAGTCCCTCGCCATCGAGCGGGCCAAGCGGTTGTTCGGCGCGGAGCACGCGAACGTGCAGCCGCACGCCGGAGCGCAGGCGAACATGGCCGCGTATGGAGCGTTCATCGAGCCGAGGGATCCCGGCCAGAAGATCCTCGGGATGGTGCTGGCCCACGGCGGCCACCTCACCCACGGCTCGCCGGTGAACTTCTCGGGGAAGTGGTTCACGTTCGTCGGCTACGAGGTGGACAAGGACAGCGAGACGATCGACATGGACCGTGTTCGCGACCTCGCCCTGGAGCACCGGCCGAGGATGATCCTGGGGGGGTTCACCGCGTACCCGCGAGTCATCGACTTCGCCGCCTTCCGCGCGATCGCCGATGAGGTGGGAGCGATCTTCATGGTGGACGCGGCTCACTTCATCGGCCTCGTGGCCGGCGGTGCGTACCCGAGCCCGGTCCCGGTCGCGGACGTCGTCACGTTCACCACGCACAAGACGCTCCGAGGTCCACGGGGGGCGATGATCCTGTGCAGGCAGGAGCACGCGAAGGCCATCGACAAGGCCGTTTTCCCGATGATGCAGGGCGGTCCGCTGGAGCACTGCATCGCGGCCAAGGCCGTGTGCCTGAAGGAGGCGATGGCGCCGGAGTTCGCCGAGTACGCGCACCGAACGGTCCGGACGGCGAGGGCCCTCGCCGCCGGCCTGGCCGACGAGGGGCTTCGCCTTGTGTCGGGGGGGACCGACTCCCACCTCGCCCTCGTGGACCTGCAGCCGATCGGGATGACCGGCGCCGACGCGGAGAAGGCGTGCGAACGGGTGGGCATCGCCCTGAACAAGAACGCCATCCCGTTCGATCCGTTGCCGCCCGCCACGGCATCGGGGATCCGGCTGGGAACTCCCGGCCCGGCCACCCTGGGCATGGACGAGCCGGAGATGAAGGAAGTCGCCCGCATCATCGGCGAGGTGCTTCGCGATCCGGACGACCAGGCCGTGGCCGAGCGAGCGAGGAGCGCGGTCCGGGACCTGATGGATCGGTTCCCGGCGTACGCATAGGCGAACGACGGGCGGATGACTCCATACCTGGGCGTGTTCGCGGTCACGGCCCTGGCCGTCCTCGCGGTCACCCCCGGGGTCCGGTGGCTGGCGGTCAAGATCGGGGCGATCGACCGTCCCTCGGACCGCAAGGTGCATCCCAAGCCGACGCCGACGCTGGGAGGCTTGGGCATCTTCTTCGGCCTGGCGGCGGGCCTGGCCGTGGCCTACCTCTTCCCGGACTTTCGTCGGCTCTACCGGCAGACGTTCGAGCTCCAAGGGACGTTCCTCGCCGCCCTGGCCATCACCGTGGTGGGGCTGGTGGACGACGTCCACGCCCTCTCCGCCCCGGCCAAGGCCGCCGGCCAGATCCTGGCGGCCGGCCTGCTCATCCTGTACGGCGTCGAGCTGCTCTTCTTCTGGTTCCCCACCCAGGGCGTCATCTCGCTGGGGCCGGACCTGGCCGTCCCGCTCACCGTGCTGTGGGTGCTGATGATGGTCAACGCCGTCAACCTCATCGACGGGTTGGATGGCTTGGCCGCGGGCATCGTGGCCATCGCCGCCGCGGCTTTCTTCGTCTGGGTGTACGTGTCGCCCTCGTCCTTCCCCGAGTCGGCCAAGGCCGCCGCGCTCCTGTGCGCGATCGCGGCCGGCGCCGGCCTCGGGTTCCTCCCGTACAACTTCTACCCAGCCCGCATCTTCATGGGGGATTCCGGCGCGATGCTGTTGGGGTTGCTGCTCGCGGCGGCGACCATCGCCGGTGTGGGGCGCACGCTCCAGCCGCACGGGGGAGACGTCGCCGCCTTCGCCATCCCCATCCTGATCCCCGTCTTCGTCCTCGCGGTCCCCCTGACGGACGTGGCGCTCGCCGTCGTCCGGCGGATCCGCCGGGGCCGTCCGGTGTTCGCCCCCGACAAGGAGCACATCCACCATCAGCTCCGGGACATCGGGCACACGCACCGCCGGGCCGTGCTGATCATGTACTACTGGGCCATGCTCCTGGCCGGATCCGGGCTGGCCGTCTCCTTCATCAACGGCCGCCTGATCGTGGGATCGATCATCCTGGCGGCGTTGGGGTTGATCGCGGCGACGTTCGTCCCCCGGCGGCTCCGGGAGTCGAGGCGGCTCCGACGATTGCGAAAGGCGGAGGCCCTCGCCGAGCCCCGTGCACGGTCGGGGCAGGCCTGACCGATCCGGCTATACTGGCTTGTGAAAGTTTTCACAAAGTGAGAGGCGCGTCGGCCCGGGGAGGGCGAATATGGCCGCTGACCTGCGAAAACGACCGCCTCGCTTTGACTCATCGGAGAGCCGGCCGATATACTCCGCCCGCTCGATGACTGGCTCGGGGCACCCGGGCGGCGGTCCTCCCAACGACATGTGGCGTGGCATGTCCACGGGGTGGCAGATCACCGCGTACATGCTCGGAGGCATCCTGAGCTGGGGGCTGGTCGGGTTCCTCATCGACTGGCTCGCCGGCACCGGAAACGTCTTCACGGCGATCGGCATGGTCGGGGGCGCCGCCGGTGGCGTGTACCTGGTCTACGTGCACTTCGGGAGAGGGGATGAGGGGAAGCGCTGACCCGGAGCTCGAGCTGGTCCGCCGCGCGTCGCCCTATGGGCTCCCGGCGGCGCTGCTGGCCTTCGTGATCGGCGCTCTGGCCGGAGGCTGGGGGGTGGGATGGTCCGCGGCCCTCGGTGTCGCCGTCGTCACCCTGAACTTCGTCGCCAGCGGCACGTCGATGGCCCGCGCGGCGAGGGTTTCGCTGCTGGCCCTGGCCGCCGTGGGGATGATCGGGTGGATCGTTCGGCTCACGCTGATCGTGGGCCTGCTGTTCGTGCTCGATCGCTTCGCCTGGTTCTCGGCCCTGGCCTTCGGTCTGGCCGTCGCCCCCGCCACGCTGCTGCTGATCTCCTTCGAGATGAGGCTTCTGGCGCACGGTGTGGGTCAGCAGCTCGTGATACCGCCCGCGGGGAGGTGATCGCCTCATGACGGTTGGGCTGCTCGGATCCGTCCTGGGCGTCGCCTTCGAACCTCCATCCACCAGGGACTTCGTCTTCGACTACCTCGTCGGGCCGGTGAAGATCTTCGGCATCGAGTTCGGGCTGAACTACATCATGATCCTGTTGATCATCGCGGTCGCCGCGATGCTGCTCGTCTTCTACCTGGCCTTCAGGAAGCCGACCATCGTGCCCGGCAAGTTCCAGGTCCTGATGGAGGGCGCGGTCGAGTTCGTCCGGACGCAGGTGGTCATCCAGATGATCGGGCCGGAGGGCCTGCCCTTCCTGGCGTTCCTCTCCACCCTGTTCTTCTTCATCTTCTTCGGAAACATCCTGGAAGTGATCCCATTCGTGAGCTTCCCTCTGAACTCCCGACTGGCCTTCCCCCTGGTGATGGCCCTCATCTCCTGGGTCGTCTACAACACGGTCGGGATCCGGCGCCACGGACTCGTCGGATATCTGAAGCTCGTGATGTTCCCGCCAGGGGTACCGGTGGCGATGAAGCTCCCGCTCGCCCTGATCGAGTTCTTCTCGGTGATCATCGTCCGGCCGATCACCCTGACGGTTCGTCTCACCGCCAACATGATCGCCGGCCATTTCCTGCTGGCGGTGTTCTTCCTGGGCTCGATCGTGTTCCTCACGGGAGTCCCCTACATCTTCGCCGTCGTCCCCTTCGCCCTGGCCGTCGTCCTGGTCGGCTTCGAGATCTTCGTCTCCTCCCTGCAGGCGTTCATCTTCGCGGTCCTCACGGCCTCGTACCTGGCCGGCGCCATGGCGGAGGAGCACTGAGAGAGGAGAGTGCACATGGTCGCGCTACTGGTCCAGGCGGTCACCCTGCTGGCCGCTTCGGCGTTCGCACCGATCGGCAAGGGCCTCGTCTACGGGCTCGCCGCCATCGGCCCCGGTATCGGGATCGGCATCCTGATGGGGAAGTCGGTCGAGGCGATGGCCCGCCAGCCGGAGGCGGCCGGCATGGTTCGGGGGACCATGTTCATCGGCATCGGGATCATCGAAGCGCTGGCCCTGTTCGGCTTCGTCCTGTTCTTCATCATCACGTGAGGAGGCCGAGATGATCGCCGTGCTGACCAGGCTGTGGATCGTCGCCCAGGCCGAGGACAAGCCGATCAAGGACCTCTCACCCAAGCTGCAGGAGCTGGTGGTGGGGGCCATCGCGTTCGCCGTCGTGTTCGTCTTCATGTCCAAGTGGGTGATCCCCCGGGTAAACAAGCTGCTCGAAGACCGCCGGGGCAGGATCCAGGGGGACCTGGAGAAGGCGGAGGAGGCCAAGACCGAGGGCCAGCAGATGCTGGCCGACTACCGTCAGCAGCTCGCCGGCGCGCGGGATGAGGCCAACCGGATCATCGAGGAGGCCCGTCGCACCGCCGAGGCCATGCGCAGGGACATGACCGGGAAGGCCGAGCAGGAGTACCAGGCCATCCTGGGCCGGGCCCAGGACGAGATCCGGGGCGAGCGGGACCGGGTGTTCCAGGAGCTCAAGTCCCAGGTCGGGCAGCTCTCCCTGGCGCTGGCGGAGCGGGTGGTGCGGGAGACGCTCGACAAGGAGCGCCAGCTCCGGCTGGTGGACGAGTACATCGAGGAGCTCGCCGGTCTGGGTCGGTCGGCCGGCAACGGATCGAGGGACGGCGGGGAGTCCTAGGTGGCGGAGAAGCGCTCGCTGGTTCGCGGATACGCCCAGGCGCTGTTCGCCGTGGCCGAGGCCGAGGGGCAGCTCGAACAGGTCGAGGACGAGCTCTTCCGGTTCGGCAAGGCTGTCGAGACCGAGAGCGAGCTGCGGGAAGCCCTCACCGACCCAGCCCTGCCCGTCGACCGGAAGAAGGCGGTGGTTCAGGAGCTGCTGGGAGGCCGGGCCAGCGGGCACACGGTGAACCTCGTCGAGTTCCTGCTCGAGCAGGGGAGGGCGAAGGACCTGGCCCGGATCGTCGACGCCATGACGGAGCTGGCCGCCGAGCGGCGCCGTCGCGCGGTGGCGGACCGCCTGGCCACGGCGCTGTCGGAGGCGACCGGAAAGGACGTGGAGCTGAGGACACTGGTCGATCCATCCGTCATCGGCGGGGTGGTGGCGCGGGTCGGCGACGTGGTCTTCGACGGCTCGGTCAAGCGCAAGCTCGAGATGGCCCGGGAGCAGCTGGCGGGGACGCGGTGAGGCTGCCCGGGGCCGACCGGAGGAGGGTGTGACGGTGGGGCACGAGCTGACCATCTCGCCGGAGGAGATCGCCGAGGCGCTGCGCAAGTACGTCGAGGGCTTCGAGCCCACGATGGAGCGCGAGGAGGTCGGCCGCGTCATGGCCACCGGAGATGGCGTGGCCATCGTGGAGGGGCTTCCGCGGGCCATGGCCAACGAGCTGCTGGAGTTCCCCCAGGGGATCCTGGGCATCGCGTTCAACCTCGACGAGGCGTCAATCGGGTGCATCGTCCTGGGCGTGGCCGACGAGATCGAGGAGGGCGACCCCGTCAAGCAGACGGGACGGATCCTCTCGGTGGGGGTCGGGGACGGTCTCCTCGGCCGGGTCATCCGGCCGACGGGGGAGCCGGTCGACGGCAAGGGGCCCATCCAGTTCCAGACATACCGGGCCCTGGAGATCCAGGCCCCGTCGGTGGTCGACCGTCAACCGGTGAAGGAGCCGTTGCAGACCGGGATCGTGGCCATCGACGCCATGACCCCCATCGGCCGGGGCCAGCGCGAGCTGATCATCGGCGACCGCCAGACCGGCAAGACGGCCATCGCCATCGATACCATCATCAACCAGCGGGAGAACTGGGCGAGCGGCGATCCCGAGAAGCAGGTCAAGTGCATCTACGTGGCGGTCGGCCAGAAAGACTCGACCGTGGCCGAAGTGGTCCAGGCCCTCACCGACAACGAGGCGATGGCCTACACCGTCGTGGTCGACGCCCCGGCCTCCGCTCCGGCCTCGTTCAAGTACATCGCTCCCTACGCCGGAGCTGCCATCGGGGCCCACTGGATGTACGAGGGGCAGCACGCGCTGATCATCTACGACGATCTGTCGAAGCAGGCGGACGCCTACCGGGAGATCTCCCTGCTGGTCCGGCGGCCTCCCGGGCGGGAGGCCTACCCGGGCGACGTGTTCTACCTCCACTCCCGTCTCCTGGAGCGCGGGGCGAAGCTGTCCGACGACCTGGGGGGCGGCTCGCTGACCGCGCTCCCCATCGTGGAGACGAAGGGAGGCGACGTCTCCGCGTACATCCCCACGAACGTCATCTCCATCACCGACGGCCAGATCTATCTGGAGAAGGACCTGTTCAACGCGGGCGTTCGCCCCGCGATCAACGTGGGGATCTCCGTCTCCCGGGTGGGAGGCAATGCGCAGATCAAGGCCATGAAGCAGGTGGCCGGCCGGCTTCGGCTGGACCTTGCCCAGTATCGGGAGCTTGAGGCCTTCGCCACGTTCGGTTCCGAGCTGGACCGGGCCTCCCAGGCCCAGCTGGAACGAGGGGCCCGGGTGGTGGAGATCCTGAAGCAGCCGCAGTACCGCCCGATGCCCGTGGAGCGGCAGGTGCTGGTGATCTTCGCCGTGACGAACGGTTTTCTCGACGACGTGGCGGTGGAGGACGCCAAGCGATTCCAGGCCGAGCTCCTGGACTACATCGAATCGCGGAACCCCGAGATCGGCCGGACCATCGCCCAGGAAGGGACCCTCTCCGACGAGCTCAGCCAGCCCCTCGAAGCGGCGGTCCGGGACTTCCGGACCACCTTCCAGCCCTCCGAGGGGCAGGCGCCCTTGAAGGAGGCGGCCGCCCAGCCGCTGACCGGGGAGGAGCAGGAGGCACTGCGGAAGTACCGCCGGCCCACCGAGGAGGAGTTCCGCCGGAAGGCCGGCGCGGCCGGCGAGGCGCCCGGCGGAACCCAGCTGCCGGGCTAGGCGGGAGGAGCCACCGTGGGGGCCAAGCTCCGGGAGGTCCGGCGCCGGATCCGGTCGGTCCAGTCGACCATGAAGATCACCCGGGCTATGGAGCTGATCGCCACCTCGCGGATCCTCAAGGCCCAGCAACGCGTCGAGGCGGCCCGCCCCTACGCCGAGCGATTGACCGCGGCCATCGCCGACGTCGCCACGGCCAGCGCCGCGCTGGCCCATCCGCTGCTCGAGCAGCGGCCCGACGCGAAGGCGGCCGCCGTGTTCGTGGTCACCTCCGACCGGGGGCTGGCCGGCGCCTACAGCGCGAACGTGCTCCGGCGGGCCGAGGAGCTGTTCTCGCTCCTGCGTGAGGAGGGAAAGCAGGTCAAGCTGTTCGTGGCAGGGCGGAAGGGCATCTCGTATTACCGATTCCGGCAACGGCCGGTCGAAACGTCATGGTTCGGCTTCTCCGAGACACCGTCCTACGACGACGCGAAGGCCATCGCCGACGCGTTGATCGAGCGGTTCACCGCGGGCGACGTCGACGAGATCCACGGCGTGTTCACCGACTTCGTCTCCGCCATCCGGCAACGACCGGTGGCCCGGCGGTTCGTCCCCATGGTGTTCGAGGAGACCGAGCGGCCGCCCACCGAGGGCCCGGTGGCCCAGTACATCTTCGAGCCGGATCCGGAGGCCCTCCTGGAGGCCCTGTTGCCGCGCTACGTGGAAACCCGCGTCTACAACGCCCTCCTGGAGTCCGCGGCGTCGGAGCACGCCGCCCGGAGGCGGGCCATGAGCGCGGCCACGGAGAACGCGGAGGAGCTGATCAAGGTGCTGACCCGGGTGGCGAACCAGGCCCGCCAGACGGAGATCACCACCGAGATCATGGAGATCGTCGGTGGAGCGGAGGCGCTGGCGAAGGCGCGGGAATCGGTGGCCGGCTGAAAGGAAGGTACTGACCGACATGGCGGAACGAACGAAGGGATCGGCGAAGGCGCGGCCGAAGGCCGAGAGCCGGAAGGCGAAGCCGACGGGACGGGTGGTCCGGGTCATCGGCCCGGTGGTGGACGTGGACTTCCCGCCCGACGAGCTCCCCGAGATCAATCAGGCGCTCGAAGTCGAGCGGACGCTCGACGGGGAGACCAGCACGATCGTGTGCGAGGTGGCCCAGCACATCGGCAACTCGATCGTGCGGGCCATCGCCATGCGCCCCACCGACGGGCTGATCCGGGGCGCCCCGGTGGTCAACTCGGGCCATCCGATCCAGGTGCCGGTGGGGCAGAAGGTGCTCGGCCACGTCTACAACGTGTTGGGCGATCCGCTCGACACCGAGAAGGTGGAGGCCGACGACTACTGGCCGATCCATCGGCCCCCGCCGCCCTTCGACGAGCTCGAGCCGAAGGTCGAGATGTTCGAGACGGGGATCAAGGTCATCGACCTCTTGGAGCCCTACGTGAAGGGCGGGAAGATCGGGATGTTCGGCGGGGCCGGCGTGGGGAAGACGGTGATCATCCAGGAGATGATCTACCGGGTCGCCGAGCAGCACGCCGGGGTCTCCGTGTTCGCCGGGGTCGGCGAGAGGACACGCGAGGGCAACGACCTGTTCCTCGAGATGAAGGAGTCCGGCGTCATCAACAAGACGGCGCTGGTCTTCGGGCAGATGGACGAGCCCCCTGGTGTCCGGCTTCGCGTGGGGCTCGCCGCGCTGACGATGGCCGAGTATTTCCGGGACCACGAGCGACAGGACGTCCTGCTGTTCGTCGACAACATCTTCCGGTTCGTCCAGGCCGGGTCCGAGGTGTCGACCCTGCTCGGCCGGATGCCCTCGGCCGTCGGCTACCAGCCCACGCTGGCCGACGAGATGGGCGAGCTCCAGGAGCGCATCACCTCGACCAGGGGGCGGTCGATCACCTCGCTCCAGGCGGTGTACGTGCCGGCGGACGACATCACCGACCCCGCCCCCCACACCACGTTCGCCCACCTCGATGCCACCACGGTGTTGTCGCGGGCCATCGTGGAGAAGGGCATCTATCCGGCGGTCGACCCGCTCGACTCGACCTCTCGGATCCTTGACGCGCGCTATGTCGGAGAGGAGCACTACGACGTGGCCCGGCGGGTGCAGGAGACCCTGCAGCGCTACAAGGACCTCCAGGACATCATCGCCATTCTGGGAGATCGAGCGGTTCCTCTCCCAGCCCTTCTTCGTTGCCGAGCAGTTCACCGGCATCAAGGGGAAGTACACGCCCATCGACGAGACCATCGCCTCGTTCAAGGCGCTCGTCGAGGGAGAGTACGACCACCTGCCGGAGCAGGCGTTCTACATGGTGGGAGGGATCGAGGAGGCGGTCGAGCAGGGGAAGCGGCTCGAGTCGCTCGGGGCCGAAGCGTAACCCGTGGCCACGGCGTTCGACGTCATCCTGGTCACGCCCGAGCGCGAGGTGTGGTCGGGCCGGGCCACCCTGGTGGTGGCCCGGGGAACAGAAGGCGAGGTCGGGATCCTGGCGGGCCACGCCCCCATGCTGATCGAGCTCTCCATCAGCCCCCTCTTCATCACGACCGAGAGTGGGGAGCGGCTGGCGGCGGCCGTCGACGCCGGCTTTCTCCACGTGGTGAGCGAGGGGATGGACACTCGGGTGGACGTGCTGGCCGAACACGCCGAGCTGGAAAACGAGATCGACCTGGACAAGGCCCGCCGTCAGAAGGAGGAGGCCGAGCGGCGCATCCAGGAGCGCG
>VAYG01000063.1:14943-15484 GCA_005885015.1 Actinomycetota bacterium | reverse complement strand
GACCTCCGAGGCTAGCCGGGGGGAACTGAACCGGGGTCTCGGTCCATCCGATGACTCTTTCAGAGAAGTTCATCGGAAGCGAGGCATGATCATGCAGCCTAGAGGGGCCCCGCCCGGGGACCCCGATCCGCGCGCCCAGACGCCTTCGCCTCGGCGTGCCGCGCGCCCCGAGGGAGGAGGGGCGGTGGGGAGCTCCATGAACTACCGGGGGCTCCTCGAACGCATCCCGGCGATCACCTACGTGGCCGGGTTCGGTGAGGCCGGCCGGTGGTATTACGTCAGCCCGCAGATCGAGCGGATCCTCGGCTTCTCCCCCGGAGAGTGGCAGGCGGATCCGGAGCTGTGGTTCAAGCAGATCAAACCGGAGGATCGGGCCAGGGCTCTGGAAGAGGAGGCCACCAGCAAGGCGACCGGCGACCCCCTGTGCTCCGAGTACCGGATGATGACCCGGGACGGCCGAACAGTCTGGGTCCGGGACGAGGCCTTGCTCGTGGTCGACGCGGAGGCGACCCCGCAGTTCTGGCAGGGGTTCATGGTCGAC